>JBPCNZ010000050.1:0-3321 GCA_051000755.1 Acidimicrobiales bacterium | reverse complement strand
CAGGGCCGAAAGGCCCCGTATCTAGGCTCGACCGGAGCCTACGAACAACCAGCCAACACCGCCACCAGCACCGACGACACCCTCACCACCACACCGTCTCGTCGGGCTGGGGCGGAGCCCCGTTAGCGGTCCGCTCCACTCGTTCGACCTACGCAGGCCTGCGTGGCACTGCCCGCTGCTTCGGCGGCAACGTGCGAGCGAACGTGATGGAGCGACTGACCCAGGAAGCGAGCTGGCGTTTGGTCCTCAGCCCCTCGGTAGCGACGGTGACCCATCCGTCCATGGTGCGGCCGCCTATCTGCATGAGGGCGACATGGCGCCGAGCGAGCACGGCATCCGTGTCGGCCGGATCGATGCGGGCAAGGAGCCCGCCGTTGCGTGACGCACTGACCGACATGTTGCCGTGCAGGAGGAACGCCAGGCCGCCGAACATCCGCCTCTCCGTGATGCCGTCCTCATCGGCGAGCAGTTCACGGAGGCGGTGAGCAAGTTCCTCGTCATAGGGCATAGGACCTCCCGGCAATCTACCTCGGCGCCACCACCGCATATGCTTGTCTGGGCGGCCGGATTGTGAGATGGTTCTCTCGCCCTTCGAGGGAGACCACAGGGGTAACGAACGGTTCGCGGAGGTGTGGTGATGGAGCATCGCAAGCTTGTCGCCGAAGCACTCGGGACGGCGCTGTTGGTGATGGTGGCCGTCGGGGTGGCCACCTTGAGCTTCGGGTTCAAGCTCACCGGCTCGTCGACGTCTGCCGGCGTGATGACGACGGCGCTGGCCTTCGGGTTCGTGCTCCTGGCGTTGGCCTACACCCTCGGGCCGATCTCAGGCTGCCATGTCAACCCGGCCGTGACCCTCGGGTTCTTGTTGTCCGGTCGGATGTCGATCCTCGAAGCCGTCGGCTACTGGATCGCCCAGTTTGTCGGCGGGATCGTGGGCGCGTTGGCCCTGTGGGGCATCGTGTCGAGTGCGCCCTCCTATACCCGTTCGGGTGTCGGGCTCGGCGCTGACGGATGGGGACCAAAGGCGTCGATGGTCGGGATCGGCGCGGGAGGCGCCTTCGCCACCGAAGCCGTCCTCACCTTCATCTTTGTGCTGGTGGTGCTGGTGGCCACCAGCCGGGTCGGTTCCCCCGGTTTCGCCGGTCTCGCCATCGGCTTGGGATTGGCCGTGGTCCACCTCATCGGAATCCCCCTGACTGGCACATCCGTCAACCCGGCCCGCAGTCTCGGGCCGGCTCTCGTCGTCGGCCACCAAGCCCTGTCCCAGGTATGGCTTTTCATCGTCGCTCCCCTCGTCGGAGGCGCCGCCGCCGCGGTCATCTACCGGTACCTGATCCCGACCGAACCGGCCACGGCCACACCGACGGCTCCAAGCGCCATCGCCGAAGGCGACGTCGAACGCACCACCGCCACACCCTGACGACACGCGGACCCGTGATTTGCAAAAAAGGTGACCAGGGTCCTTGACTTCGACCTGACTCGAGGTTGCAGAGTGGGAGCATGGTTCCTGGTGATCCGCTGTTCGCCTGTGCGTTACCCGCCCCTGAGTACGCCGAGCGAGCGCGTGCCTGGCACCAGGTGGCTGCCCTCGTCGTTCACCGCGAGCGGAGCGACGACGGTTTCCGGATCGTCTTCGACCGTTTGGCGTTGGGGGACCTGAAAGCCCTCGTCGCCGCGGAACGGTCCTGCTGCGGGTGGGCGACGTGGTCGCTGCGCTCTGACGAGTCGACCGCCACCCTCGAGGTGAGCGGGCCCCGCGAACCGTTGGCCGCGTTGGCTGCGACGTTCGGACTGTGACGCTCACCATCATCCAGGGTCGCGCTGCGAAGCGGGCTACCCGCCACGAGGCACCTCCGGCGGCCACGACGCGCACCGCCCGCTGCAGATCCTCGGCGGGTACACCCTTGAGGATGAATCCGGAGGCCCCGGCTCGTAGCATGCCGGCGAGCACTTCGTCGTCGTCGAAGGTGGTGAGGGCCAGGACGGGCGGGCTGTCGGGTTGGCGACGCAGGTCATGAGTGGCCTGCACACCGTCGACCATCGGCATCCGCATGTCCATCACCACGACATCGGGGGCCACGGTGGCGACGGCCGCGACGACTTCACCCCCATCGGAGCACTCGCCGACGATCTCGAATCCGAACTGGTTGCGCAAGATCCCCCGCAATCCGGCCCGCACCAGTTCCTGATCGTCGACCAGCAAGACCCGGATCACGTGGCGAGCTCCTGGCGCTGGCCAGCGACGGGCAAGGTGGCCCGGACCCGCCAGGACGGCGAGGCGACGGGACCGGTCAAGCCGTTGCCGGGCGTGCGGGAGGTGCCGACACTGGTCGAGCGGTTTCGATCTGCGGGCGCCGATGTCACCCTCACCGTTACGGGCGACGCCGACCGCCTACCCGCCACCACCGGTCTGGCCGTCTACCGGATCTTGCAAGAAGCACTCACCAACGCCATAAAGCACGCACCGGGCGAGCCGACGGCAGCGAGCCTGACCATCGATGCCGATGGCGCCAGCCTGGTGGTCGACAGCGCAGGCAAAGCAGGCCGTGGCTCAGGTTTGGGCGTGGTCAGCATGCGCGAACGGGCTGAAGCGCTCGGCGGCAGCTGCCAGGCCGGCCCTGGGGGCCATGGCACAGAAGTCCCAGGGCCGCCCGTACCTCCTCCAAGCTGTCCCGGCCGAGCCGTTCGGCCTCGGCCAGGGCACGAGCTGCGTCGTCAGGATCGAACTCGACCGCCAACCGAGCGCTGGTGACATGCAACAGGGAGATCGTGAGGGTGTGGGCGATGACGTCGTGCAACTCGCGAGCGATGCGGTTGCGTTCTTCCGCCCTGGCCCGCCCGGCCAGCCCTGCTTGGGCGGCCCGCAGCTGGGACACCAGGTCGAGCTCGTGGCGGAGCAGCATGGAGGCCAGGACGGTGAGCGCGGTGCCAACCATCCACGCGCCCCAACCCGGATCGCGTTGGACCCACAACCACTCGGTCGCGAGCAGGGCCAGGGCACCGGCCAGGTACGTGAGGCCGTTTCAGCGTCCCCCGATCAGCATGCACCACCCCCCGAGCAGGGCCACCGCGAACCAGCCGACGTTGCTCGCCATCCCGTTGCCGAGCACGGCGATCCCTCCCACGGCCACCGCGGCAAACACCAGCAGCAGCGGGGCCCGGGGCCATCCGACCATGAGGGCGGCCCCCCCGACGGCTAGTGCTCTCGCGCGTCAGTTCCGCGCGCGTTCAGGCGGCCACCTTGAGCGGCTGTCCTGAATAGGTCCAGGCGAAGGGCTTGGCGGTCTCGTTGTAGGAGGCGATGTAGCGCATGAGCTTGGA
>JBPCNZ010000049.1:0-9222 GCA_051000755.1 Acidimicrobiales bacterium | reverse complement strand
ATAGATCGACCCACCCGCAAAATCCTCAGCCTCGCCACCAGCCACCCCGTACGGACCGTTCACCGGGTTACCCAGATACGACCCATTCCCCCCCAACAACGCGTAGTAAGCCGACACGGGGTCATTGTTGACCAGGGCCAGAAGTTGGGCAGGTGACCCCTTGAAGACGTCCTGGTCGCCGGGGAAGACGCCGCTGTCGGCGTACTGCCAGAAGGTGTACGTGCTCCATCCCGCCGGCAGGGGAGTGGGGGAGGCGCCGTAGTTGGCGATCCAGAGCGGGTCGCGACCGGCGAAACTGGCGCTGTTGCCGGTACAGCTGCTCCACCAGTCGGTGGTGGTGTAGATGACCGCCCACCGCCCGGTGTCGGCGTAGAACTCGTTCACGAACGAGGACACCCAGGCCACCATCTGGGCCGGAGACAGTCCGTAGCACTCGGCTCCATAGGGGTTGTACTCGAGGTCGACCATGCCGGGCAGGGTGTGGCCGTCCGCAGACCAGGCCCCCCCGTTGCTGGCAAAGAAGTCGGCCTGGGCCGCCCCGGCCGAGTTGTCGGGGACGGCGAAGTGGTAGGCGCCCCGCACGAGGCCCTGACCAGCAGCTCCCGGGTACTGCTGGTTGAAGTACGGGTTGGTGTAATACGTGCCCTCACTGGCCTTGGCGTAGGCAAACTGAGCACCGTTCGCCGCCACCTCGGCCCAGTTGACATCGCCCTGAAAGGAGCTGACGTCGAGACCGGTCGGGGAGCCGGTGGACGCCAGAGCCGTCGCCGAACGGACCGAGGGGTGGGCGCCGCTGCTCACCGGTGCCTGTATGCCGGCGTGGTCGGCATCCGGATGGGTGAGGGTCTCGAGCCGGCCGGCATGGGGCTGGTGAAGGGTCAGGGCCAGACGGGCCCTGGCGGTGGCGACCTGGGCCCTGACCCCGCTCGGAGCCGGTACCGGTGGTTGACCGCCGCGAGGATCGGCTCCCGCAGCCGGACCCGCCGTCACGACACCGGATCCCGCCAAGACCACAGCCAGAAGGATCCGGGCTACCCCACCCCGCCTGCCGGTTCTCTCTTCCTGTCCGCACCCGGGTGCTACTCGTAAGCCCGTCATGAGCCGCCTCCCCTCGCTCCGAGCCTCACGACCCGGTCCGGAAGAACCGGACCCGCCGCCCGCCGGGTCGATCATTGTGGGCGACAACCTACACACTGAGGGTGGTCGCGGCAACGCATGTAGCCGGCCGAAGGCCTTGCGCGCCGCGATGGGCAGGCGACACCATGGTGGCGTTGGATCCATCTCGGTCAGTTGACGGTCTGCCTCTGAGCGACGGTCGGGCTCTGCCCTTTCGAGACCGGCGGGACGCTGGGCGCCAACTGGCCCTGCGGTTGGTTCCGCTAGGGCTCGAGTACCCCGTCGTCCTCGGCCTGGCCCGAGGTGGCGTCCCTGTTGCCGCCGAGGTCGCCGCCTCCCTGGGGTCACCGTTGGAAGTGTTCGTAGCCCGCAAGGTCGGGGCTCCCGGTCATGAGGAGCTCGGCATCGGCGCCGTGGCCGAGGGGCTCGTCGGGGCGATCATCTCCGATCGTGCCGGCGAGCTCGGTATCAGCGCCGCCGACCTCCAAGCCCTAGCGGTGCCGGCCCGCCACGAGTTGGAGCGGAGGGTGGTCCTCTACCGCGGCGACCGCCCGCTGCCGAGCCTCGCTCAACGGGACGTGGTCCTCGTCGACGACGGCCTGGCCACGGGCATCACCGCGGAGGCGGCATTGCGGGCCGTTCGTGCCCAGGGGCCAAACCGGTTGGTCCTGGCCGTCCCCGTGTGCTCCCCGGGAACTTCGACCCGGCTGAGCGGCGTTGCCGATGACGTGGTCTGCAATCACGTCCCGGCGCGATTCCTCGCCGTCGGCCACTGGTACACGAACTTCGCTCAGACGACCGACGACGAGGTCCTCGAGCTGCTCGGGCGGGCCCGACCCGGAGGCGAGCCGACAAGGTGAGACTCAGGAGGCCCGGCGCCGCAGCGGAGGTAGGGTCGGCGGGGGGACCTGGCGAGGGGGTAGCTCGCGCAGCAGTTCGGTGGTGGCCAACCGGACCCGTTGCACGGCCCTCTCGACGGCCTGCTCGGTCCGCGCTGACGTGGTCTGCACCCCGCTGACCTTGCGCACGAACTGGCGAGCGGCGGCCTCGATCTCCTCTGCCGTGGCCTCCGGATCCAAGCTCCTCAGGGTGGTGATGTTGCGACACATGGGGCCAGGCTAGGGCGGTTCGCCCTTGTCGGGCTGCGGTACCGGTCATGACGCCCCGCCCGCGGGCTGGTCGTAACGGTGGAGGGCCTCCGCCTGAGCCGTCAACCTGGTCACGGCGCGCTCGGACCGTCGCCCCGCCTCGTCGCGGGCGGCATCCACCCGGGACGACACCACCAGCGCATGCAGGTGGGACGCTCCCCTCGCCTGTGCCTGCCGGGCGCGGACCAATGCCTCGTGCTGGGCGGCGTTCGCCACCAACGCATCCTCCACGGCGACCGCCGACCGGACCCGCTCGGCCAGCGCCCGGCACCGCTGCAGGCAACCGGCAAGCCGGCCGGAAGCCTGCCCGGCGTCGACATTGCCCAACTCCGCCAGCTGGAAGGGGCGTCCGCCGCAGTCCCGCCAGCGGGCAACCGTCTGCGTGACATACCGGCTGGCTTGCTCGACGCATTCCCCCCGAATGTCCACGCTGGCCCCCGCTTCGTCGGCCTCCCGTCCCAAGCGGTCCATCTCTCCCACCGCGCCGGCCACCGACTCGCCCGTCATCTCGGCGGTGCTCACCGCCTCGATCACGGTCGCGGCCACGCCGTCCAGACGCCACTCGGCATCGGCTTGGGCGCCCTCGGCTGCGGACACCGCATCCACGGCCACCCTTTGCCACTGCTCGACGTCGAGGGCGACCTCCTCCAACGCCTGTGCCCGGCGGGCCGGCGAGGTTGCCGTTGCCGGCCGATTCACGCTCAGCGCCCCTCGGGACGGTCCGCCTCTTCGAGGGAGCTCAGGCGCTCTGCCAGGACCGCGGCGATGGCCCGGGTTCCATCGTGATAGGTCTTCAGCTGGTCCGTGGTTCGAGCCCAGTGGGCCGAGAACTCGCGGGCCGCCACCCCGTCGTACACGCTCGCCAGGCGGAACAAGGAGCGCTCCAGTCGTTCCCGGCACGCGGCCACGTCCGTCTGGTGGCGTTCGAGTGTCGCCTGGTAGCCGCGCAGGCACGACGCCAGGCGGGTGACGTCAGTCATCGCTCAGGTACCTCCCCAGGGCCGCCATCCGAGTCTCGAGAAACGCCTCGTACCGGGGAGCGTCCCGGTGCACGTAGTCGTCGAGGTGGTGCTCGAAGCTGTCCCACCGCTGCCGGTATTGACGGGCAAAGTCGTCGCGCCAAACCCCACCGAGCTGCTCGTGATGGCGGCGCAGGGCTTCGAGGGATCGGGTGAGGGTGTCGGTCAGCTCCCGCACCTCGGTCTCGAACACCCGCAGCGCCACCATGGTGTCGTCCAGGCTCACGGCACCAGCTCCCGCCGGCGCCGGGCCAGCCTGGCAAAGACGGCGTCGACCTGGGCCTCGAAAGTTCCCGGCGCCGTCAGGGAGTAGGGCTTGAACACCAGGCCCCGATCGGCTTGACGGTCGAACAGGACGGCGGCCACCGGCCGAGGCCCATCGGGTTGCAGCCGGGCGGCCGCCGGCGAGTTCACCATGATGTAGGAGTCGTCGTCGGGCATCTGCATGGCGACCCGGTGCCGGAACCCACCCCGGAGCCGCCGATCAGCCATCACCACCCGGGCGGCGCCGACGCTGGCGAAGGCGGCCAGCACGTGGATCCCGACCTCGGCGCCCTCATCGAGAAGCCGGCCGAGCTGCTCACCAAGCGGGGTGTCGACGAACCCGTAAGCGTCCGGTTGCCGGGCCAGGGCACTCACCCGGTCCGGTTCGCTCACCACCACCATCCAAGTCTTCTCGGTGCCGGCCCTGCCTTCGGGGTCGCTCCGCCGCCGGGCCAGCTCCTCCGCCGCCCGGTTGATGAGGCGCGCCGCCCCAATGTCGTCAGTGGTGAGCTCCACGTCGTAACCGGCGCCTCGGGCCCGACAGCCGACCGACCGCAGCGCCGCCGACCAGGGGGCACCTGACACGGACCGGTCCGCGACCAACATGGCAAGAAGCTCGGGTGGACGCTGCAGGC
This sequence comes from Acidimicrobiales bacterium, assembly GCA_051000755.1. Classification (GTDB taxonomy): domain Bacteria; phylum Actinomycetota; class Acidimicrobiia; order Acidimicrobiales; family Palsa-688; genus JALZAH01. Next base: position 5,040 of record JBPCNZ010000049.1, on the reverse strand, counting down.
AGGCGCCGACCAGGGCGGCCGCCATCGTCGCCACCCGCTCGGCCCCCGCCTCACCGACCACACAGAGATGCTCGTGGCGCCGGCGACGGAGGACGGCAACGGCGCGGCCCCGCACGGTGAACTCCTGACCGAGGGTCAACGCCACCGGGCCCTCGGCGGCCATCCAGTCGGCGCAGCCCAGGCCCCCAGACCGCGGCTCCTCGCCGGCCAGACGTTCGAGGCTGGCGTCGTCGGGCCAGTGGTCGGCTTCGCCGAGCCGGGCGATCAGCGGATCGTCAACGAGGTCCGGCTGGTTGTCGCCGTCCAACACGACCTGGGGCGGTGATCCGCTGGCCCGGCTTCGGAGGGCGGCTACCAGCTCGGCTTTCCGCCGATCCTCGAGGTAGGCGGCCGTGGCGGGCCGGTTCCGAGTGTCGTCGCCGGCCCGATCGTTGGCCACCAGTTGGCCGGAGCGGGTGCACGTGGCTTCGATCAGCCGTCTCCCTTCCGGGCCGAAATCGACGCAGCCCCGAACGTCGGCCGTGGCCATCTGCAAGGCGATGCGCAGATGGAGGTTGGCGAAGATGAGGTTCCGGTTGGTCATGGCCGCCGGCGCAAAGTGCTGCGACCCGAGCAGCAGGTGGACCCCGGCGCTGCGGCCCTGTTCGGACAGGCGCAGGAGTGCCCTCGCGGCCCGAGCGTTACGGTCGTCCTCGAAGAGGAGCTGGAACTCGTCGGCGACGAGGAGGAGGCGGGGCAGACGGCCCTCCGGCGAACCCATGTCTCGGTAGGCGCCGAAGTGCTCGACGTGGTGGCGCTTGAAGATCTCGTTGCGTCGCACCATCTCCTCGACGAGGTCGTCGAGTACGCTGCGGGCCAGATCCGGCCGAGTCCGAAGCGACACGACCGCCGCATGGGGAAGACCGCGGTAGGCCGAGAAACCGACACCGCTCTTGCCGTCGATCAGGTAGAGGCACAGCTCTTCGGGGCTGTATCGGACGGTGAGGCTGGCGATCAGCGTGTGGAACAACGCCGTCTTGCCGGCCCCGGTCATGGCTACCACCACCCCGTGGGCGCATGGGCGGTTGTCGCCGTCGACACCGAACGTCACCTCCAGAGCACCAGCCCCTCCGGGCCGCCGCCCGATCGGCCCCACGATCCTCGCACCGGCATCCTCGCCCCACCATGCGTCCTCATCCGGGTGCCCCAGCTCGTCCCAGCGCACCATCTCGTCGTCAGCGGCCCCAACCTGCTCGAGCACCCGCCGGGCGAGCGCAACCGGAGGGGCGCCGTCGATGGCGACCTCGAGGGCGAGTCCAGGACAGCTATCGAGTCCGGCAGAGACGGCGATCTCCCCCGGAACCGTGGTGCCATCCAACCGGCGCTGCGGATTGGTCAGATCGACCACGGCGGTCTCCCCGAGATCCACGACGGCGCCTTCCTCCACGTGGTGGTGGATCAGAAGGTGGATCCCAGCTGTGGGCCCCGACCGGCACAGGGATTGCACCCATTCGACGGTCCGGCGGTCATAGCCCACCGGGAAGTCGGCGATGGCGACAACGACGCCTGCGGGCCCGGCCGCGAGTTCGACCAACGGCGCCCCTTCCGCTCGGTCGACTCCCGCCCGGTCGACAAGGTCGCCGGCATCGGCTGCCCGGCGGTCGATCTCGGCCATCGTCGCATCGAGGTCGCGACGGCGGTCACCGCTCGGCGCCACCAGTGCGGGAAGGTAGCTCCCCCAAGGGAAGGCCCGACCCCCGCCGACAGGATCAACCAGTCCGTAGGACGTCCCGACCGGAAGGCAGACCGCACTCCGCACCACCAGGGACTGGAGCAGCTCGTTGGCGGCCCGATGCTGACCGGCCCCGCTTCGGACCACGATGGGCCGCCCCGCCTCGACCTGGTCCACCAGAACCGGCAGACCCAACAGGTGACCGCTTCGCACGTCGCGCCACTCGCCCACGGTGATGGCCGCCAACCCCTGCCCCCGGGCGTTGAGGCCGGCCTTCGCCGGCGCCCACGAGGCCCAGGCCGGATCGTTCCAGGGCCGCTGCTCGAGGGGCCGCCCCTTTGCGGCGCCGGCCCGCAACGCCCCGAGATTTCGTTCGAGGGAGGCGCTGAGCGTATCCCGCTGCGCCTGACGGACGGCGCGCCCGAGGACTACCAGCCCATCGAGGCGCTGGTCCAAGGCTCGGACGTCAGCCTCGAGGCGCTGGTGTTCGCGCCAGAACCGGTTCCGCCCCCTCCGCGTGCGGAACCTTCCGCGCACTCCGCCGGTGGTCATTGAACCACCCCCACCAAGAGGACGGTCACCGCCACCGCCACAAGGGCGGCCGCCGAACGGGCCAGCACCCTCAAGCGTTCGCTCGAGCCGGCCTGGGCGCGAGCATTGGCTCGCAAGCGGGCCTGGGCCGCCTGCAGGGCGAGCACATCGGCCACCACGGCGGCGTCGATCGCTACCAACTCGTCGATGGGGTCGCCCGCGGCGGTCAGCCGGGGATGGGGTGCCGTCGTCGGCGACGGGCCGGATGCGACGGCGCCGGCTCGTCGCTCCAGCCTCGCGGCCAGTCGGTCGGCCCGATCCCACCGGGACCAGAGCTCACCTCGCTCCTCGAGGAGAGGGGCCAACCACCCGGGTCGGCTGTCGCAACGGTGGGCGAAGACGTCAGGAACCACACCTCCTCCTTGCCGGGGAGGGCCCGGCCGGACGCTCGGCGAGACCCCGGGCATGACGAAGGCCCAGCGGGGGGACGCTGGGCCTTCGCTCTCGGCTCAAGGGGCGGAGGGGGGATCCTCCCCGAGCACGTGAATAGTTTCTCAAACTCCCTTCGCTTCCACAAGCGCTTTTGCCGAGACATCGGTCACAGAACAGGGCCAGGTGCCCCCGCCGGCAGGGATCCCGCTCAGCAGGGCCACCGGTACGGCAGGCTGAAGCCCATGAAGACGCCGCGCCAGCCCGAGTATCCCGGGCCGGTACTCCGGACCACTGCCGCCTACTCGTGGCGAGTCCTCGTGGTCGGAGCCCTCGGTTACTTCGTTCTGCGGCTCCTGTCCCATCTGCTGACGGCCGTAGTGCCATTCGTGGTCGCCCTGCTCGTCACCGCCCTGCTGCGCCCGGTGCTGGTGTTCCTCCGCCATCGTGGCGTCCCCCGCCTTCTGGCCACCGTCCTGGCCGTGTTGACCGCAGTCGTCGTTCTCGGTGGCCTGATCACCGTCGTCATCCTCGGCGCCGCCAACCAGGCCCCTCAGCTCGGAGCGGAGATCAACCGCTTGATCCCCCACGTGAAGTCGTGGTTGGAAACCGGCCCGATTCACGTGGACGCCAAGACCGTCAACAACTTCTCCCGAACCTTGACCAACACGGTTTCCACCCACAGCTCCGAGGTGGCCTCGACGGCCTTCTCCACCGGTAAGACCGTCGTCGACGTGGTGGCGGGGTTCATCCTGGCCATCTTCGTGACCATCTTCTTGCTCTACGACGGCGAGGGGATCTGGGAGTTCTGCACCCGAGCCATCCCGAGGACGGTCCGGGGCCGCGTGGACGGGGCCGGCCGGGCGGCATGGTCCACCCTGTGCCACTACGTCCGGGGCACCCTGGTCGTGGCCGTCTACCACGGCGTCGTCGTCGCCATCGTCCTGGCCGCCCTCGGCGTGCCGCTCGTCCTTCCCCTCGCCGTGCTCGTCGGTCTCGGGAGCTTCATCCCCCTGATCGGCGCCGTCGTCTTCGGTCTCCTGGCCGTCGGTGTCGCCGGACTCAGCCATGGGTTGGTGGCTGTCATCATCGTCACGGCCGTGCTCATCCTGGACAACCAGGTCGAGGCCCACGTCCTCCAGCCGTTCGTGGTAGGTCGTTACGTCCGGATCCACCCCCTCGTGGTGGTGCTCGGCTTGACGGTCGGCGCTCTGCTTGCCGGCGTCTTCGGGGCGATCATCGTCGTCCCGCTCATCGCCTGCATCAACGCCGCCGCTCGTTCCCTCCTAGGTTCGCGAACAGCGGAACTGGCCATGGATCCTCACGGGCGCGACGACGAGAACGAGTCGCCTTCGGCCTCGGAGGAACGCCACATCGACACCACCGACTGACGCCATCCGTCGGGCTGCCGGCTGGCGGGCCGTCGGGCTGTCCCCGGAGCCTCAGGACGCCGCCCAGGTCCCCTGACCGGACGCATCCTGCCCGAGGGCGAAGTGCACGACCTTGACGGTGGCCGCGGTGGGGAGCTCGAAGGTCACGCACGAGTCTGCTGCGGCGCTGTTAGGAGCGAGGTCGAACGCCCCACCGACGAAGCTGGCACAGCCCGCCACCTCGGTGACGACCGGCGTCTGCGCCGCCCCGGTGGAGACGACGATCGACGTGTCTTCCAGAGCGTTCTCCTGGAGCGGCGTGGAGCCGGTGTCGGTGATCGACACCTTGACGGCGACGAAACGTTGGCCCGGTCCGGCCGCGTCGTACGAGTAGGCCGGTGACGCCGGATCGACAACAGCGGTGGCGTTCACCGACGCCAGGGTGCCAGCCGGTCCAGCGACGTCGACCGGCGTACCAAGAGGAACAGCCGGCGCGGCGGTGGTGGGCGGAGCCGTGGCGGGCACCGAAACCCTGGGCGTCGAAGCCTTGGGGCCGGAAGCCTTGGGGCCGGAAGCCTTGGGCGCCGGCGCCGCCATGGTCCCGGACCGTTGGCTCGTCACCGGCAAGAGACCGGGACCGGTCAGGGGAGGATCGGGCGGGCCGCAGGCGCCCATCATCGCCGCGGCAACCACGACGGCCACCGCCCCCATCCCCGCCGCAAACGGCCTCACGCTCACCGACGCTGCTCCTTGCACGATCGGGGCAACCCTAGAAGCGTGGCATCGTCGAGAGGGTGATGGTCGAGATGCCCTGTGGCGCCGGCGTCGGCGTCGGCGTGGTCCAGGCGCCCGCCGCCGAAAACCGCAACTAAGACTAAGCTTGCGATTAAACCTCGGGTTCAGCCTGAAGTGGCTTCTTTGAGGATCAGGTCGGTGGCTTTGGCGGCGACCTCACGCATGTTGGCGATGAGGGCGCGGAGTCGGCGGTCGTTGTCGATC
>JBPCNZ010000048.1:0-7907 GCA_051000755.1 Acidimicrobiales bacterium | reverse complement strand
GGTACCGAGAAGGCCCCCGCATCAATCTAGCTATCGGGCTCACCCGCACCAAGGAGAACCGTGCTTTGCCGGACACCACCATTCTCATCCCTCGTGGCGGCCCCGGCAATGACGATCTAGCTAGTCGCCCCGGCGGCATGGCGATCACCCACCAGCCGACGGTCGGTGCGGACCACCAGAGCGCGTCACCTGCCACCATGCGGGTTCTGATCGGAGCCCGAGCCTGGATCCGAGGAGAGGTAGTCCATGGAGATCAGCGAGCGTGAACTGCACCGGATGGTGGCCGCCGTCGACGAGTTGAACCGCGAAGGCATGGCGACGATGTCGGCGGACATCGCCGAGTTGCATTCGGGTGAGGGCAAACGTCTCATGGAGCCATCACGGCGACGCTTCCTGCGCGGGGCCGGCCTCGGGGGGGTCACCCTCGCCATCGGCGGAGCGATGATCCCCCTCGCCAGCCTGTGGAACCCGGCGTACGCCCAGGCCAACTCGGACAAGTCCATCGCCGCCTTCGCCCAGAGCGTGGAACTGGCCGCGGTCATGGCCTACGGGACCGCGGCCAAGACGGGCAAGGTGACCGGTGCGGCCCTGACGATCGCCAAGACCTTCGCCTTCCACCACCAGGCCCACGCCGACGCCTTCGGCAAGTTCGCGGGCAACACCCCGAAAGCCCTGGCCAACCCGAAGCTGGCGCAGAACGTCGACACGATGATCAACAACGCCGCCGACCAGCCCGCCATCCTCACGATCGCCTACGGGCTGGAGAACGCAGCGGCGGCCACCTACCTCGCCGCCATCGGGGCCCTGGGCGACCCCGCGGCTCTCCAGGCGACGGCCTCGATCCTTCCCGTCGAATCCCAGCACGCCGTCGTGCTCGGCCACATGCTCGGGTTGAGCACCGGTGAGGACACCGGGACCTACATCCCGGCCTTCATCACCACCGCCGCCGCTGTCTCATCCAGCCAGTTTCCGATCGCTTCCGGGGCCTGAAGCAGGTCGAGAGCCTGACGACCTGACCACTTCGAAGGAGAACGATGGACATCAGCAACGACCACATCCGCCGGGAGCTGGATGGGATCGCCCGCCACCACGACGTGGCCATGACGTTGCAATCCGAGGCGTTGGCTCGGATGGTGGAGACCGATGAGCTCAACGGGGATGAGAGGGACGAGTTGATCACCGGCGGCCTCGGGCGTCGCCGGTTCCTCAGGTTCGGGACCGTGGCCGTAGCCACCTCGGCGGTCTTCGCCGCCTGCGGCACCAGCTCGAAGCCGACCGCGGCATCGACGCCCACGACGTCTCCGCCGACGACGGCGGCGGGCTCGGCATCCACCGACATCGCCGCTCTGCGCACAGCCAGCTCCCTTGAGGTCCTCGTCGTGCAGACCTACCAGAAGAGCATCGGGTCGGGCCTCATCACCACCGCCACCGTCATCGGCGTGGCGAAGAACTTCATGGAGCAGCACGGCCAACACGCCGCCGCCTTCGAGTCGGCCACGACCAAGGCGGGTGGCCAGGCGTTCACCCAGCCCAACCCGGTGGTCAGTGCCCAGGTGATCACCCCCGCCCTCACCAATCTCCGGACGGAGAATGACGTCGTCGCCTTGGCGTACATGCTGGAGTCGGCGGCCTCGCAGACCTACCAGAGCGCCATCGGGCACATGAGCAAGGGCGCCTACAACAGCGCTCTCGCCTCCGTGCTCGGCGTGGAGAGCCGCCACCAGGCCCTTCTCGGCCTGCTGCTGAACAACACGACCATGTACCCCTCCTATCCGGCCAACGGCTTCCAGACCGAAGGCAACGCCGTCAAGATCGGCACCGGCGTCTCATCCTGACCCTGAACCGGCGGGCGGCCGGTCGACGGACGGGGCGAGGAGGGCGGCTAGGCGTTCCAGGCCCGCCACCCTGCTGCCCTTGATCAGCACCGCCGTCCCCGGACCGATGCCTCCGATGCGAGCGGCGGCCGCGGCCATGTCCGCCTCGGGCGCCAATCCATACAGGTCGGTGCCCACCGCAACTACCTCGATGCCCAGCTCGGCGGCCAGGGCTGCCATCTGGTAGTGCTCGTGGTCTTCGTCGGGTCCCAGCTCCGCCATGATCCCGAGGACCGCGATCCGGCGGTCGGCTTCCAGAGCGGCCAGAGACCGCAAGGCGGCCGCCATGGACGTCGGGTTGGCGTTGTAGGCGTCGTTGATGACCCGGCCGCCGGCGGGCGCGAGGCGCACCTCCATGCGCCACGGGGACAGCTGACCCCGGGCCAGGCCCGTGCTCACGCCGTCGAGGTCCACCCCGCAGCACAGGGCCACGGAGGCGGCGGCGAGGGCGTTGCCCACCTGGTGGACGCCACGGACCTCGAGGGCGACCGGTACCGAGCCCCACGGTGAGCGCAACACGAAGCTGGCCCGCAACTGGTCGTCGATGCGGATGTCATGGGCTGTCACGTCCGCTCCCGGACGCCCCTCGGCCGACCACAGCAGGACCGGGGCCGCGCTCCGTGCCGCCATGGCCGCCACCCGGGAATCGTCGCAATTGAGGACCGCCGTCCCCGACGCCGGCAGGGACCCGATGAGCTCCGCCTTGGCCGCAGCCACCCCGTCGATGGTGCCAAACGTCTCCGTGTGCGACGCGGCCACCGCCGTGACCACCCCGATCGTCGGCCGGGCCACGGCACACAGGTCGCGGATGTCCCCCGGTGCCCGGGCGCCCATCTCCACCACGGCCACATTGGTGTCCCCTGGAGCGTTGGCCAGGGTGAGCGGCACGCCCAGTTCGTTGTTGAACGACCGTTCGCTCGCCGCCACCCGAAACCTGGTCCCGAGGGCCGCGGCCGTCAGGTCCTTGGCCGACGTCTTGCCGACCGAGCCGGTGATGCCCACCACCGGTCCGGTCAGGCGATCACGGGCCGCCCCGCCCAAGCAGGACAGGGCGGCTCTGGTGTCGGCGACCTCGATGGTCACCGTGCCCTCGGGGACGTCCACATCCTCGACGCGGTCAGACTCGGCCAGACACCCCCCTGCGCCCGCGGCCAGAGCGGCGGCGATGAAGGCGTGCCCGTCGCGCTCGGCCCGCACAGGGACGAACAGCATCCCCGGGATCACCCGGCGGGAATCGATGCCCACCCCGTCCAGCCGGGCACCCTCCTCACCGGCGTGATGCAGGGTCCCCCCGGTGGCGTCGACGATCTGGGCCGCGCTCCACTGCATCCCGCCGATCTTGGCAGGCCAACGCTACCGTGGCGGACCATGTCCGGCGATCTTTCGCCTCCTACCTCCCTGCCCTCCCCCCCGGCCACTCGCGTCGTGCTCGTCTACGGAGGGCGGTCGGCGGAACACGAGGTGTCGTGCATCTCGGCTCGCCACGTTCTCGACGCTCTCGACCTGCGTCGATACGAGGTGACCGTGCTCGGGGTGACCCTCGACGGCAGGTGGGTGGACGCAACCAAGGCCCTGCAGGACCACCGCTCCACCCCCGGGCACGGACCGGCGGCCGGCACCGGGCTGCCCACGCCCGCCGACCTGCCCGCCCCGGAGGTCGAGGCTCTGCGGGCCCTGGCTGGAGACGGACCCCGCGGCGAGACGGTGGTCTTCCCCCTGATCCACGGACCCATGGGTGAGGACGGAACCCTTCAGGGCTTGTTGGAGGTGGCCGGTCTGGCCTATGTGGGCTCGGGCGTGCTGGGCTCGGCCGTCGCCATGGACAAGGGGGTGGCCAAAGCGCTTCTCGGAGCGGCCGGGCTGCCCCAGGTTCGTCACCTGGTCCTTCGGGTGGACGACATCGACGACGGCACCGCCGCGGCGGTGGAGCAGTCCCTCGGTTGGCCCGTGTTCGTCAAGCCGGCCAACCTCGGTTCCACCATCGGGATCTCCCGGGCCAACGGGCCTGAGGCCCTGGCGTCCTCGTTGGCCATGGCTCTGCGCTACGACGAGTGGGTGGTCATCGAGGAACAGGTCACCGCCCGGGAGATCGAGCTCGGCGTGCTCGGTCACGTCGACCTGGCCGTCACCGAGCCGGGCGAGACCCTACCCAGCCATGAGTTCTACGATTTCGAGGACAAGTATCTGGTGGGTGCGGCCGGTTTGGCCATACCGGCCCAGGTCCCGGCGCCGGTTGCGGCCGAAGCCAAGGCCATGGCAGTCAAGGCGTGCCGGGCGCTGCGGGTGGAGGGCATGGCCAGGGTGGACTTCTTCTACGAAGAGTCCGGACGGGGTCTTCTTCTCAATGAGATCAACACGGTGCCCGGATTCACCGCCATCTCCATGTACCCGATGCTCTGGAAGGCCGAGGGCCTGGATGCCACCGCCCTCATCGACGCCCTCCTGGTCACCGCCCAGGCTCGACACGATCGCCGACAAGGGTTCGGCACCACCCGCTGAGCCGGGTGCCCGGCCCTCCCGCTGAGCCGGGTGCCCGGTCCTCCGGGGTGGCCGGCGGGTTCAGGGGTGGCCGGAGCGTCGGGGGTGGCCGGCGGGTTCAGGGGTGGCCGGCGCCCCGGGCGCCCGGCCGGTGCGGTGCCCAGGCCAGGATGACCAGGCTGAGCACCAGGGCCACCCCTTCGGCAATCAAGGTCATCAGGGCCACCCCGACGCCGAGAACGTAGACGCTGGAGGGTTGCAGGCCGGTCTCGGTGAACGTGCCGTGAAAGCTCGGCACGCCGGGACCCCGGCTGAGCGCGAACGCCACCAGGGTGAGGACGGACAGTCCGATACCTCCGAGGGCGGCCAAACGCCGGGGGCCGATGGCCAGCGCCAAGCCGATCACCAGGGACGCGATGGCGTTGATGACGAACAGCTCGCGAACCCGTGAGTGCCGGTAGGCCACGTCCCACAGGTGATAGTGGCAGTACCCACCGATCAGGACGGCGGCGGCGGCCAGGAGTCGAACAATCCGTGCTGTGACCATGGACATGCCCAGTCTACGGCACCGGACATCGGTCTGGGCGATCGACGGCATCGGCCGGGCCGATCGGAGTTCCGTTCCTAAGCGTTGCTCAGGTGTGGGAAGCGGCGTTCTTGGCGTCGGGGCCGACGTGGGCCGCATCGAGCGGACCGATCGCCACCAGGGGCTGGCTGGATTGCTCCACCCCGCCCGCCACCTCGTTGGTCACGGCCAGGGCCTGCACGTCGGGACCGGCCCGGAACGGGACGACCGGAGCGGGCTCGGACCCGAGCAGCTGATAGGAGATGCGCTGATCAGCGACGACTCCCCAGAGCTGGTAGGTCCGGTCGGCGCCCAGGGGCACCATCTTGGCATCGTAGACGTACCCCTGCCCGCTGGGCAGGACCACCGCTTCTGCGGAGGCTCCCTTGGCGGCGAAGCCCGTCAGATGGACGTGATGGCTGCCGGGGGTGGCCAGAGCCAGGCGCACGGCACTCATCGAAGCACTGGGCGCCAGGGAGGCGACCTCGTTGTTGAGCACGGTGGTCCGGTTGTCGAGCCTGCTGACCTGGAGCCCGAGGACGACGACCACGGCGGCGGCCACCCCGGCCGCGATGGCCACGGTACGAACCCGCAACGACCGCCTCCGGTGGCGCCGGGGCCAGTCCAGAGGCGACGGGAAGGCAGGGTCACCAGCCGAGCCGGGGGCGACGAACGGTGTCGTCCGCGCCTCGAGGCGCAGAGCGGGGGGTGGCTCCTGGGCGCTGGCCACGATCTGGTCCCACAACCCCATCGGAGCCGGCCCGCCGATGTAACCGAGCAGTGCCGCGGTTTCCCGATGGCCCCGCAGCTCGGCCCGGCAGCGCGGGCAGGTCTCGAGGTGCCGGTCCAGCAGTTCGGCCTCGTCCGGCTCCACCGCGTCGAGGGCGTACGCCCCCAGCAGTTCGGCGAGATCGTCGTGGGAGGTCATTCGGTCCATGGAACACCCGCCCCGCCAACGTCCGCCAGAGCGGACCGCATCCGCTTGAGTCCGACTCTGATTCGACTCTTCACCGTGCCCTCCGGTTCGCCCAGTGCGGTAGCAACCTCGCGGTACGTCTGGCCACCGAAGTAGGCCAACTGGATGGCTTTTCGCTCGTCCTCGGGCAGCACGGCCACCGCCTCCTTGACCCGGTCGGCCACGGCGAGATCCCACACCTCGTGCTCGATGTCGTAGCCCGCCTCAGCCGACTTGCGGGCTTCGCGCAGCTCCCGCTGGCGTCGAGAGGTGTTGGATCGGAGCAGGTCAACAGCCCGCCCGTGGGCCTGGGCCAGCAAGAACGAGCGCAGCGACCCCCGGTCGGGATCGAAGCGATCGGGGTGGTCCCACAGGCGCAGAAAGACCTCTTGGACGATCTCCTCGGCCAGCGACAGGTCAGAGAGGACCCGGCGAGCCAACCCGAACACGGCGCCGGCATGGCGGCGGTAGGTCTCGGCGAGGGCCTCCTCGCGATAGCGACCGATGGCGACCACAAGGGTGCCGTCGCTGGCGTCGATCAACGAAGAGGGCATCGGTGTCTGGTGTTCGTTGCTCGGGCCGGTCTGGATGGGACTCCCGTCGATCTCGCCCTCTTGGCCCTTCCGGCGGTGACGGGCCGGTTTTCGCTCAGTCACGAGGCGGCGCCACGGAGCCGAGCGAGCACGTCGACGAACGACGGGGTGGCGCTGGCCGCCAGCACATCGAGGACGGCACCGGGATCGCCGCTGGTCTTGAGCCGGCCCCGCATGAACGCCACGCTGGGGCTGAGCTCGCCGGCGAGCATGGCCCCGGCCTCGGCCTCGGGGACGGTGACGGCCAACTCCCGCTCCTCGACGCCGTCTGCGGCCCACCAATGCCGGAGGTAGGTGGTTGCAGCCGGGCGGCCGCCGGCGAGTTCACCGTCGCCTCCGGCCCCACGGGTGACCGTCACCGTTAGCGCGACGGGGGCCGGCGGCCCGTCACCCGCGAACGGCCACGCCTCAACGGCGGCGGTCGAGTCCTCGACCCACGCGGGGCTCAGCCATTCAGCCATCGACGTCGGCCGTCACCCGGAGTCCGGCGAACAGGTCATCCTCGGGCGGGCTGGAATCCGTCAGGTTCCGGGCCAATTCGTACTCGTCAAAGGGATGAACGTTGTCTGCGACCTCGGGGGGAAGGCCGAACCAGTGCGGGGAGGTCGGGTCGACCTGGGTGGCGTGAGCCAGCAGAGCGAGGCGGAACGTGGAGGTATAGCCGGAGATGTCGATGACGGTGTCGGGCTCGATCCCCTTCTCCTCCATCTTCATCAAGCGGGCCATGCGCTCGTCGCTGAACGGGGACTCCAGGCCCAACTCCAAGAACTTCTCGTGCATGGCGCGGGTCCGCCGGGCCGACCAGGTGGTGTAATACAGCTTCGACGGCTGCCAGGCAGGCCCGGCCCCGGGGAAGCGATCGGGATCACCGGCCGCCTCGAAGGCAACTTCGCTGATCTCGTTGTCCCGGAGGTGATCGGGATGGGGATACCCCGACTGGTCCTTCGGGTAGGTGACCATCACCTGCGGCCGGGTCCGCCGGACGATGCGGACCAGGCGCTCGACGGCCTTGTCAAGGGGTGCCCGGGCGAACGAGCGGGGGTCGGCATTGGCCTCCGTGTCAGGCATGCCCGAATCGCGGTAGCCGAGCATGACCACCTCGTCGTAGCCGATGACCTCGGCGGCCTTGGCCAACTCCTCGGCCCTCACCGCGGCCAGGCGATCCTTGACGCCGGGCACGTCCATGGCCGGATTGAGGATGTCCCCCTGTTCGCCCCCGGTACAAGTGACCAGCACCGTGCGCACCCCTTCGGCGTGGTAGCGGGCCACGCTCCCCGCGCCCTTGGACGCCTCGTCATCGGGGTGGGCGTGGACGGTGAGCAGGCACAACGGTCGCATTCCCTCACGATACCCAGACTTCCCCGTCGCGCTGACCGAGACCCGAGAGGCGCACGCAGAGGAGGGGCGACGGCGCCGGGGCGGGGGGCGCCGGGGGCGGGGGG
>JBPCNZ010000047.1:0-4298 GCA_051000755.1 Acidimicrobiales bacterium | reverse complement strand
GACCCGCGCCACAACGAACGACCGGCCCCCCACAACACACCCATCCCAGGTCTCCTGATCCCACGCGGCCCTACCAGCCCGCCCCAGCCCGCCAGCCGAAACACCTTCGATATTGCGACAGCCTGCTAAATGTCCATTCTCGCGTTAGAAGCAGCAGAACGCCTCTGGACTGCCACTAACGCGGTCCGGACGGCTCCGGAGCCCCCAAGTCCCGCTTCCACCAACAGGCAGCGACCTCACGCCCGGCAGGCGGCTCCCCTGACCTGCTTGGTCTGACGAGGCCGTACTCTCGCCGTATGGACATGCTCACTGAATCCGACATCCTTGACCAGGTGAAACAGAGCCAGAATGAGACGGACTGGCGCCTTGACTCCCTGATTGCCGTTCAGACCCGCACGAACGACTTGCTCGAGCAGCTCGTCCGCCTTGCCGGTGGGACGGTCAAGCCGACGAGCGAAGAGCTCTAGGCCAGACCGAGGGGGCCGACATGGCGGCCCTTGCGGAGCAGCCAGTCGTAGAGCGCGTCAGTGTCGGCTTCGAGATCAAGCGGCCCTCGGCGCCAAACACCGCTTGGTATCCGGAGCTTACGGTTCTGGGCTGGCGGGGCAGGGTCGAACCTCCTAGTCGGCTGGCTGGCGGTGCCGCCCCGTCGATTCAAGGTCGGCCCGACAGGGACCGAGGCGGAGTGGCCCGAGCAGGCCGCCCGGGTGACCGCCAGCGTGACCGCTAAGCCGGACGCGGGCATTCAGCGAACGGATCACCGCCGAACGCCCGGTAATGGTGGCTCACCGGTGCGACCAGCGGTGGCTCCATTCATGGAGACCCTCTCGGTGAGACGACCACCATGGCTTCTTCCCAGTAGGCGCCGGGGTCGCCTTGTTGTCCGATGGTGAACGGTCCGGCCGGTAGCGCCCGTGAGTTGGAAGCGACCACGCCCATGGTGTCGTCGCCCGCCCTCCGCTGGATGGCGTTGTGGCTCCGGGCGGTGGGTAGGAAGTCAGCGTTCACTCGGCCCTCCAACGCCGACGAGTAGACCGCGGAACCAGCTGGGACGTTGCGGGTGAGTCTCTCGGCGCCGTGGCCGCCCAGGCCGTCAGCGACGGCTGTTTGGTTGACGGTCCCGTTGGCGTAGGCCGCCACGACGGCGGCATGGCCGTCGTCACTAGCGCGGGGATGGCTGGAGATCTCGGTTATGGTCTTGCCGGTACCGATCCAGCCGGCGGGCGGAATGGCCTCCCATAGCTCGGTGGACGACGCGCCGTACTTGTCCAGCCGGTCACCGGGCAGGGCCACGTCGTGGCGGGCCGACACGTGAGCCAGTCGGGTCCACTTCAGCCCTGAGGTGCCTCCGAACACAGCTGTGGTGGGCGACGTGACGCCACCGACCGGCACGGTGTCGGGGCCATCGTCGGCGGTCGCTGTCACCAGCAGGTCGGCGGCGGCGAAGGTGGACGGGACAGTCATGACGACCTGTTGGTTCTGAGCGCCCCTGCCCTCGACCGAGTCCAGCCAGCCGCACGTAGTAGCGGCGCCGGCGCACCCTGGCATCGCCACCAACGCCAGCGCAAGTATGCCAGTAAGAGCGCCGACCGTCTGCTTCATCATGGGAAGACCCTCTCTCTCGCCCGAACGGTACCGCGCTCCAGGAGCAGGGGGGTCAGGCAACCGGCCAGGACGGGCGATGGTGATCTGCTCAGGCAGAGGTGAAACCCATGAGGGCCTGCTGTCCGTCCCAGGCTCCACGCGACGGACCGACCGGGCACGGTCAGAGGCCGAGGTAGCTGCCGGAGGGGTCGTCGAAGCGCCTGGCCGTCTTCGATGTAGGAGCGCACGGTTCGGGTGGAGCGATGCCCGGTGGTGGCCATGATCGTGCGTTCTGGGGCGCCGCCGTGGGCGGCACTGGTGGCGTGGCCGCGCCGGAGGCTGTGGCCGGCGAAGTCACCGCCGGGGTGGCCGATTCCGGCCATGTGACAGTTTGACGATGAGCGCCACCGACTGGGGGCTGAGTCGGCGGGGAGCGATGGTGCCGTGGCGGTCCACGGGGCGGAACAGCGGCCCTTCGACGATGCTCGCCGAGCTCACCCAGGCCCGCACCGGACAACACCCTGGGTCGGTCCCGTACACGATGGGGATCTGGCGGCCAGAGCCTTCTTGATCGGTCTTTGATCTCCGCAGGCGGGCCACGTAGCCGTCCGGGTTGGCCTCGAGTGCTGTCGCGATCGGACGCGCGGCCTGCGGGCGGACCTCAGCTTCGCGGGGCGGGTGATGATGGACTCCGTTCACCGGTGGCGCCCCGACCGGACAACTGGCCGCTCCTGCTTCGATGGGGTAGTCCGATCGGCACTGCCGGTTGACCGTCGGCGCTCGGCTGTCTCGCCGAGCTCGACTCTCGGTTTCACGCGGCCCGGAGGTGCGGCCAGAAATGTCTGCCGGGGTCCGTTCCCGGCACATGGCACATATCAGGACATCCGCCGCGTATTGTTTCCTCGCGGCCTCGACGCGGCGCTGACCGGCCTCAATTTTGCGACGGTGACGAGCGTTCTCCGTCGACGCGTCGCATCGACACATCGTTGGCGACGGCCGCCTGTACAACGCCGAGGTCGGAGGACGAGATGGGTTCAGGTGAGCGGGTGGGTCTGGTGCTGGCGGGCGGTGGCGCACGCGGCGCTTACGAGGCAGGGGTGCTCTCCGTGCTCCTGCCCGAGCTCGAGGCACGCGGGCAACGCCCCACGGTCATCGTCGGCACCAGCACGGGGGCGCTCAACGCCGCGTTCCTTGCTGCGGTGGCCGACTGCGACGCCGAGGAGGCCGCCCGTCGCCTCGTCGAGGCGTGGATGTCGGTCGAGCGCAAAGACGTCTTTCGTCCTATGGTGCCCCGTCAAGCGCCGGTCATCGCGGCGCGCTTCGCCGGCGAGGTGCTCGGCGTGCCCGGGATTGGCCTGTCGGGGCTGCTCGACCCCGAGCCGCTGCGCGCCACGCTCGATCGCCTGATCGATTGGTCGGCGGTGCATCGCAATGTCAGGAGCGGTGCTGTCGATGCGGTTGCCGTTGCAGCCTGCGATGCTGCCAATCCGCGCAGTGTCGTCTTCGTCGAGGGGGCCGACGAGCGACGCCTGCCTCCCGGCCGGGCGATCGAGTACCTGCCCTGCGAGCTCTCAGGCCAGCATGCCCGGGCGTCGAGTGCCATTCCTGTGTTGTTCCCCGCCGTGCGTGTCGAGCAGCCGGCCGAGGCCCGGGGCTGGTACTTCGACGGCGGCACCCGTATCAACACGCCGCTCAAGCCCGCCCTGGACCTCGGCGTCGACCGGGTGGTGGTGATCGCCAGCCACTCCGTCGCCCCCCGGCGCAGCGAGAAGCATGCCGGCGAGGACACCCGCCCCGACTTCGCCGACGGTGCGTTGCAGCTCCTTCACGCAACCTTGGTCGATCCGATGACCGAGGACGTCCGCCGGCTGGGGAAGACCAACCTCATGGTGCCGAAGGGCCGGACCCGCACGCCGCTCAGCGACCATCGCCGGGCCGAGGGCAGAGCCCCCTACCGCCGGGTGCCGTACATGTTCGTCGCGCCCCGTACGCGCGGGGCGCTGGGCGACATCGCGTCAGCGGTGTTCGCCCGGCGCTTTGGCGGCCATCGCGGCCTGCGAGCCCTCGACATGGCCGTCCTCAGCCGGCTGCTCGGCGGCAAGAGCGAGCAGCACGGTGAGCTCATCAGCTATGTCCTCTTCGAGCCCGCCTTCCATGAGGAGGTCATCGCTCTCGGCCGCAGCGACGCCCACCGCTGGCTGGAACGCGTCACCGGCCCCGACGCCCCCTGGTACACACAACCCATCGACAGCCTGCCCGACAGCTGAGGCAGGAGCGCCGAACCCCCCTTTCAGCGGCTCGGTAGAGGCGACTTGAGCGGTCTCCCATCCCGGCGGGCCGCTCCTCGCGCCCGGCCGTTGGCCGCAACCTCAAGTGGGTTTACCCATCTGGGACGATGGTCCGGTCCGAAGATCGCTCGGGAGATACCTCAGGACCCGGGGATGCTTCCGAGCTGATGCAAACCACTACTACTTGAGGTGAGCCTTGTCATCGCATCGCGAAGCGCCCCAGATCTCCGAGGACCCGGTCGCTGACAATACCGACACATATGCGTTCGTCAGCCCTGACTCTCCGGACACGGTCACCATCCTGAAACGAGAATGAACCGTGAGTGGGTCGCCGACGTCGGTCACGGCCGGGGTGGGGTTCGGGGCGGTGGGTCAGGCGGCGGCTGGTTCGAGGTTGACTTGGTAGCCGAGGTTGTTGAGTTGGCT
>JBPCNZ010000046.1:0-33472 GCA_051000755.1 Acidimicrobiales bacterium | reverse complement strand
TACCGAGAAGGCCCCCGCATCAATCTGGCTATCGGGCTCACCTGCACCAAGGAGAACCGAGCTTTGCCGGGCACCCACCATTCTCATCCCTCGTGGCGGCCACCGGCAATGCCGATCTGGACGGCCTCAACGCGGAACGGATCCTGGTGGCGGCCGAACCCCTGGGCATGGGACGCGCCGCCCTGCGCCGGGCCGTGGCCTACGCCACCGAGCGGGAGGTGTTCGGGCGCCCGATCGGAGCCAACCAGGGGATCTCCTTCCCCCTCGCCGAGGCTCACGCCCGGCTCAACGCCGCCGCCCTCGTCATCGCCGAGGCGGCCTGGCGCATCGACCACGGCCTGGCGTGCGGCGAGCAGGCCAACACGGCCAAGTTCCTGGCCGCCGACGCCGGGTTCAAGGCGGCCGATGCGGCGGTGCAGACCCACGGTGGCTTCGGGTACGCCCAGGAGTATCACGTCGAGCGGTACTTCCGGGAGGCCCGCCTGCCCCGGATCGCCCCGGTCTCCCAGGAGATGGTGCTGAACTACCTGGCCGAACACGTCCTGGGCCTGCCCCGCTCCTACTGAGGACCGGCCGGGGTTCTCCGGGACGCCGGTCGCCTGTGGCCAGAGTGACTGCTGTTACGCTCGGGGCTGCTGTGGTTACCACTGCCCGTCGCCGCCCACCATCCCGCCCCGCCGGCAAGCGCCGCCCGCCGCCGACCCGGGGCAAAACGACCGCGCCCGGTCGCGGCCGGCCGGCGCCGAACCGCTCCCGCCAGGCGGCGCCGCCCCGGTTGCCTCCCGACGTCTGGGGTGGGGCCCTGCTCGTGGCCGGGGCCCTCGCCGCGCTTGGCGCCTACACCAACCTGATCGGCCCGACGGGGCGTGGCATCAACCGGTTCCTGGGGGATGCGGTGGGGTTGGGGAAGGTCCTCGTGCCCGCCGCCCTCGTCGCCGTGGGGGTGACGGCCATCCGCGACGAGACGGGGCGACGCCCCGGCCGCCTGGCCGTCGGTTCGGTCCTGGCCCTGATTGCCACCAGCGGTCTGGCCGATGACATCGCCGGACCGACCCGGTGGACCCACCAGGTGGCCGCCCTGCGCTCCGCCGGCGGTGTGCTCGGCGCTGCCATCGGCATCCCGTTGCGGGTCGGCCTGGCCGTTTGGGGGGCCGGCTTCATCCTGATCGTGATCGGCCTCCTCGCCCTGCTCGTGTTGACGGCCAGCCCGCCGAGGGCGGCCGCGGCCCGGGTGGCCCGGGCCGGCCGCGCCGCCACCGGGTTGGCCTCCGCCATGGGGAAGCGGGCCGGCCGGAGACGGGAGGCGGGCGACGGTGGCGGCGCCGGGGCCGAGGAGGATGCCCTGAGGCGCTCCGACAGTCCGGTGCGACCGCCGTTCGATCCCCACGGCCCCAAGACCGCGAGCACCGGCGGTACGGCCGGCGACTACGGGGTCGCCACCGGAGACCGCGAGACCGGAGACGATGGGAGCGGCGCCGCCCGGTCCGTCCCGATCGTGCTGCCCCCGACGCCGGCCGAGGAGGCCGCCGCGGCCGGCAACGGCGCTCCGCCCACGCCGGAGGCGGAGGGGGCCGACCAGGATCCCGAGCAGCTGCGCATCGCCCTCGGCCCGGCGGCCGAGCCCGGCCGGTGGAAACTGCCCTCGATCGGGCTGCTGAAGCGGTCCAAGGTCGCCGAGATCGACCAACGCATGGTCGAGTCACTGGGCCGCACCCTCGAGCACGCCCTGGCCGCCCACGGAGTGGAGACCCGCCTGGTGGGCATGACGGTGGGACCGACGGTCACCCGCTACGAGCTGGAGCTGGGCCCGGGCGTGAAGGTGGCCAAGGTCACCAACCTCCAGCGCGACATCGCCTACGCCATGGCCGCGGCGGACGTCCGGATCCTGGCCCCCATCCCCGGCCGCTCCGCGATCGGCGTGGAAGTTCCCAACACCCAACGGCAGCTGGTCGCCGTCGGTGACATCCTCGCGTCCCCCGAGGCCAAGCTGGCCGTCCACCCCCTCGAGGTGGCCATGGGTCGCGACATCGCCGGCCGCCCGGTGCTGGCCAACCTGGCCCACATGCCCCACATCCTCATTGCCGGGGCCACGGGCGCCGGGAAGTCGTCGTGCATCAACTCCGTCATCACCTCCATCCTGCTCCGGGCCACTCCCGACCAGGTGCGCCTCATCCTCGTCGACCCCAAGCGGGTCGAGCTGGGGCAGTACAACGGCCTGCCCCACCTGCTCACCGGGGTGGTCACCAACCCCAAGAAGGCGGCCAACGCCCTGGCCTGGACCGTGCACGAGATGGAGCGTCGCTACGACCTGCTGGCCGAGGTGGGCGTGCGCGACATCACCGGCTACAACGACGCCTTCGACCGGGGGGAGCTGACCGGGGCCCCACCGCTCGGGACGGAGGCCACCCCCCACAACCGGCTCCCGTTCATCCTGGTCGTCATCGACGAGCTCAACGACCTGATGATGGTGGCCGCACGCGACGTGGAGGAGTCGGTCGTCCGCATCGCCCAGATGGCCCGCGCCGTCGGCATCCATCTGGTCATCGCCACCCAGCGGCCCTCCGTCGACGTCATCACCGGCGTCATCAAGGCCAACGTGCCGTCCCGCCTGGCCTTCGCGGTGTCGTCGCTGGCCGACAGCCGGGTCATCCTCGATCAACCCGGGGCAGAACGGCTGATCGGCAAGGGCGACATGTTGCTGCTGACAGCGTCATCGAGCGTGGCCCGCCGTATCCAGGGCTCCTGGGTGGACGAGGACGAGGTCCGCAAGGTCGTCGCTCACTGGCGCCGCCAGCAGGCCGAGCCCCGCTACGTCGAGGGGGTCGAGGGCAGCGGTGAGGACCCGGCCGGAGGGACCGGGCGCGGTGGTGCCGACGAGAGCGACGATGACGATCTGCTCGTCCAGGCCCGGGAGCTGGTGGTCCGCTCCCAGCTCGGGTCGACCTCCATGCTCCAGCGCAAGCTGCGGGTCGGGTTCGCCCGGGCCGGACGGCTCATGGACCTGCTCGAGCAACGCGGTGTGGTCGGTCCTTCCGAGGGCTCCAAGGCCCGGGCCGTGCTGATGACCGTGGAGGAGCTCGAAGGATCCGGCTCCTCAGACTGATTCCCAGAAGAGCCTGAGCGCTTCTGGTTCTTCTACCCTCTCGGGCGTGCGTGCCCGTGCCCCCGCCTCGTCGGCCAACCTCGGCCCCGGCTTTGATGCGCTGGCCCTGGCCCTGGATCTCCATGTCACCGTGGAGATCACCGAAGCCGACCGGCTCACCGTCACCGCCGACGGCCACGGCGCCGATCTTCCCGCCGGCGCCGAGCATCTGGCGGCCCGGGTGGCGACCGCCGTCGCCGGCCACGACCACCTGGCCATCCACGTGTGCTCGGACATCCCCGTCGGCCGGGGGCTGGGATCCTCGGCGGCCCTGGCCGTGGCCACCGCGGCGGCGGCGGGGGCATCCGACGTCCTGGCGCAAGGCGCCTCGGCCGACGGCCACCCGGAGAACGCCGCCGCCTCCACCCTCGGGGGTCTGGTCACGGCCGCCACCATCGACGGTCGTGCCGTCGCCCGCCGGCTGACGCTCGATCCGGCGCTGCGGTTCGTCCTGATGGTCCCCGATCGGGAGCTGCGTACCGAGGCGGCGCGTGCCGTGCTAGCGACCACCGTGACCAGGGCCGACGCCGTCTTCAACGTTGGTCGCGTGGGCCTGTTGGTGGCGGGGCTGGCCGACCACCGCCAGCTGCTGGCCGAGGCCACCGGGGACCGTCTGCACCAAGCGGACCGGGGGAGCCTCTTCCCCGAGGCGGCGAGCCTCATCGAAGGTCTGGTCGCCGCCGGGGCCCTTGCCGCCTGCTGGTCCGGGGCCGGTCCGAGCCTCCTCGGGTTCTGCACCGAAGGGGATGTCGGCCGGCTCACCGAGGCTGCGATGGGCCTGCTGGCCGATCATGGCGTGCCCGGCGCGGTGCTGTGCCTGGCCCCCGACCTCGACGGTGTCACCGTAGAAGGTGATCCCGGTCGGTAGGGTAGACCGCTTGGTCCGCCCGGGGAGCCCCGGAGGAACCCCCACTCAACGAGGAGATCGCCTGAATGGCCACCTACAACGGCTACTGTGTGAAGTGCAAGGAGAAGCGTGACTTCGAGGGCAACGAGGTGACCCTGGCCAACGGCCGGCCCGCGGCCCAGGGCAGCTGCCCGGTCTGCAGCACCAAGATGAACCGGATGCTCAGCTCCAAGAAGTAGCAGGCCGCCCCCGCCCCCCCCTCTCCGCCGCGCCTTCTGGGCGTTGCCGTTGCGCCGGCGGGGGTGCGGGGGCGGGGTGGTGCCCGCCGTCGCCAGCCCACCCGGACCGCTAGGATCGTCGGGTGCAGTACTGGCTGGAGACGCTCGGTTGTCCCAAGAATCAGGTCGACTCCGACAAGCTGGCCGGGATGCTCGAGGCCCAGGGCCATGGGCCGGCCGGCGATGTCGAGGCCGCCGACCTGGTGGTCGTCAACACCTGCGCCTTCGTCGAAGCGGCCCGGGCCGAGTCGATCGAGAACATCCTCGACGTCGCCCAGCGGCGCGCTGAAGGAGCGCGCCTGGTCGTGACCGGGTGCATGGCGGAGCGGTACGGCTCGGAGCTGGCGGCCGCCCTGCCCGAGGTCGACGCCGTCGCCGGGTTCGGCCAGCCCATAACCCTCGGGCCCAAGCCGCGCTCCGGTCCTGGTCCCACCGACCTCGTGGCTGACTCTGGCCGCCTGGTTGACTCGGCCGGCCTGGCTGTCTCTGGCCGCCTCCCTGAGGGGGTCGCCGCCTTCGATCTGCTGGAACTTCCCCGACCGCCGGCCGGCGCCCCCTGGGCCTACCTGAAGGTGGCCGAGGGCTGCGATCGGGCCTGCGGGTTCTGTGCCATCCCTTCGTTCCGGGGCAAGCAGAGGTCCCGGATGGAGGGCGACCTCCTCGCCGAGGTGGATGCCCTGGGCGCCACCGAGATCGTCCTCGTCGCCCAGGACCTGGCCTCCTACGGGAGCGATCTGGGCCGGCGGGGCGCCATCGTCGACTTGGTCCGGGCCGTGTCGGAGCGCGTGGCCCGCACCCGGCTGCTGTACCTGTATCCATCTGCCCTGTCGCCGAGTCTGATCCAGGCAATGGGTGAAACCGGTTGTCCCTACTTCGACCTCTCTCTTCAGCATGTGTCCCGCCCTCTGTTGCGCCGCATGCGCCGTTGGGGCGACGGGCGCCGGTTCTCCGAGCGGATCCAACGCATACGGGAGCAGTGGCCCAGCGCCGCCTTCCGGTCGTCGTTCATCGTCGGCTACCCCGGCGAGACCGAGGAGGACCACGACCAGCTCCTCCGCTTCCTCGGCGATGCCGAGCTCGACTGGGCCGGGTTCTTCGCCTTCTCTCCCGAAGCCGGGACCTACGCCGCCGACCTCGACGGCCAGGTTCCCGCCGAGGTGATGAACGAACGGCTGGCCGAGTGCGGCGAGATCCAGGACGCCATCACCGCCCGTCGTCGTGCCGGCCTCATCGGCACCACGGTCACCGTGCTCGTCGACAGCCCCGGTGTGGGGCGCAGCCACCGGGAGGCGCCCGAGATCGACGGGATCATCGCCCTGCCGGCCGAGGTGCCCGTCGGCGCCATGATCGACGTGACGATCACCGGGGCCGAAGGTCCCGACCTCCATGCCGTGCCTGTCGGGCGCCCTCGTCGGGGAGCGGTCCCGGTCGGGGTTGCCGCTGGGGCTTTGGCCGGGGTTCCGGCCGCCGAAGGTTCCCGCTGATGGCCGAGCGGATCGATGGTCGCTTCGAGCTCAGCGCCCGGGTCACGCCGGCCAACGGCATCACCCTCGTCCGTCTCCTGGCCACTCCGGTCGTGCTCGTCGCTGTCCTGCGGTTCGGACCGGCGTGGGGCACCTTCCTGGCGTGGGTGGCGCTGGCCAGCACCGACTTCGTGGACGGGTGGGTGGCTCGCCGCCAGGGGATCACCACCTCGGGGGCGTTCCTCGACCCCCTGGCCGACAAGTTCCTGGTGCTCGGCGCGCTGGTGGCCCTGGCCGCCGGCGGCCAGATCGGCTGGTGGCCCCTGGCCCTGATCGGCGGGCGGGAAGTCATCATCAGCGCCTACCGATCCGTGCTCGCCCGTCAGGGGATCTCGGTCCCGGCCCGGCCCCTGGGCAAGGCCAAGACCGCGGCCCAGGACGTGGCCATCGCCTTCCTGCTGCTGCCGGCGACCGGGGTGGGCCACGCCTGGTTGGGCCAGGATCTTCTGTGGGTCGCCGTCGTACTGGCTCTCGTCAGCGGGGCCCAGTACCTGCTCGACAGCCGCCGCGCACCGGTGCCGCCCCTCAGCCAGACCCTCGTCGAACCGGGCGACGGCCTGTCCCCGTCCTGAGCTTGGCACCGCGGTTCGCTGGGCACGGTCACCGGCACGGTCGCCGGCACCGTCTCCGGCACCGCGGCCCCTCGAGGAGCCGTCGTGCGCTGTGAGGTCGTCGCCATCGGCACCGAGCTGCTCCTCGGTCAGGTCGTCGACACCAACTCGGCCTGGATCGGCGAGCAGTTGGCCCTGGCCGGCATCGACAGCCACTTCCAGGTCAAGGTCGGCGACAATAGCGGGCGCATGGTTGCCGCCCTGCGAGCGGCGCTGGCCCGCTCCGATGCGGTCATCTGTTGCGGGGGCCTCGGGCCCACCCAGGACGACATCACCAGGGAGGCCATCGCCGAGGTGATGGGAGTCCCGCTGGTGACCGACGAAGAGGTCGCCGACCGGATCCGGGACATCTTCTCCCGCTCCCAGCGGACCATGTCCGACAACAACCTCCGACAGGCCGCCGTCCCCGGCGGAGCCGAGGTGATCCTTCAGACGACA
Source organism: Acidimicrobiales bacterium (assembly GCA_051000755.1). Taxonomy (GTDB): domain Bacteria; phylum Actinomycetota; class Acidimicrobiia; order Acidimicrobiales; family Palsa-688; genus JALZAH01. The sequence continues at coordinate 26,633 of JBPCNZ010000046.1, read as the reverse complement.
GGTACCGCCCCCGGCCTGATCTGCCCGGTCGGCGACGGCGTGGTCTATGCCGTCCCCGGCGTGCCGGCAGAGATGCGGGACATGATCTCCCGGGCGGTCCTGCCCCACCTGGTGGCCCGCTCGGGAAGTGCCGCCACCATCCGCAGTCGCACGTTGCGGACGTGGGGTCTGGCCGAGTCGGCCCTGGCCGAGCTGATCGCCCCCCGCCTGGACGCCCTCGACGGCGCCGGCAACCCGACCATCGCCTTCCTGGCCAGTGGCATCGAGGGGATCAAGGTCCGCGTCACCGCTCGAGGTATCGGCGCCGACCCCGTGGGTCAGGCCACCGGCCTGCTCGACGCCGAGGAGGCCAAGCTTCGGTTGCTGCTGGGACCGGCGGTCTTCGGCGTCGACGACGAGACCATGGAGGCCGCCGTTGGGCGCCTGCTGGTCGACGCATCGTTGACCCTGGGGCTGGCGGAGTCGGTCACCGGCGGCCTGATCGCCAGTCGCTGCACCGCTGTGCCCGGCGCCAGCGCCTGGTTCCGGGGGTCGGTCGTCTCCTACGCCACCGCCGTGAAGCGGGACGTCCTCGCCGTCGCCGCCGAGGCCGTGGTCAGCGAGGCCGCAGCCAGGGAGATGGCCGAAGGGGCCCGGCGGGTCCTCGGCTCGGACGTGGCCCTGGCCGTGACCGGCGTCGCCGGTCCGACCGAGGCGGAGGGGGAGCCGGTGGGCACGGTGTGGATCGGGGTGGCCGACGCCTCCTCCACGGTGGCGAAGCGGATCTTCCGGCCTGGGAGCCGGGACCGGGTCCGGCAGATGACCGCCATCAGTGCCATGGACCTCCTGCGGCGCCACCTGCTCGGCTAGGCCTCGGGCCAGCCATGGTCGCCGGCTTGATCGCCGGAGGTGTGGTGTCCGCTGCCGCCGACGACGCCGATGGCTCGTTTGTGAACCGGATAGACCGGTATTCATCGACTTGTGAACCGAAAGTTCCGCAGGACGGTACGTGCGGTTCGCAACCTGGCGCGCACCGGTACGAACGGTTCACGCCATCACGCCATCAACCCCTCACGCCCTCAAGTCGTGGCCCGGTGAGCCTCCAGCTGCTCGTAGAGGGCCAGAAGGGCCTCGACCCGGGCGATCTCGGTGGTGGTGAACTCCTGGGCCAGGGCTCGGGCGACGAAGACCACCCGCCCCACGAGCCCGGTGCCGGCACCAGGCACGGCCAGGAGCCAGACCTCCCCGGGGAGCCATTCGGAGCGACGGCCGGGCAGCTCCGTGGTACGCAGAGCGAAGGCACCACGGCGCTCCATGGCGAACCGGCCGGCCTCGTTGCCGATGGCCTCGGCCGTGGGTAAGACCCAGGCTACGGGCCTACCACACAGCTTGCCGACCGCCCGAGCCAGGCCATCGTCGGTGGGGTCGGGGGGCTGGGCGATGAGCTCTGCGGCGTAACCCAGCGCGGACACCACCGGGTCGACCGGGCTGGTGTTCCACTGGGAGAGCACGCTTCCGGCCCCGTTGTCCTGCAGTTCCTGACGGAGCCGGTCGAGGTCACCGTCGTCAGGGAAGTCGATCGTCAGGTCGTCGACGGCAGCAGTGACACCGGATCGGTGCACGTCGATGGAGACGATGTTCCCGCCGTGCTCGGCGATGGTGGCGGCCAGTCGCATCAGTGCCCCGGGTCGATCCGAGAGTGCGACCCGAAGCCCGACCATGGTTCGCATCGAGCCCAGGGTAGGCGGCAAGATCGGCCCAGAGTTGCGAGTTGATGAACATGACCACGACCATGATCGGCCGAGAGCCGTGAGCCGGCACCCCCAGCCGGCCTCCGCGGCCGGCCCGGAGCAAGGCCCGACCACGGCCCGAGCGAGGATGGAACGTGCAGCACAACATCGACGACCTTGACTGGCTCGGTCTGGAGACATCGAGTGACGGGCTCCAGGGCACCCTGACCGTTCACCCCACCCAGACCAACCCCACCGGACGGCTCTACGGAGGGGTGGCCGTAGCCGGCTCCATCGCCATGATGGAGCGCGTGACGGGTCGGGCCATCACGTGGACCACGGTGCAGTTCAGCTCATCGTGTGGGGCGGGGGAGACCATCGACCTGTCCGCCGCCGTCTCTGCTTCCGGTTGGCGCACGTCGCAGTTGCGGGTCACCGCCGCCGTTGCCGGCCGGGATCTGTTCACCGCCCTCGGCGCAACCGTCGACCCGCCCGACGCCGGGGCCACGAGCCTCAATGGGCAGTGGGAGACCATGCCATCGGTCGCGCCGCCCGACGCCTGCCCGCCCCTCGAGCTCCACCAGCCCGAGGCGGAGGCCGACGCCGCGAGCCACATCCTGGTCAGCGACATGCGCACGGCGATCGGCTTCGAGGACGAGCCCCCGGCCCAGGTGGCGCTGTGGTGCCGTCCCCACGGCGTCGCCCGCTTGTCATCCGCCGTGCTCGGCTGGCAGGCCGACATGTTGGGCATCGCCCTGGCCAAGGCCAGCGGGGGCAGCGGCGGCACCAGCCTCGACAACACCGTCCGGTTCGGGCCCCCGGCTCCTCCGGGAGCGGAATGGGTGCTGCTCGACATGCGCGGCCAGGCCCTTGTCAACGGCTACGGCCACGGGCTCACCCACCTGTGGGCCCCCGACGCCACATTGCTGGCCACTGCCTCACAGACCTGCATCATGCGTCGAGGGGGCTGAGGGCCAGGACCCGCCGACGGCCACGCAGGACCCGCCAACGGCCTGCTACCCGCCCGAGGACTCAGCCGAACCGGGGCTTGTTCATCTGGTCCTCGCTCTCGAGCTTGTGCACATGCTCGTCATGGCCGATCTGGCGAAAGGCGTCGGCCAGCGAATCGAATCGGCCAAAGTCGTCACTGAACGAGGATTCGAACGAGACGTCCTCCCACTCGGGATGCTCGTCGACCATGATCATGTACTCGTGCTCGGCATGGTCCTCGAAGTCGGCATTGAGACGGTAGGACCACTTGGGATGCACGACGAAGAGGAGCCAGGACAACTGGTAGTAGACGAAGGCGATCGTCTGGGGCAACCAGAAGTACATGATCTGCGGCTGGGGGACGCCGGATTCGGCCAGGAGCTCCTCGATGACGAGCAGGTGGAACACCTCGTTGTCCTGCTGGCCCCGCGACTCGGCGATCCGTTCGTGGATGCGTCGGGCCATGCCGGTTCGCTCGTGCATGTGGGTGATGGCTATGTAGGCGACCTGCTCCCATGCCTGGTAGGGCACACGGGCGATCAGTTCGAGGATCTTGAACTTGGTCACGGTGCGGGTCTTGCCGTAGATCAGGTCGAGTGAGGTGAACAGGATTCGGGAGGCGATCCCGTAGCGCCGCCGAGGCGCTTCCATGATCTGGTTCTGGGCCTCCCGGAGCTCCTCGTGGTTGAGGCGCGGGGGCTGCTCCGGTAGGGCTGCGCTCGTTGTCTCCGCTTCGGCCATGAGCCGATCCTCGCACGCTGGTCCCCGGTCATGTCGGGATCCACCCCCGAACGTCTGTTCGTGCCTATGCTGTGGCAAAGAACAGCCATGTGATTTAGGGTCACAGCCTTTAGGGGTCATCGCCTTTCTGGGCAGGTGTCTCCAGGTTGTGGTCACACCCCCTTCGTAGGGTGATGCCCGAACCGAAAGTGAAGCGAGAGGGAGACTCCAGTGGAGCGAGACAAGGCACTCGAAATGGCCATGGGCCAGATCGAGAAGCAGTTCGGCAAGGGTGCCGTCATGCGGATGGGCGACAACTTGAGCATGGGCATCGAGTCCATCTCCACCGGCGCCCTGTCCCTCGACATCGCCCTGGGCATCGGGGGACTCCCTCGGGGTCGGGTCGTGGAGATCTACGGCCCGGAGTCCTCGGGCAAGTCCACCCTGGCCATGCATGCGGTGGCCGAGGCCCAGCGCAACGGCGGCATCTGCGCCTATGTCGACGCCGAGCACGCCATGGACCCGGTCTATGCCCGAGCCATCGGCGTCAACATCGACGACCTGCTCATCTCCCAGCCCGACACCGGCGAGCAGGCCCTCGAGATCGCCGACATGCTGATCCGCTCCGGCGCTCTCGACATTATCGTCATCGACTCGGTGGCCGCCCTGACCCCCCGAGCCGAGATCGAGGGCGACATGGGCGACTCCCACGTCGGCCTCCAGGCCCGGCTCATGTCCCAGGCCCTGCGCAAGCTGACCGCCACCCTCAACCGGTCCAACACCATCTGCATCTTCATCAACCAGCTCCGGGAGAAGATCGGAGTCATGTTCGGCTGCTTCTCCTATGGGACCCGGGTGACGCTGGCCGACGGGACCCAGGAGAAGATCGGCAAAATCGTCAATCAGCGCCTGCCTGTCGAGGTGCTCTCCTACGACCCCGAGGTGGGGGCCGTTGTGCCCAAAAAGGTGGTCAACTGGTTCGACAACGGGGTCACCGACCAGTTCCTCCAAGCCACCGTGGGCCGCCCCGGTGGCAACGGCCGGGCCCAGTTCTCGTGCACGGCCAACCACCAGATCCGCACACCGGGAGGCTGGCGGGAGGCAGGATCGTTGCGGGTAGGAGACCGGGTGTTGCAAGCAGTTCCCCACCACCTGTCGGATCAGCAGCGGGAGGTGATCCTGGGCGGCCTGATGGGCGACGGTGCCCTGTCACCCTCCCGCAGCGGCCATGGGGCCCGGTACCGCTTCGGGCACGGCGCGGCCCAGACCGAGTACGCGGACTGGCAGGCGTCACTCTTCGCCAACCTGCACTGCTCCCGGTCGACCAACGCCAAGGGCGCCGTCTTCCATGACCTCCAGCCCCTGGCCGAGCTGGCCGAGCTACGCCACGCCACCTACCTCTGCGAGAAGAAGGTCCTGAGCGAGGAGTTCCTCAAGGCGCTCACCCCGCTGTCGCTGGCCCTCTGGTACATGGACGATGCCTGCTACACCGAGCGGGCGTCCGGTCTCCAGGAACGAACCCGGGACGGGAGTGGACGCATCGAGATCTGTGTAGAGGCCATGGAAGCGACCACCCGCCAACGACTCCTCGATCACCTCGCCGACACTTGGGGGATCCCCGGTCGGTTGCGCCAGGCGGGGGCCGGGGCCAAGGCGGTCATGGTGTTCGGTAAGGACGCCACAGCCACGTTCCAGGCCCTCATCGCGCCCTACGTGCATCCGTCCATGGACTACAAGCTGCAACCCCGGTTCCGGGGTCGGTTCGCCGTTCAGCCCAGCTTCGCTCCCATGCGCCACGAGCTGCTGCCGCTCCCCGTCACCAAGATCGGCGTCAAGCCGCCGACCCGGAGTATGCACCGCTTCGACATCGAGGTCGAGGGCAGCCACAATTACCTGGTCGACGGTGTCGTTGTCCACAACAGCCCGGAAACCACCCCTGGCGGCAAGGCCCTGAAGTTCTACTCGTCGATCCGTCTCGACATCCGGCGCATCGAGTCCATCAAGGACGGCGCCGAGGTGGTCGGTAACCGAACCCGGGTCAAGGTCGTCAAGAACAAGTGCTCACCCCCCTTCCGCCAAGCCGAGTTCGACATCATGTACGGCAAGGGCATCAGCCGGGAGGGGACGCTCCTCGATGTCGCCGTCGAGAAGAACATCATCAAGAAATCCGGGGCCTGGTACACCTACCAGGGTGAGCAGCTGGGCCAGGGCCGGGAGAATGCCAAGGCCTTCCTGGCTGACAACCTCGAGCTGATGATCGAGGTGTCGGAGAAGGTCCGACAAGAGGTGGGTCTCGGGGGCGTCAGCGCCGGCGACGTCATCGGCGCCGACCCCGCCGACGATCAGCCCATCACCCTGGAGGACTGAGCCGGGAAGGAAATCCTTGGCCAGCGCCCTCCATAGGGAGCAGCATCGGTCGATGGCGAGTCTCACGGACACCTGGCCGCTGTCCGGTCTTCGCCTCCGGACCGGTGACCTCGAGCTGCGGTTTCCCAGCGATGGCGACCTGGAAGCCCTGGCAGCCTCAACGGTGGCTCCGCTCCATGACCCCCAGCTCATGCCCTTCGACACCCCGTGGACAGACGCACCGCCGGACGAGCGGGTTCGCGGGGTGTTGCAGTGGCATTGGAGCCTCCGAGGATCGTGGTCGCCGGAGCAGTGGACCCTGTCGCTCGTCGCCTCGCGTGGAGGTGTCGTGGTGGGCACTCAGGACGTCTCAGGCCGACGCTTCGAGGCGACGCGGGAGGTTTCGACGGGATGGTGGGTGGCGGCCGCCCATCAGGGTGTGGGGACCGGGACGTCCATGAGACGGGCGGTGCTGCACCTGGCTTTTGCCGGCCTCGGCGCCATGACGGCGAGGAGCGGCGCCTTTCTCGACAACGAGGCGAGCCATCGAGTGTCGGCCAAGCTCGGCTACGTGCCCGACGGCACCGAGATTCATGCCCCGCGGGGGTCGCGGCGACCATGACCCGCCTTGTGCTCGCCCGTTCCGCCTGGGAGGAGCAATCCCCTCGTTGGCCGTCGGTCGAGATCGAGGGACTCGACGCTTGCCTCCCCATGTTCGGCCTTCGGGCCGGGGCGTGATCCCCGGGCCAAGTGAAGCTGACTTGGTCTCACGCACGGCCCTGGGCCTCTCGGGCGGCAGCGTCGGTATCTGTTCGCACCAGCAGCACCAGTCCGAGGACAAACAGCAGGATGAGCGAGAGGATGGCCTGGCGGAACGAGCCGGTGGCGTCGACGACGATCGTGAACAGCAGCGGAGCTATCCAGGCGGTGCCCTTGCTGCACACCTCGTAGAGGCTGAAGAAGGTGACCTCCCGTCCGGCTGGGACCATCCGGGCGAAGAGGGATCGGGCCAGGGCGGTGGTCCCTCCCAGCACCAGGCCGATCACCACGCCCATGGCCACGGCGTCGGCCTCGGTGTGCAGAGCGGCGTAGGCGAACACGATCACCGCGCACCAGATCACCAGGTTGACGAGGACGGCCCGCTTGGTCCCGATCCTTCGGGCCATCCAGGAGGACAGCACCGCGCCGCCCATGGCGACGAACTGGATGAGGAGGATCAACTCGGAAGAGGAACGGAGAGGCGCGGGTGCTGTTGTCGGCGAACAGCTCATGGGTGAGGAATGTCGACGCCAGCGCGATCACGGCCGACATGGCGTCGGCAAAGCACAAGTAGGCCATGATGAACCGCCACGTCTGGGGCATGGTGCGCAGCAGGGCGAGGTCGGCCCGCAGCCGCTGCCAGGTGCGGCTGTCAGGTGTCCGGGTCGGGGTCAGCCGGGGCCTGGGGTGCAGGCGCCGGACCGAGCGGAGCCCGAACCCAGCCCACCAGGCGGCCGCGGTCAGGAAACAGATGCGCACCGCGGCCGACTTCGAGAGTCCCAGGGTCCCGTGGAATTGGACCAGGACCAGGTCCAGGGCCAGGATCATGCCGGCACCCAGGTAGCCGACGGCCGTGCCCTGGCTCGAGACGGCGTCGGTCCGGGCGGGGCTGGCCAGCTCGGGGAGCATCCCGTTCCACACCAGGTCGGACATGCCCTCGACCACGCTGCCGGCCAGGAACAGCACGCCGGCCAGGAGCCACTGATGGCCGCTGGTGAGGGCCAGCAGGGCACAGATGACCGACCCGCCGCCGCACGCGCCGGCCAGCCATCTCCGCTTGTTGCCGCGGCTGTCGACGACGGCGCCCACTCCGGGGAGCAGCACCAACTGGAGGACGGCGGCCACGGCGATCATGGCGGACGGGAAGGCGTCGGCGCGGAGGTGGAGCGGGCCGAGGGCGATGAGCGTGCCTCGGGCCCCGACCGCACCGGTGGCCAGACTCAGCATCCACGGGCCGATCAGGACCGCGGCGACGGGTGTCGCCCAGCCGTGGTCGGCCCAGTTGTAGAGGGACCAGGCCGCGATCTGACCGCGATCGTCGATCCCACCTCCCCCCTGCCCAACGGCCGGTGAGCGGAGGGGACGCACCCGGCCACCATGCCATGACGGTGACGGGTTCGCCTCGGCCGTCCAGGCCGCCGTTTGGACGAAGGAGCCCCGGTGGACCAGACTGAACGCCGCGTCACGATCCATCGCCATCGGGGGGGAGGGGGCGGGGCGACGCTGTCGTCCATCAGCCATGAGGGGTTGTCCGTGGGATTTTTCGCAGCGCCCGACGAAGTCGACAAGTACATCGGCGGCATCTTCCGCCAGGCCGCCGACGACCCGAACGTGGGGTCCAAGCTGAAGGCGGCGGGGATCGTCATGCGGGTCGTCTACTCCGACCCGGATTGCGAGATGACCGTGCGCTTCGAGGAGCCGATGACCGTCACGTCCGACTCCGGCGGTGACGACGCCGACGTGACGCTGTCGATGAAGGCGGACATAGCCGACAGGTTCTGGCGGGGGAAGTACAACCTCGCCGTCGGATTGGCCAAGGGCGAGGTCAAAGCGAAGGGCCCGGTCAACAAGATCCTCAAGCTGGTACCGCTGACCAAGCCTCTGTTCCCCATCTACCGCGACCTTGTGGCCGACAAAGACGCACCGGCCGCCTGAAGGAGAGCCCATGACTGCTACCGAGAGCACCGCCGAGGACATCTCCGCCCAGTCGTTCTGGGCCAAGCCGTTCGCCGAGCGGGAGAAGACCTTCTCCTGGCTGCGCGAGCACGATCCCGTGTCGTGGCACCGACCCTACGAGTCCACGCTCAAGCCACCCGACGAGGACACGACCGGCTTCTGGGCCTTGACGCGCTACGAGGACATCAAGGCGGTGTCCGCAACGCCGGGCTCTTTGCCTCCGGGCCGGGGATCTTGATGGAGGACTTTCCCGAGGTGGTCCAGGTGGCCACCAACTCCTTCCTGGCCATGGACGACCCCGAGCACAACAAGCTTCGCTCCATCGTGTCGCAGTCCTTCACCCCCAAACGGGTCCGCATCATGGAGGAGTGGATCACCGAGACGGCACGCGACCTCGTCGACGAGATGGCCGGTCTGGGCGGTGGGGAGTTCTGCCAGCTCTTTGCCAAGCAGCTGCCCGGGCGGATCTTCGCCAGCTTCATGGGCCTGCCCAAGGGGGCCGAGGAGACCGAGGTCGTCATCGACGCGGCGGAGAAGATGCTTTCCTGGGACGACCCCAACTCGGCGCAGGGACGGGACGCCCTGACCACCTTCGCGGAAGAGGCGGAAAGGATCCAGGAGGTCGCTCTCGCCCAGGCCGATCTGGCCCGGGACAACCCCGGCGACCACATGGTCAGCTGGGACCACCCGCCACACCATGGCCCACGCCATCCGCCTCTTCAGCAAGCACCCCGATCAGCTCTCGGACCTACGACAGGACTGGGATGCCAGGTTGCCCAATGCCGTCGAGGAGATCCTGCGCCACGCCAGCACCGTGATGCACTTCCGCCGCACAGCCACGGCCGACACCCAGATCCGGGGCGTGGACATCAAGGCCGGGGACAAGGTCGTCATGTGGTACTCCTCGGGCAACTAAGACGAGGAGGTGTTCCCCGATCCCCACCTCTTCGACATCACCCGGGCCAACGCCAAGGTTCACATGAGCTTCGGAGCGGGGGGCTCCCACTTCTGCATCGGGGCCGCCCTCGGACGCCAGATGCTCAAGGCGGGCCTGACCGAGGTCTACCGCCGGTGCCCCGACATCGCCCTCGCCGGTGAACCCGTCTTCCAGCAGAACAACTTCATGAACGGCGTCCACGCCCTGCCGGTCCGCTGGAGCCCGGCGGAGAGCTGAGGCCCTCTTGTACCCGGGAGTCCACGCCCAGACCCACCCGGCCAAGCCGGCGATCATCGTCGCCGGCACCGGGGAGACGACAACCTACGCCGAGCTCGACGACCGGTCCCTGCGCCTGGCCCACCTCCTGATCGATGCCGGGCTCCGGCGCGGCGACCACATCGCCATGGTGACCGACAACCGCCCCCAGGCCTTTGAGGTGTACTGGGCGGCGCTGCGTTCCGGCCTGTACGTCACTGCGGTCAACTGGCACCTGTCGGTCGACGAGGCGGCCTACATCCTCAACGACTGCGGCGCCACCGTCCTGATCGTCTCCGCCGCCGTTGCCGATCTGGCCGCCAAAGTCGTACCCCTCGCCCCCGAGGCGCGTCTCCGGCTGGCCTTTGGCGGTCCCGTCGACGGCTACGGGTCGTATGAGGACGCTGTGGCCATGGCGTCGAACGAGCCGCTTGCCGACCAGCCCCGGGGCGGCGACATGCTCTACTCCTCGGGGACGACGGGACGGCCGAAGGGCATCATGGCCGCCCTGCCCGACGCTCAGGTGGACGAGCCCGGCGATCCGCTCCTGGCCTTTATCACCGGGGCCTTCGGCATTGACGCCGACACCATCTACCTCTCGCCGGCGCCGGTGTACCACGCCGCCCCGCTGCGCTTCTGCGGCGGCGTCAACGCCGTGGGCGGCACTGTCATCCTGCTGGAACGCTTCGACCCTGTTGCCGCCCTGGCCTCCATCGACACCTACCGGGTCACCCACAGCCAATGGGTGCCGACCATGTTCATCCGCATGTTGAAGATGAGTGACGGGGAGCGGTCCGCCTTCGACGGCTCCAGCCACAAGGTGGCCGTCCACGCCGCCGCCCCCTGCCCGACCGACGTCAAGTCGGCGATGATCGCGTGGTGGGGTCCGATCCTCATCGAGTACTACGGGGGGACGGAGGGGAATGGCCTCACCGTCATCACGCCCGAACAGTGGGCGGCGCATCCCGGGTCCGTGGGTCGAGCCGTCCTCGGTGTGCCCAGGATCTGCGACGACGATGGCCACGAGGTGGCCCCGGGCCAGGTGGGCACCGTCTACTTCGAGCGGGAGCGCCTACCGTTCTCCTACCACAACGATCCAGAGAAGACGGCCGAGGCCACCCATCCGCAGCACCCGACGTGGACCACCATCGGCGACATCGGCTATCTCGACGATGACGGCTTCTTGTACCTCACGGACCGCAAGGCCTTCATGATCATCTCGGGTGGGGTGAACATCTACCCCCAGGAGATCGAGGACGTGCTGGCCCTGCACCCGAAGGTGGCCGACGTGGCCGTCATCGGCATCCCCGACCCCGACTTCGGCGAGCAGGTCAAGGCCGTGGTCCAGCCCGCGGCCGATGCCATGCCCGGAGAGGACCTGGCCCAGGAGATCATCGTGTACCTCCGTGAGCGCATCGCCGGCTACAAGCTGCCTCGGTCCGTGGACTTCATCAGCGAACTGCCCCGCACCCCGACCGGCAAGCTGGTCAAGGGCCCCCTTCGCGATCGTTACATCGAGGCCGCCCGCCAGCAGCCGACCGAGGAGGGCGACCCATGGAGAGGCTGATCGGGTTCACCGAGGAGCACGACCTGTTCCGGGACAGCTTCCGGGGCTTCATCGAGCGCGAGGGGGTGCCACACATCGAGGCGTGGGAGCGCGACGGGATCGTGGACCGGGCCCTGTTCGTCTCCGCCGGGAAGAACGGGTTCTTGGGTTTCGACGTCCCGGAGTCCTACGGCGGCGGGGGAACCAAGGACTTCCGCTACAACCAGATCCTGGACGAGGAGGTGCAGCGGGCCGGGCTGGGGGGGGCCGGCCTGGCCCTCTCCCTTCACAACGACATCTGCATGCCGTATTTCCTCAACCTGGCAACCGAGGATCAGAAGGCCCGCTGGCTGCCCGGGATGTGTTCCGGCGAGTTGATCACCGCGGTGGCCATGACCGAACCGGCGGCCGGATCGGACCTGGCGTCGATCAAGACCACGGCCGTCCGCCATGGCGACCACTACATCCTCAACGGATCCAAGACCTTCATCACCAACGGCATCAACGCCGATCTGGTCATCGTCGCCGTCATGACCGATCCGAAGGCCCGCCACGCCGGCATGTCGCTGGTCATCGTGGAGCGGGACATGGAGGGCTTCGAGCGGGGTCGCAACCTGGACAAGATCGGCCTGCACTCCCAGGACACCGCAGAGTTGTTCTTCAACGACGTCGCCGTGCCGGTAGAGAACCTCCTCGGGGAGGAGGGCCAGGGGTTCAAGAACCTGATGCTCAACCTCCCCCAGGAACGCCTGTCCATCGCCGTGGCCGGCGTGGCCGCGGCCGACGCCGCCTTGAGCGCGACCCTGGCGTACACGATGGAGCGCCAGGCGTTCGGCAGCCCCATCGCCAGCCTGCAGAACACCAAGTTCCGCCTGGCCGAGATCGCCACCGAGGTTCGGGTGGCGCAGGCATTCGTCGACCAGTGCGTCCTTGCTCTCAACGCCGGCGAGCTCTCCGCCGAGGAGGCGGCCATGGCCAAGTGGTGGTGCACCGAGCTGCAGGGCCGAGCCGTCGACACCGCCGTACAGCTCCACGGCGGCTATGGCTACATGACCGAGTATCCGGTGGGCCGGGCTTACGTCGACGCTCGCATCACCCGCATCTACGGGGGAACCACCGAGATCATGAAGGAGACCATCGGCAGGGACCTCATCAAGGGCGGTCAGCACCGCTGATTGGCGCCAGCCGCCTGGCGCCAACTGCCTGGCGCACAAAGCGGGGCATTCCGGGCGTAGTGTTCCTCCGCCGGCCGCCTGGAGCGGGTCGGGGACGGAGGAGGAGATGGGCGAGCGGGTGGGATTGGTGTTGGCGGGCGGTGGGGCACGGGGCGCTTACGAAGCGGGAGTCCTCGCGGTGCTCCTGCCGGAGCTCGAGGCCCGCGGCCAGCGTCCCACGGTGATCGTCGGCACCAGCACGGGAGCCCTCAACGCCGCATTCTTGGCCTCCGTGGCCGACTGCGACGCCAAGGAGGCGGCCCATCGCCTGGTGGAGGCGTGGATGTCGGTCCGACGCAACGACGTCTTTCATCCCATCGTGCGCCGTCAAGCGCCCCTCATAGCGGCGCGCTTCGCCGGCGAGGTGCTGGGCCTGCCCGGGATAGGCCTGCGGGGGTTGCTCGACCCCGCTCCGCTTGGCGCCACCCTCGACCGCTTGATCGATTGGACCGCACTGCACCGCAACGTGCGCAGCGGTGCCGTCGATTCGGTCGCCGTGGCAGCCTGCGATGCCGCCAATCCCCGCAGCGTCGTGTTCGTCGAGAGCGCCGCCCAGCGACGCCTGCCGCCCGGCAGGGCGATCGAGTACCTGCGCTGCGAGCTCTCGGGCCAGCACGCACGGGCGTCGAGTGCCATCCCCGTGCTGTTTCCCGCCGTTCGCGTCGAGCAGCCGGCCGATGCCAGCGGCTGGTACTTCGACGGCGGTACCCGCATCAACACGCCGCTCAAGCCCGCGTTGGACCTCGGGGTCGACCGGGTGGTGGTGATCGCCAGCCACTCCGTTGCCCCCCGGCGCAGCGAGGAGCATGTCGGCGAGGACACCCCCCCCGACTTTGCCGACGGTGCCTTGCAGCTCCTTCACGCAACCCTGGTCGATCCGATGACCGAGGACGTCCGCAGGCTGGGGAAGACCAACCTCATGGTGCCCGAGGGCTCGACCCGCACGCCGCTCAGCGACCATCGCCGGGCCGAGGGCAGACCCCCGTACCGCCGGGTGCCGTACATGTTCGTCGCGCCCCGCACCCGAGGCGCCCTGGGCGACATCGCGTCGGCGGTGTTCGCCCGGCGCTTCGGGGGCTACCGCGGCCTGCGAAACCCCGACATGGCTGTCCTCAGCCGGCTGCTCGGCGGCGAGGATGAGCAACACGGTGAGCTCATGAGCTACGTCCTCTTCGAGCCCTCGTTCCATGAGGAGGTCATCGCCCTCGGCCGCCGCGATGGTCACCGCTGGCTGGAACGTGTCACCGGCCCGGATGTCCCCTGGTACACCCAACCCATCGACAGCCTGCCCGACAGCTGAAGCGCCGACGGCGCCCGTTCGGGGCCGCCCCCACCGGGCCGGCCCCAAGGTACAGACGGAGACGGGTCCGCTCAGATGGCGCCGTTGAGAGCGGCGACGTCGATGGTGCCCAGGCCGGTCACCAGGTCGTAACCGGTCTTGGCGCTGTACGCCCCGTTGCTGCCCGAGACGACGTCGTGGAGACCGGGCGTGGCCCCCCCGGCGGTGCCTGACGGGTGGGCCGTGTTGTATAGGCCGTAGAGGGCGGGGGCGGCCGGCCCGAGGTTGTTGCCGTGCGCCCCGTTGATCCGGGTCCAGGCGCCGGCGGCGAGCGGTGAGGAGAGGCTGGTGCCACCGACGGTCAGGACCCTGCCGTTGACGACGATGTTGGCGCCGGTGCTGGGATTGGCGTCCATGGCCAGATCGGGCACGTCGCGGCCACCTGCGGCGTTGGCGGTGCTCGTCTGCCCGCTGAGCAGGCCCAGCAGGCCGCCGAGGAGGCCGCCGGCGCCTGAGGACGACGACGCAGCCACGGTGCGGTCGGCGTTGGCCGTCCACGGACCAGGCGTCTCCGCGCTCATCCCGCCGCCACTGCCGCTCCAGCCGGTCTCCTTGGCGTAGGTACCGTTCGACGTGGAGAGGGTGGTGCCTCCCACGCCGGCGGTGTAGGTGCCCGATGCCGGGTAGCTCGTCTCGGTGGCGCCGGGGAGCTGACCGATGATCGGCAGGGCGGTGACGGCACAGCTGGAGCCCGTGTCACCCGTGGAGGCGAACAGGGTCTGGCCCTGAGCGGAGGCCTCCTTCAGGGCATTGTCGACCGCCGTCGCGGTTCCATCGCCGATGGCCTGGGAGTCGCACTCGCCGAAGGATGCCGAGCCCGCTTGTGCCTTGTCCTGGGACACGAAGGCGGTCACCTCGTTGACGATGTCGGGATCGTTGAGGCTGGGGGCGTCGTAGAGGTACAGGGCCTTGACGTTGTTGGCCATGGCGGTGGACGTCTGGGTGTCGAGGTCCCACTCATCGAGGCCGGTCGTGTCCGAGCTGGCTGCGCCCGTGGGCACGATGGTGACCGGGACCTGGGGCAGGTTGTTGGCCGCCTCCTCGGTGCGCAGGTCCTTGACCACCTGGGACAGATTGCCCTCGGCCAGGATGGCGAGGGAGGTGCCGGTGGCCGCCGGCAGAGGGGTGGCGTCATAGGCGGCGGCCAGGGCCGGCGGGTTGTACGAGGAGGACGACAGGGCGTGGGTGCTGGTGTGCCGGGTGAAGCCGTGGGCGCTCTGGGCCTGGTTGAGTCCCACGACGGCGCTGACCACACCGGCCAACGATTGCGGCACGAGGGCGGCGGTGGTGTTGGCCAGGACGATCTTGCCGGCCTGGTTGAACAACCCCAGCGTGGTGTGGAAGGCTTTCTGGGCGCTGGCGGCCGTGGCCCGGCCCGTCACCGACAGGTGGTTGGGGCTGACGGTCACGGCCGACAGCCCCGCCGAGCGCAGGTACCCGGTCACCGACGTGAGGTGGGCCGGGGTGGCTCCGAAGCGGGCGGCGAAGCCGGCGGGGGTGAGGTAGTGGTGGTAGGAGGAGCTGGCCGGGTTGGCCTGGGCGGCGATGAGGGCATCGAGGGCCGCTGCGTGGCGGGAGGCCAGGGTGACGGTGACGGGCACCGGGGCCGAGGCGGAAGGGGCGCCGAGCGAGGTGGCATTGAGCAGGTGGGTCGCCGTGGTTCCGGTCGTGGCCCACGCCGAGGTGACGGGGTTGGCGCCGGCGGCAAGAGCGGGACCGGTCGACACGGCCAGGGCGGCAACCGCCAGGCCGACGACCAGTCGGGTAGGTCGAAGGTGTGCCACGTAGGTACTCCTCATGTCTTGGACGGCAGTAGGTCTCGGACGTCCCTCGAAGCTGGGATGGTGATCGAGTGTATGGGAGGCGCGGCCCGGTTGGGGGCGTATGTCCGAAAGGGGTCGGCGTCGGCGCCCTCCTGGGTGTTTGTAAGCTCCGGGCGTGGTACCCGTACCTCCCCGCCCCGAGCTCCCTCCCCGCCGGTACCTTGTCCGCACGTTCGGATGCCAGATGAACGTGCACGACTCTGAGCGCCTCGCCGGCCTCCTCGAAGCCGACGGGCTGATCCCGGCCACCGACGTGGACGACGCCGACGTGGTCGTGCTCAACACGTGCTGCATCCGGGAGAACGCCGACAACAAGCTCTACGGAACCCTCGGCCACCTGAAGTCCGTCAAGGACCGCCGCCCGGGCATGCAGATCGCCGTCGGAGGTTGTCTGGCCCAGAAGGATCGGGACACGGTGCGATCCCGCGCCCCGTGGGTCGACGCCGTGTGGGGCACCCACAACGTCGCCCGGGCCGCCCAGCTGCTCACCGAGGCGGCCACCCTCGGTCCGATCACCGAGATCCTCGAGGCGCCCGATCCTGAAGCCGAGCTGTTCCCCTCCGCCCTGCCGGTCCGGCGGGGGCAGGGGTGGGCGGCGTGGGTGACCATCCAGATGGGCTGCGACAACAACTGCGCTTTTTGCATCGTCCCTGCCGTGCGTGGGCCCGAGGTCAGCCGCCCGTTCGGCCAGGTCGTCACCGAGATCACCGACCTGGCCCGGTCCGGCACCGTCGAGGTCACCCTCCTCGGCCAGAACGTCAACTCCTACGGGCGGGACCTGACCTCCGCCCGGCGGACGCAGCCGGCGTGGCGTCAGGCGGCGGCGGTGACCGGCGAGGCGTGGGCGACCGCCGAGCGACCCCGGGCCCGCCCCCTCTTCGCCGACCTGTTGCGCGCCGTCGCCGGCATCGACGGCATCCGCCGGGTCCGCTACACCAGCCCCCACCCCAAGGACCTGCGCCCCGAGACCATCGCGGCCATGGGCGAGGAGCCGGCCGTCTGCCCCCACCTCCACCTCCCCTTGCAGTCCGGCAGTGACCGGATCCTGGCCCAGATGCACCGGGGTTACACCGCTGAGCGGTATCTGGCCAAGCTGACCGCGGCCCGCTCCGGCATCGACGATCTGGCCGTGACCACCGACATCATCGTCGGCTTCCCCGGCGAGACCGAAGACGACTTCGCCCGGACCCTGGAGGTTGCCGCTGAGGCGTCCTACGACAGCGCCTTCACGTTCATCTACTCCCCCCGGCCCGGCACCGAGGCCGGTGAGCGCACCGACCTGGTCGACCCCGAGGCAGTGGCCGACCGGTTCGAACGGCTTCGCGTGGTGGTCGAACGGTCCGCTCTGGCCCGGCACCGGGCCCGTGAAGGCCGGGTGGAGGAAGTCGTGGTGGAGGGCCCGTCGAAGCGTGATCCTGCGGTGACGTCGGGGCGTACGGCTCAGGGCAAGCTGGTCCACTTCGTCCCCCCGGAGGGCACCGTGCTCCGTCCCGGGTCGTTCGCCGATGTGCTGGTCACCCGGGGCGCTCCCCACTTCCTGACCGGTGAGCTGATCGAGGTCACCGCCGAACCCACTCACCGGACGCGGATCCCGGTGACGGCCACCTGACCGCCCCGGCCGTCGAGACCGCCGCCGGTCCCCGTCACCTGGCCATCGTCGGCTGCACCGCTTCAGGCAAGAGCGCGGTGGCCCTCGAGATCGCCCGGGCCCTCGGCGGCGTGGAGGTGGTGACCGCAGACTCCATGCAGGTCTACCGGGGGATGGACATCGGCACGGCCAAGGCTACGGGCGCGGAGCGGGCCGAGGTGCCTCATCACCTGATCGACCTGGTGGAGCCCACCGCGGCCTGGGCCGTGACCGACTGGGTGGCGGCGGCCCGGGAGGCGCTGGCCGCCATCGAGAGGCGCGGCCACCGGGCGTTGCTGGTCGGTGGCACCGGCCTCTACGTCGACGCCCTGGTCGACGGTTTCGCCCCGCCCGGTCGCTACCCGCAGGTCCGGGCCGATCTGGAGGCCGAGGTCGGCCCCGCCGCTCTGGCCCGGCTCTACGCCCGGCTCTGCGAAGTGGATCCGCTGGCCGCATCGCGGATGGAGCCCACCAACCGCCGGAGGGTGATCCGTGCGCTGGAGGTGACCCTGGGCAGCGGGACGCCATTCTCCAAATTCGGCCGTGGCATCGCCGCCCATCCCCCCACCCGGTGGCGGCTCGCCGGTCTGTGGTTGCCCCGCAGCGCCGTCGCCGAGCGCATCGAACACCGTTTCGCCGCCATGGTCGACGCCGGCCTGGTCGCCGAGGTCGCCGGGTTGGCCGCATCGGGGATGGGCCGGACCGCCCGCCAGGCCCTCGGCTACCGGGAGGTGCTGGCCCATCTCGAAGACGGAGTGGCCCTCGCCGATGCCCTCGATCAGGCCGTCCGGCGCACCCGGGCGTTCGCCCGCCGCCAGCGGATGTGGTGGCGGCGGGACCCCCGGATCGCCTGGTTGGGCACGTCGGAGAATCCACTCGCCGTTGTCCCCACGCTCCTGAGAGACTGGACCAGACCATGACTGCCACCTCCCTGTCCTCCTCCGGGCTTCCCGCGGCGCCGGCCGGAACCCTGGTGCTGACCAAGCATCACGGCGCCGGCAACGATTTCGTCGTCCTGCTCGACCTCGACGGGACCGCCCCCGACGTCGGCTCGGAGACGGCCCGGCGGGTCTGTGACCGCCACCTCGGCATCGGCGCCGACGGGCTCATCCGCGGCACCCGGGCGGGAGCGGACCGGGCCGCCGTGTTGCGCTTCGAGCTGTGGAATGCCGACGGTTCCGCGGCCGAGATGTCGGGCAACGGCATGCGCTGCCTGGCTCAGGCCGCCCTCGCCGCCGGCGCCGTGGAGGCGGGTGTGCCCTTCGGCGTCGTCACCCCTGCCGGCCGGCGGGAGGTCACCGTGCACAACGGAGACACCCCGGACTCGGCTTGGGCCGTGGTCGAGATGGGCCGGGCCCTCATCGAGGGGGAGACCGACCGCTGCAATGTGGGCCACGGGCACCTTCTCGTCGACATGGGCAACCCTCACCTGGTGGTGCTCGGCCCGGACCCCGCCGGGGTGGACGTCGCCACCCTCGGGTCCCAGTTGGGCACCGCCGATCCGGCCGGGCGCAATGTGGAGTTCGTCGCCCTCGGCCCCGGTCCCGACGAGATCACCATGCGGGTGTGGGAGCGTGGGGTGGGGGAGACCCGGGCCTGCGGGACCGGTGCCTGCGCCGCGGCCCTGGCCTGCCACCACTGGGGCCGGGTGGGGACCAAGGTGACCGTGCATCAGCCGGGCGGCTCGGTGGCGGTCACCCTCCGCCCCGACGGCACCGTGTCCCTGGCCGGGCCCAGCCAGCGGATCGCCACGTGCTGGACCTGAAGGCCCCGGACACGAGGGCCCTGGACTTGAGAGCACCTTGAGCCTCATCGAGCGCAGCTTCCGGGAGAAGATCGTCCTGGTCGGTGTCACCGTGCCCCCCCAGAGCGACGAGATCACCGAAGCCCACCTCGACGAGCTGGCCCTCTTGGTCGACACCGCGGGGGCCGACGAGGCGGCCCGGGTGGTGCAACGGCGCGACCACCCGGATCCGGCCACCTATGTGGGGCGAGGCAAGGCCGAGGAGCTCCGGGAGCTCTCTCTGGCCGTCGACGCCGACACCGTCGTCTTCGACGACGAGCTGAGCCCGGCCCAGTCCCGCAACCTGGAGAAGATCCTCGGCCGCACCGCCATCGACCGCACCGCGGTCATCCTCGACATCTTCGCCCAGAACGCCCGCACCCAGGAAGGGAAGGCCCAGGTCGAGCTGGCCCAGCTCCGCTACCGGCTGCCCCGCCTCCGCGGCCGGGGACGGGCTTTCTCCCAGCAGGCCGGCGGCATCGGGACCCGCGGCCCAGGCGAGACCCAGCTGGAGGTGGACCGCCGCCGCCTGGTCCGGCGCATGAGCCGCCTGGAGCGCGAGCTCAACCAGCTGACCGATCAGCGCCGCCTGCAGCGCAAGGGTCGCCAGCGGGGCCGGCTGCCGACCGTCTCGCTGGTCGGCTATACCAACGCCGGCAAGTCGACCCTGCTCAACGCCTTCACCGAGGCCGGGGTGCTGGTCGAGGACCGGCTCTTTGCCACCCTCGACCCGCGCACCAGGCGGATGGCTCTCCCCGGCGGTGAGTCGGTGCTGGTGTCGGACACCGAGGGGTTCGTGCGCAAGTTGCCCCATCAGCTGGTGGAGGCGTTCCGTTCCACCCTGGAAGTGGTGCGCGAGTCGGACCTGGTCGTCCACCTGGTCGACTCCGCCGGGCCTGATCCGGAGGGCCAGATCGACGCCGTCCGGGTGGTCATGGCCGAGATCGGAGCGGAGGACGTGCCTGAGCTCCTGGCGTTCAACAAGGCCGACGTGGCCGGCCGACGTGGGGAAGGCTACGGCCGGGGGGAAGGCAGCGCGGCCAAGCGGCTGACGGCCCGCCACCCGGGTTCGGTGATGATCTCGGCCACCACCGGCGAAGGGATCGACGAGCTGCGCCAGGCCATCGGCGACCGCCTCCGGGCCCTCGCCGACATCGTCGAACTGACCATCCCCTACGAGCGGGGCGATGTTCTGGCCGCCGTCCACCGTGAAGGCGAGGTGCTGGTGGAGACCCACGGGGCTGACAGCTCCACGGTCCGGGTGCGGGTCGACGAGGCCGGCGCGGCCCGGTTCCGGGAGTTCACGGCCGGGTCGCAGGACGGACCGGGGGAGTGACCACCGGCTTCGTCCCGCCCCCCTACCCCTACGACCGGCTCATCGGCTTGCGGGACCAGGCGGCTGCCGCACCGGGGGGGATCGTCGACCTGTCGGTGGGCACGCCGACCGACCCACCTCCGCCCGCCGTTCTGGCGGCGCTGGCCGACGCCGACGGAGGCGGGGCGCTGAGGGGCTACCCGTCCTCGATCGGCACCGCCTCGCTGCGGGCGGCGGCAGCCACCTGGATGAACACCACCTTCGGCGTCGATGTCGGCGCCGACGCGGTGGCGGCCTGCGTGGGCACCAAGGAGCTGGTGGCCAGCCTGGCGCGGTACCTGTCGCTGCGGCACCCGGGGCCGGACACGGTGCTGTACCCGGCGGTGTCGTACCCGACCTATGAGATGGGAGCAACCCTCGCCGGCCTGCGGGCGGTGGCGGTGCCGACCGACGAGCTCGGTCGCCTGAACCTCGAGGCGGTGACCCCTGAGGATGCCGATCGGGCCCTGCTGCTGTGGGTCAACAGCCCCGGCAACCCGGCGGGGGGCCTCGACGACCTGGCCGGGGCGGCATCGTGGGGCGCGGCCCACGGGGTGGTGGTGGCCAGCGACGAGTGCTACGCGGCGTTCACCTGGGCCGGCCCGCCCCGAACGGTGCTCGGCCACGGGTCCGGCGCCCGCGGCATGGGCGGCGTCCTCGCCATCCACTCCCTGTCCAAGCGGTCCAACCTGGCCGGACTCCGCGTCGGCTGGGTCGCCGGCGATCCCGAGCTGGTCTCCTACCTCTCCGAGGTCCGAAAGCACGCAGGGATGATGGTGCCGGGACCGGCCCAGGCCGCCGCCGTGGCCGCCCTCTGCGATGAGGCCCATGTCGTCGACCAACGGGCCCGCTACCACGACCGGCTGGAGGCCATGGCCGCCATCCTGGCCAGGACCGGCGTCGAGGTGGCCCTGCCGGAAGGCGGCTTCTACCTGTGGGCGCCGGCTCCGGGCGGCGATGCCTGGGGCTGGGCCGGCGAGCTGGCCGAGCGGGGTGGCCTGCTGGTCTCCCCCGGCGACTTCTACGGGACGGCCGGGTCCGGTCACGTCCGCCTGGCCATGGTGGCGCCCCTCGACCGCCTCGAGCTGGTGGCCGCCCGCCTGAGCGCCTGAGGCCCCGGGCTCCGAGCAGCCGATCGGCTGAACGCCCGATCGGGTGAGCGGCCGGGGGGGTCAGCGGGTTAGCATCGCCCACGACGTGACAGGTCGTCTGGCTGCCACAGGGCAAGCGAGAGGGGATGCCGGTGTACGAGACGATCCTGGTAGGAACCGACGGGTCGGAGACGGCCCAGTTGGCGGTCGACCGGGCCGCCGATCTGGCCGCCAGGTTCGGGGCCCGGTTGGTGATGGTGAGCGCCTTCCACCCGGCTCCCGAAACCCGTCTGGAGGCCGAGCGCCGGGGGGCTCCCGCCGACATCGTCTGGGCCATCAACGGCAAGGAAGAGGTCGACCAGGTCCTCTCCGGCGCCAGGCACCGAGCGGAGGGCCGGGGGGCCGGTGACGTCGTCACCATGGCGGTGCAGGGTTCGGCCAGCGACGTGCTGCTCGACATCGCCGAGAAGGTTGACGCGTCGGTGATCGTGGTCGGCAGCGTTGGCCTCACCGGAGCCAAGCGGTTCCTCATGGGCAGCGTGCCCAGCCGGGTGACCCACTACGCCGAGGTCGACGTGCTGGTGGTGAGGACCGACCGGGTGCCGCCGTCGACCTGAGCGCCCCGTCCGCGCCGCGGGCCGGTAGCGTCGGCCGTCGTGGCTTCCGTGACGACCGACGATCTGCAAGCGAGGATCACCGCCCTGTGGGCGCGCCGCGCCGAGGTCGGCCCGACCGACCCTGACGCCGTGGCGACGGTCCACGAGGCCATCGATCTTCTGGACCGGGGGGAGGTCCGGGTGGCGGAGATGGGCGCCGACGGCACGGTCACCGTCCACGAGTGGACCAAGCAGGCCATCCTGCTGCTGTTCAAGGTGTCCGCCATGGCGACCATCGAGGCCGGCCCGTTCGAGTACGTCGACAAGATCCCCTTGAAGCGCGATTTTGCCCGCCACGGGGTGCGTGTCGTGCCCGGAGCATCGGCCCGGTGGGGTAGCCATCTGGGCAACGGGGTGGTGCTCATGCCGAGCTACGTCAACATCGGCGCCCGGGTCGGTCCCGGATCGATGGTGGACACCTGGGCCACGGTGGGCAGTTGCGCCCAGATCGGGGCCAACGTGCATCTCTCGGGAGGCGTCGGCATCGGCGGCGTGCTCGAACCGCCGCAGGCGGCACCGGTCATGATCGGCGACGAGTGCCTGATCGGCAGCCGCTGCGTCGTGGCCGAGGGCGCCATCGTCGGCGACGGCGTGGTCCTCGGTGCCGGATGCGTGTTGACCGGGTCCATCCCGGTCATCGACGCCGAGACCGGTGACGAGATCTCACGGGGCCGGGTCCCGCCGTGGTGTGTGGCCGTGTCCGCCAGCCGCCGCCGGAGCTATCCGGGAGGGGAGTACTTCCTGCCGTGCGTGCTCGTCGTCCGCCGGCTCACGGCGGGGGAGCGTCACGACAAGTCGACGCTCAACGATCTCCTACGTGACCACGGCGCCACCGTGTGATGGTCGATCTGCTGGCCGAGACAGCCGAGCTGATGGCGATCCCCTCGCCCAGTCACCACGAGCAGGACCTCGCCGACCACATCGAGCGCCGGCTACGGGCGGCGCCGTGGCTTGAGGTGACCCGCATCGGTGCCAACGTGATCGCCCGCACTATCGGGAGCGGCCCGGGCCGGATCGTCCTGGCCGGCCATCTCGACACCGTCCCGGCCAACGGCAACGCCACTCCCCGCGTCGAGGGCGAAACGCTGTGGGGTCTCGGTGCCGCCGACATGAAGTCCGGTCTTGCCGTCAACCTCCATCTGGCCACCACCATCGAGGACCCGGCCACCGAGGTGACCTACGTGTTCTACGCCGCCGAGGAGGTCGCCCGGGAGCACAACGGGCTGCTGGCGGTGGCTGCCGCCCGCCCCGACCTGCTGGCCGGCGACGTGGCCATCCTGGGCGAGCCGACCAACGCTCTGATCGAGGCCGGCTGCCAGGGCGTCGTCAAGCTCCGTGTCACCCTCGCCGGTCGACGGGCCCACACCGCCCGTCCGTGGATGGGCATCAACGCCGTGCACCGGCTGGCACCGCTGCTGGCAAAGGTGGGGGAATGGGAGGGGCGACGCCCGGTCATCGACGGGTGCCAGTACCGCGAGTCGGTGCAGGTCGTGGGGGTCGAGGGCGGGATTGCCGTCAACGTGGTACCGGACCGGGCGTCGATCGTGGTGAGCTTCCGCTACGCCCCGGACCGGACCCCGGCCGAGGCGACCGAGGTGGCCCGTGACCTGGTGGAGGCCGGCCTGGACCCGGCCCGAGGTGATCAGGTCGAGGTCATCGATCTTGCGCCGGCGGCACCGCCGGGGCTGGCCCACCCGATCCTGGCCGGGCTGGTGGAGGCGACGCGGACTCCCCCGAGGGCGAAGCTGGGATGGACCGACGTGGCCTTCTTCACCGAGCGGGGCATCCCGGCGGTCAACCTCGGGCCCGGTGACCCCGAGGTGGCCCACTCCGCCGACGAACGGGTCGAGCGCCAGGACCTCGACGTCGTCTGGGCATGCCTGCGCCATCTGCTGATGACCTCTCGACGCTGAGCGGGGCGGTTTCGGGCCGGCTGAACCGTGATGCCGAAACCGGGCGCGCCGTTCGTGCACAATGCCCGAAGTCGGCCTCTGTCGGCGGCACATACGGTGGTCACGAGCAGTCACATTGGCCGTACGTTGTGGTATGTCTGTAGGGGGCCAAGTGGTGAGACTGATGGTCGCCGATGACAAGTCATGGGTAGGAGCGATGCGTCGATGACAAACTCGGACCGGTCGGCGACCGGCGAGGACCATGCCACCCTGCGGGTCGTGGTCGTCGACGCCCACGATCTGTTCGCCCGGTCCCTGGAGATGGCCCTTCCGGAGGCGTCAGGAGGGAGGATCGAGGTGGTCGGCACCGCTGGAACCGTCGACGACGCCCTCGGTGCCTTCGCCGAAGCAGAGCCCGATGTGGCCCTGGTCGACCTGGCCCTGCCCGAACCCGGTGCCCTGGAGCTCGTGCGCCGGGTAGCCGACGATGCCTCCCGTCCCCGACTGATCGGCGTGTCCGACGGTGAGGACGTCGACCTGGCCGCCGAGGCGCTGTCGCTCGGCATGGAGGCGCTGGTCACCAAGGCCGCTCGGCCCGAGCACCTGCTCGCTCCGGTCCTGGCCGTCCTGCAGGGTTGGCGGGTGCTTTCCGGACCGCTGCTCGATGAGCTGCTCGACCGCGCCCACCGGCCGGGATCGGAGATCCTCGACGAGATCGACGACGACATGCTCAACCTGTGGCTGCTCGTGGCCGAGGGCCTGGAGCTGTCCCGGATCGCCGAGAGGCTCTACGTGTCCGAGCGCACCGCCAAGCGGATGGTCGCCGACCTTCGCGACCGGATCGGCGCCACCACCCGCATCCAGATGGCCGCCCTGGCCGGACGAGCGGGGCTCCTCGACGACTGGCCGTCGGCGAGCGTCGACACCGGGCCCAGCACCAACGGTCACAAGCCGGCGGTTGCCGCCCCCCGCGAACCAGCGGCTCGGTGAGCGCCTCGTCGTGAGGGCCTGACGGGCTCTACCGCTCGGCGCGGGGCCGGCGGGCCCGGGCCACGATCACCGCGGCCAAGCCGCCGATGATCACCGCAGTCACCAAGGCGACGACGGTGTAGAGCCACGAGAACGACAGTGAGTGCGACATCTGTCGCAGCGGGATCGTCAACAGGTAGGCGAACACGGCGGCGCCGGCTCCGTCCCGGGCGGCGCGGGGCGCCGACGCCAGCGAAGCGGACGCAGCCCGGTTGCCGGCCCACGCGTAGGCGATCAGGGCCACCCAGTACAGGATGAGCCCGTTGCCGCGGAACGGCAGGGTGAGCAACTCTCCGAAGAGCAGGATGACGAACCCCTGAAACCCGCCCCGCACCACGGCCGGAAGGCCGGGCGTGATGGGCAGGCGCCGGGCCCGCTGCTCGGCGCGACGCGACCGCCATGTCGAGCCGGGGGCGGCGGTCGAGCCCCTGGTTGCGGTGGAGTGCCCGGCGGCAGTCGAGCCCCTGGCCGACGTCGAGGCCCTCGGCGCCGGCGGCCTTTTGGCCGCCGCGGGGGCAGGCTTCCTGGCCCACTCCTTGGCCGCCTGGATCGTCGGCCGGCCGCTGGGTGGCGCCATCTTGCGGGCACCGGTGCGCGATGACGGGCCCCGGCCCTTCGAGGCGTGCGGGGCGGCTGTTCGCTTCGCCTGAGCAGAGGTTCCCGCCTTGCGCCGGGCCTGACCCTTTGGGCGGGACTTCGCCACCAACCTTCCCCTGACTCCCGACGCGAAGGATCAGGAATGTCCTGATCACGCGGCGTCACCCATCTTGGACCACGGTGGGGGGGTCGGCAAGCCGGGGGCGGTAGGGTTCGGGCGTGGCCCAGCCTCCTGAGCGGATGACGACGTCGGTGGCGGATCGGGCCCGCGCCGAAGGGATACGGGCTCGCCGAGCGACGGCGGATCGCATCCGGGCCCACCATCAGCACCGGGCGCTCCTCGAGTCGCAGCCCGATGGCCAGGCGGCGACGCCGGGTTCGCCGGCGCGCCGCTCCGTTGCCCTGCGGGCCAACCGGGTGATGAACGCCGGGTTGGCTCTCTTCGGGTTGGCCATGATCGTGGTCTTCGCCTACGGCGTGTACCGGTCGGCGACGCACAGCATCGTGTCGGGGTCGACCGTGATGGTTTTCGCCGTGCTCCTCTTCGTCGGGATGGGACGCAGGCTGGGCCCCGGCCGTCTCCTGGTGCTCAAGGTGGCGGCCACCACCGTCACCCTGACCAACTCGTGGCAGCCCGAGATGGTCATCGATCGCACGGCGGGGACGGGGGCTCTCCTGTGGGTCCACCCGCGCTACAAGGGGGCGGCGCCGACGGCGCGCGGGTTGTTCCTGATCGACGGCGGAGCCGTTCGTTCCTCCTCCCGGCCCTACACGTTTTCCGCTGAACGGTTGCGCCGCTTGCTCACCACCGCCGGCATCCCGGTGGCGGTGTTCGACGCCCCCACGGCATCGGTGGCCCTCGCCGAGAGGGTCGCCGTGGCCCGACCGGGCAAGAAGTTGGCCCGGTCTGCACCCTCCCCGCTTCAGTGACCGATGACACACTGTCGCAGAGACTCCGATCTGGCCGACTTCGTCCAACCGGACCCAAAACGATGGGGAGGGGCGCTCGT
>JBPCNZ010000045.1:0-16485 GCA_051000755.1 Acidimicrobiales bacterium | reverse complement strand
CCGGCGGCGAGTGGCCCCGACGCTGGTCGGTGTGGCCGTCATCGCCTTGGTGTTGGCCGCGGCGGGTGCGTTGATGGTCTCAGCAGGACCGCCTGTCGCGGCGGCGACCGCTCCGGCCCTGGGGACGGTGTTCATCGCCGACAGCGCCAACAACCGGGTGGTGGAGGTGCCGCCCGGTGGCGGCACCCAGACCACGGTGGACACCGGCCTGAACCAGCCGGTGGGGGTGGCGGTCGACGCCGCAGGTGACGTGTTCATCGCCAACTTCGGTAACAGTCGGGTGGTGGAGGTGCCCGCTGGTGGCGGCGCCCAGACCACGGTAGCCAGCGGCCTGAGCTTCCCGAGAGGGGTGGCGGTCGACGCCGCAGGTGACGTGTGCATCGCCGACAGCAACAACAGTCGGGTGGTGGAGGTGCCCGCCGGCGGCGGCGCCCAGACCACGGTCGGCACCGGCCTGAACGGCCCGGATGGGGTGGCGGTCGACGCCCAAAGCGACGTGTTCATCGCCGACACCAACAACTACCGGGTGGTGGAGGTGCCCGCCGGCGGCGGCGCCCAGACCACGGTGGGCACCGGCCTGAACCTCCCGACGGGGGTGGCGGTCGACGCCGCAGGTGACGTGTTCATCGCCGACTTCACCAGCAATCGGGTGGTGGAGGTGCCCGCCGGCGGCGGCGCCCAGACCACGGTAGGCACCGGCCTGAACGGCCCGCAGGGGGGGGGTGGCGGTCGACGCCCAAGGTGACGTGTTCATCGGCGACACCAACAACAACCGGGTGGTGGAGGTGCCCGCCGGCGGCGGCGCCCAGACCACGGTCGGCACCGGCCTGAACTTCCCGCACGGGGTGGCCGTCTACGCCCCCCCGCCGACCTTCAGCGCGGACACCCCGGGCTCGAACGCGGCGGTAGGGACCCCGTACACCTACACCTACACGGCGACGGCACCGGCCGGTGAGCCGGCTCCCACCTTCGCTCTCTCCGCCGGCAACCTGCCTCCGGGCCTGTCGCTCGACCCGGCCACCGGGGTGATCTCGGGGACGCCGACCACGCCCGGCACCTACACCTTCACCGTCGCGACCGAGAACGCCGCCAACGGCACCCTGGCGCCGCCGGCCACCATCACCGTGGCCGGCCCGGGGACGGTGTTCATCGCCGACACCAACAACAGCCGGGTGGTGGAGGTGCCGCCCGGCGGCGGCACCCAGACCACCGTGGGCACCGGCCTGAACAACCCGATCGGGGTGGCGGTCGACGCCGCAGGCGACGTGTTCATCGCCGACACCAACAACAACCGGGTGGTGGAGGTGCACGCCGGCGGCGGCACCCAGACCACGGTCGACACCGGCCTGAACCACCCGAGAGGGGTGGCGGTCGACGCCGCAGGTGACGTGTTCATCGCCGACAGCTCCAACAACCGGGTGGTGGAGGTGCCCGCCGGCGGCGGCGCCCAGACCACGGTCGGCACCGGCCTGAACTTCCCGACGGGGGTGGCGGTCGACGCCCGGGGTGACGTGTTCATCGCCGACATCAATAACAACCGGGTGGTGGAGGTGCCCGCCGGCGGCGGCGCCCAGACCACGGTGGGCACCGGCCTGAGCCTCCCGTTCGGGGTGGCGGTCGACGCCGCAGGTGACGTGTTCATCGCCGACGACTTCACCAGCAATCGGGTGGTGGAGGTGCCCGCCGACGGTGGCGCCCAGACCACCGTGGGCACCGGCCTGAACAACCCGGAGGGGGTGGCGGTCGACGCCCGAGGTGACGTGTTCATCGGCGACACCGGCAACAACCGGGTGGTCGAGGTGCCCGCCGGCGGCGGCGCCCAGACCACCGTGGGCACCGGCCTGAACAGCCCGACTGGGGTGGCCGCCTACGCCCCCCCGCCGGCGTTCATCGCCGACACCCCACCGGCGACGGCCACCGTGGGTGCTCCCTACTCCTACACCTACACCGCAGCCACCCCGACAGGTGAGCCGGCAGCGACCTTCGCCGTCTCCGGCGGCACCCTGCCCCCCGGCCTGACCCTCAACCCGACCACCGGGGTGATCTCGGGGATACCGACCACGGCCGGCACCTACACCTTCACCGCCGAGACCGAGAACGCCGCCAACGGCACCCTCGGCCCGTCGACCACCATCACCGTGGCCAAGGCCGCCCAGACGATTAACTTCACTTCCAACCCGCCCACTGACGCCACCGTGGGCGGCCCGTCGTACACGGTCACCGCCACCGGCGGGCCATCGGGCAACCCGGTCGTCTTCACCTCCGGATCGTCGGCGGTGTGTTCGGTGTCGGGCTCCACGGTGAGCTTTCTTGGCGCGGGGAGCTGTGTGATCGATGCCAACCAAGCCGGTGACACCAACTACACGGCGGCTCCCCAAGCCCAGCAGAGCGTGGCCGTGGCCAAGGCGGCCCCGCAGACGATCAGCTTCCCGACGCCGACGGGGGTGACCGTCGGTCAGGCCGACTCGGCGTTGGGGGCGACGGCCAGCTCCGGCCTTGCGGTCTCCTACATGTCGTCTACCCCGGCGGTGTGCACGATCACCTCGGCCGGCAAGCTGCATGCTGTTACCGCTGGCACCTGCACGGTCACGGCCAGCCAGGCCGGTGACAGCAACTATCTGGCCGCCACCCCGGTGACCGACACGTTCAGCATTGCCGCCGCGGCCACGTCGACGACGCTTACCTCGTCTGCGAATCCGGCGGTCAGCGGCCAGACGGTCACCTATACTGCTACGGTCTCGCCTGTCGCTGATGGGGGGACGGTCACGTTCTTTGATGGGACGACGCCGATCACCTCGTGCGGCACTCCTACGGTGGACATCGCCGGCCACGCCACATGCCAGGTCACGTATGCGAACACGTCGGGATCGCCGCATTCGATCACGGCCGCCTATTCGGGCGACAGCAACTTCGCCGCCTCGACGAGCGCCGCGTTGGTCGAGACGGTGAACCCGGCCGCCCAGACGATCAGCTTCCCGGCGCCGACGGGGGTGACCGTCGGCCAGGCCGACTCGGCGTTGGGGGCGACGGCCAGCTCCGGGCTTGCGGTCTCCTACACGTCGTCTACCCCGGCGGTGTGCACGATCACCTCGGCCGGCAAGCTGCATGCTGTTACCGCTGGCACCTGCACGGTCACGGCCAGCCAGGCCGGTAACAGCAACTATCTGGCCGCCACCCCGGTGACCGACACGTTCCCCATCGCCGCCGCGGCCACGTCGACGGCATTGTCGGCCAGCCCGGCCAGTTCGAGTTTCGGCCAGCCGGTCACGTTCACCGCCCAGGTCTCCTCAGCGTCTGCGGGGTGCCTGGCGGGGACGGTGACGTTCAGCGTGGACGGCGCTCCGGTGGGCATGGTGGCCGCCAACGCCCAGGGCGCGGCCAGCTTGTCGACCTCGGCGTTGCCGGCCGGCGCCCATGCCGTGACTGCGGCGTTCCAGCCGAGCGACACGACCGATTGCATGCCCAGCTCGCGGTCCATCACCTATGTGGTCGGAACCACCACGACCCTGTCGTGTCCCGGTGGGAGCGTGAACGGGTCGGTGTTTGTGACCGGCCCGACGTTGATCTCCAACTGTAACGTGCGGGGCCAGGTGATCGTGCAGCCGGGCGGGTCGGTCGACATCGAGAACTCCACGATCGGCGGGTCGATCTTGGCTACTAACAGGCCGGGGGCTATCCGGGTGTGTTCGTCGACGGTCAACGGGCAGGTGCAGGTGACGGGGGCGTCGGGCCTGGTGATCGTGGGCGACCCGGCCGCCAATGTGGGCTGTGGCCCGAACACGATCAACGGGTCGCTGGTGTTGCGCAACAACAACCATGGGGTGGAGGCGATCGGCAACCGGGTCTCGGGCCAAGTGATCGCGGTGGGCAACTCGGGGCCTGGCCCGTTCCCCGGCGATCCGACCACGATCAGCGGTAACGGACCGCGCTGAGCCTGGTCGTGGGGGGGTAACGGCTGGAAGTGCCACCGTTGACCCCGCTGGGCCGGGTAGCTCACTGGGCGGAGAAGGCCCGGACGTCGACCGTGAACCGGGACCAGGCGGTCCGGGCCGCCCACTGACGCCACGGTGGGCGGCCCGTCCTACACGGTCACCGCCACCGGCGGGCCGTCGGGCAACCCGGTCACCTTCACCTCCGGATCACCGGCGGTGTGTTCGGTATCGGGCTCCACGGTGACCTTCACCGGGCCGGGGAGCTGTGTGATCGACGCCAACCAAGCCGGCAACGCCAACCACACGGCAGCCGCCCAGATGCAGCAGAGCGTGGCGGTCCCCAAGGCCGCCCAGGCCATCAACTTCACCTCCGCCCCGCCCACCGACGCCACCGTGGGCGGCCCGTCCTACACGGTGACCGCCACCGGCGGGGCGTCGGACATGCCCGTGGTGTTCGCCTCGGGCTCGCCGACCGTGTGCACGGTGTCGGGCTCCACGGTCACCTTCGCCTCCGTCGGGAGCTGTGTCATCCACGCTAACCAGGCCGGCACCGTCAACTACACCGCGGCCGCCCAGGTATCCCAGACGGTGACCGTCAACGCAGCCGCCCCCGTCCCGACGACGCCGCCTGCGGCGGCTGTGCCATCAGGCGGCCCGAGCGGTCCCAGCATCCCGCCAGGCCAGCCCGCAGCGCATAACCCGCCGACTTCGACCTCGAGCGGTGTGCTGGCCTTCACCGGCACGCCCGCCCTCACCGTCAGCTTGACGGCCCTGGCACTGATCGCTCTCGGCGTCGAACTGGTCGTCCTGGCCGGCGCTCGCCGCCAGCGACTCCACCGGCCACGACGCCCGTGACCGACGGTCGTAGCCCGCTTCTACGGCAGCCCCGGTGCCAACCCCGCCGCCCCGCCCACCATCGGCCTGATCGCCAACCCCGACGGCACCGGCTACAAGCTCATCGCCACCACCGGTACCCCCACCCCCCACGGCACCTGACCAGCGACCACGGCGGCGACCTCGTCGCCGCGGGCCACCCCACCAAGGAAACGGCGGACAGCATCGGACTCGGTCGGCCGGCGGGCCTTCGGGCTCACCGGCCGCCCCCGACGACGGGCAGGTCGGTCACCGACGGGATCAACCCCGCGGTCTCGTAACGCTTCACGGTGGTCCTCCACCGGTTGAACGCGGCCTGGCGGGTCGAGCCGATCGCCGCGCCCATCTCCGCCCAGGTCGCCCGGGCAAGACGGGCCCCGATCACCGCCTCGGCCTCCTGGTCATCGAGCCAGGCCCGAAGCTCGATAATGGCCCGGAGCCGATCGAGAGCCAACAGCGCATCGCTCGAGGTGGCCGTAGTGGCCCTCCGGACCCGGCCGGCCGGCGAGCCCGGAGGGATCAGACAGTCATCGTCGAAGTCGTGGAACGCCCCACACGCCGCGTGATAGCCCTCGGGGGCCGGTACCCCGGCCACCACCGCCCCATGCCCGGTGGCCGCCTGGTGCTTGGCGAGCTCGCCGGCGATCCGCTCCCCCACCGCCGGCCCGCCGTCCGGTGTCCACCACGCCCGGCGGGTCCCTTCCCAACCACAATCACAAAACCCCCACACCGTCACCGACTCGAACCGGCCCGCCGTGCGGATCCCGTGATAATGGTCACCGCCGCCGCTGACCGCCCGCAACCGACCCTTGCCCTTCGCCACGTTCGCCATAACCCTAGTGTACACAACCCATATACTAATGTAAACGGCTCATATACTATCGATCCCGGCGGGGCCGGTTCGAGCGCCAAGCGCCCACCCGACCCGCACTCGGGGGCGCCCAGCCGCCTCAGCCACCGATCAGCCGAAGGCGGGCCCCCAAACCGCCCTCCGATGCGGTAACGCCCACAGCCCACCCAGCCACATGCTCCCCTCACCAGCCGCCGTCACCCTCACCGCAACCAACGGTGAACGACAGCGCAGCTGAGCGCCCACGGCCTCCGGGATATAGCTCCCAGATGTATGACTGTAGTGATGTATACGTGTTGACGGGAGGGTCTAAGCTAAGCCCTGATCCACCGAAAGGATAGGGCCTGGCGGAGTGGTCTATCCGCGAAAAGTGCCCTCTGACCTGGGAGAATGTGGTTGCTAACGCCACAGAACGTCCCGGAGCGGAGGGCACCTTTTCGATGCCAGTATCGCGCAGTCTTGATGCCATCGAGGTGAGCTTCGACGACGGCCGGCTGGTGGCGGACGCGGGCCTGATCGCCCCGGCGACCTTGGCCCAACACCTGGGTCTGGTGGAGCTGTTCGAGACCCACGTCGACTTGGGCGACGCCCCGGGCCGGGCGAACGTGGGCCGCAAGGCAATGACGTTGATCCACTCGGCGCTGGCCGGCGGCGACAGCATCGACGACTGTGATGCGTTGCGCTCCGGGGCCACCGCGGCGGTGCTCGGCCATGGTGTAGCCGCCCCCTCGACGCTGGGCATCTTTTTGCGCAGCTTCACCTGGGGACATGCCCGACAGATCGACAAGGTGGTGGGAGCGCTGTTGGCCCGGGCCTGGGCCGCTGGTGCCGGGCCCGGTGACAGCGCGGTCACCATCGACGTGGACTCGAGCATCTGTGAGACCTACGGGCTGGCCAAACAAGGCGGCTCCCGCTTCACCTACAACCATGTGCGCGGCTACCACCCGCTGTTCGCCACCGTCGCCGGCACCGGCGATGTGATCCATAGCCGTCTGCGCGCCGGGCCCGCCCACGCCGGGCGGGGAGCCGCCAGCTTTCTGGCCGAGACCTTCGCTCGCGCCCGGAGCGCGGGGGCGTCGGGCCCACTCACCCTGCGAGCCGACTCGGGCTTCTATTCGGCGAATGTCGTCGACGCCGCCCGCAAAGCGAACGTGCGGTTTTCGGTCACCGCCAAGCTCCACCAAGGCGTGCACAACGCCATCGCCGATATCGGCGACGCCGCCTGGACGCCGATCCCGTACTTCATCGATGGTGCCGCTGTGGCCGAGACCGCCTACCAGCCCTTCGGAACCCGAGGCCAGCTGTGCCGGCTCATCGTGCGCCGAGTGCCACCCACCCCCGGCTCGCAACTGGCCCTGCTGGTCGACTGGACCTACCACCCCTTCATCACCGACCGCCAAGGCGACATGCTCGACCTCGAAGCCGACCACCGCCGCCACGCGGTGGTCGAAGACGTCATCCGCGACCTCAAATACGGTGTCGGGCTCAACCACCTGCCCTCCGGCCGGTTCGGGGCCAACGCCGTGTGGGTGGGCCTCAACGTGATCGCCCACAACATGGCCCGCTGGACCAGCCGCATCGGGCTGGGCGAAACATTGATCGCCACCGACACCCTCCGACGTCACCACCTGGCCATGCCCGGACGGATCACCCGCTCCGCCCGCAAGCAAACCCTGCACCTCCCCCGACGCTGGCCGTGGGCCGACGCCTTCAACACCAGCCTGGCCAACCTGCGCGCCGTCACCCTCATCACCTGAAACTCCCGGGACCAGGCGCTGCCGTCCAT
The DNA here is from genome assembly GCA_051000755.1 of Acidimicrobiales bacterium. Lineage (GTDB taxonomy): Bacteria > Actinomycetota > Acidimicrobiia > Acidimicrobiales > Palsa-688 > JALZAH01. The sequence goes on along the minus strand of JBPCNZ010000045.1, from coordinate 9,044 downwards.
ACCGAGGCCGCAGCGTCGACGACCACCGCAACCACCCCCAAGATCTTGGATCCCCGCGGGCCGCTCACGCCCCCTGTGACCTCGAAAACCCCTCCTCGGCACACAGACCCACCGCCAACCGCTTCCGGCCCACACGAACAGACAGCCAATGCCTTTCGGTGGATCAGGGCTAAGCTAAGAGACCTCTATGGGGGTCTCCTGGGTAACGGCGCCAAATCGGCGGGCAATGCTTCCGCGAATACGTGTTAGAGGTAGTTGTGCGTGGATTTTGGCGGGGATGACCCTCGGCGGCCCCGTCGTCGTCGAGGCCGGGAACTGATTCGACTCCACGCGCCGTCTTGAGCGGGCAGCGTTGGAACTAGCCGTCGGCGGCGGTGGCCAGCTCATGGCCAACCAGGTCGGACATGAAGAGCGCAGCGGCCGGTGACGCCTCGGGGCCAACGATTTTTGCGATGGTGGACAGGTTCACGCCTTGGGCCTGGAGACGGCGGATGACTTCGAGGCGTTCGATGTGGATCTGCCCGTAGTAGCCGGTACGGCCTCGCAGCTCCGGTGTCGGGATTCACATCGTTCCGCCGACTTGTGCGACGCTGGCGTGGCGTCGGTCGGTGGGTACGCATCGCCGACGGTAATGCGGCACCCGCGGAACCCGCTCAGGCTGACCGACCCAGGTAGTCGGCGACGGCTCGGCGTACCACGTCGGCCTCGCTGACATGCTCGGCCTCGGCGCGTCCTTGGAGTTGGTGGCGTAGTTCGGGCGGAAACCGGACAGGTAGGCCCTTCGCCGGCGCGGAGCCGATGAGCGGACGGCCGGTCGGGCGGGCGGTGAGCTCCCCCAAGTCGTAGCCGGCGTCGGCCTCCGCGGCGGCTCGCCCGATCAGCTCATCGGTGATCGGCACGCCGTTGCTCGTCCGCTCGGGCTTGGTGGTCATCGTTGTGGCTTCCTTTCGAGGAGAGAGCGATACCGGGCTCGGAGCGCCATGGCGTGGATCACCACGGCGCCGTCGTCGACGAGCAGGGCGACCAGCTCCAACGGGTTGCCTGCCCGGTCCGGGCCGAGGATGAGGACCCGTTCGGAGTCGTCGTCGGTGGGCAGCTCCGAGACGTGGAGCCGGTGAGTGAGGGCGTGTCGCATGTCGTCGTCGGTGACGCCGTGGGTGCGAGCGGTCTGCTCGATCCACACGGGAGGCTCATCCGATACCCACCTAGTGTATTACGAAAGGTGGCGCCCAGGTGGTGGTCGCGAGGGTTGATCGAGAAGTGCGTACGGCCGGAGCTACTTGCGATTCTGTCGATTATCGCGTGTAGCAGCTACCATCCGGTGAGGGTCGTTGAGTTGTCTTCAGTTCCCTCGTCCGACCCGCTCCACGTCGTCGACGTCGGTGCCCTCAACGCGGAGGAAGAAGGCTACGTTCGGGCGGCCCGGGCCGCGAACACCCTGCGGGGCTACCGGTCAGACTGGGCCGAGTGGTGTGCCTGGTCCAGGACAAACCGATACCCCGACATGCCGGCATCTGCTGAAGGCATCAGCCGCTACCTGATCTTCCTCGCCGGGCACGGGGCCAAGGTCGGAACCATGAGCCGACGGCTATCGGGGATCCGCTTCGCCCACAAGATGCGCGACCTCCCTGATCCGACCGCCACCGCCCGGGTCATCGCCGTGTGGGAAGGCATCCGCCGCACCCACGGCGCGCCAGCCGACCAGGCGGCCCCGCTCATGCCCCCCGAACTCTGGGACGTCATCGACCGCTGCCCGACCACCAGGACCTGGAAGACCAAGAACCGCCCGGCCGAGGCGGACCTGGCTGGCCTGCGCGACAGAGCAATACTCCTCGTCGGCTTCGTCGCTGCCCTGCGCCGCTCCGAGCTCACCGCGCTCAGTGTCGACCAGATCGCCGAACACCCCAACGGCCTCGTCATCTCGATCGCCCGCTCCAAGACCAACCAGACCGGCCAGACTGCCGAGCTCGCTGTCCTACCTCGGGCCCGCATGGCCGCCCGTTGCCCCTTGACCGCACTCCAAACCTGGCTCACCGCAGCGGCGATCACCGAAGGACCAATCTTTCGGGCCGTGTCCACCGGCAACCGGCCCGGTACCCGGGCCATGAACCCGGCCTCGGTCAACGTCCTCGTCCAGACGGCCGCCGCCAGGGCCGGCCTCGACCCCGACGCCTACTCCGCCCACAGCCTCCGACATCGCCCACCAGACCCGCCATCGCTCCCTTGCCACTTTGGGCCAGTACGTCCGAGTCGCCCAGGTCTGGGACGACAACGCCGCCACACAACTCGGCCTCTGACTGATTGGTCCACCGGTATCGCGCCCGCCGCCTCGGCAGCCGCCGCTCAACCACTGCCATGCCGACCGTTGCAGGTTAACGCGCACGGGTCAGGCGCTGTCGCGCAGCTGTACCCCCTTGGGGGTAATGGCAAGCGTGAAGTCCACGCCCAAGGCCGCCGAAAGCCGAGCCAGGGTGGACACCGACGGCTCATGATCACCAGCCTCAAGCCGAGCCACGTGCGGCTGACGCATACCCACCAGCCGCCCGAACGCAGTCTGTGTCAAGCCGTGCTCGGTCCGGTAGCGGATGACGCGCACGGCGACCTCGTTGGCGAAGCGGGTGCGTTCGTACTCGGCACGATATGCCGGGTCAGCCAGGTCCCGATCATGAAGCTCCTCGGCGGTCGTCAGCTCGGACAGTCGGCTCATGATCGATTACTCCTCCAGGTCACTCAAGCGCTTCTCGGCGGCCGCGCAGGCCCGCTTGAAGCCTCGCAGGTCGTGCTGCGCCTCGGGGCCAATGGCGGCGACCACGAAACGGTCACCGACCTGGCGGTAGAGACCACGCCACGGGCTACGGCCCGCTCGTGGACGTAGCTCCCGGATTCCCAAGCTGCCCTGGACAGCGCTCGTGTGGGGGTAGCCGAGTGCCGGCCCGATCGCCTCCAGCTTGGTAACAGCGTTGTAGAGGGCGCCCCGTTCGATCATCGGCAATCCCTCACGTTCATGTTCAGCCTCCGGCAGGTAGACAACCGGCCACATCCGACGAACATACCACGGATGGTATCACGCCGAACCCCTCGTGTCCTGCCTCACCCCCGGCGACCCCGTACTGCCGGCGTGACGCCGTTGGAAGCGCTGAGAAAGCCCCGATTCTGGGTCACGAGAACCCGATATTATCGTGACCCAGGACGCTCGCGGTCCGGACGCTAGGGTGGGGAACGCTGGTCGAGCTGCACCAACTCGCCAGAGGTCTTTTCTAAATGGCGCTTTACGAGAGAGGTGTGTATGAGGAAGCTCGACATCAACGATATCCGTGATATCGAAGAACACATGCTCGTCGACACCGTCAACATGATCCCCAAGTTGGTCAAATTCGTGGCCATCACCTTCGCCGTGGTCGCTCCGCTTGTGATCATTTTCGTACTGCTGGCCTACTACCTCCAGTAGGACTCGCGACCCATCCCGGCTAGGCGAACGTCAGTGACGATCCAATGAGAAGTCCCTGCTGGAGCAACTTCCGGCCATCGTGACCGGGCAAAACGTCAGACTGCCAGATACCGATAAGCTTGAAGGTCGGAGCCGAGTCACTCTCCAGACCTGCGAGCTAGTCGTCCCGAGCAAGGACATGGCAATTCGCTGCAGTAGCTACACGAGTTCGTAGAGCGAGCCGTGCTTGCTCGTCATCATCGTCTCTACCAACTCTGCCAGCGCGGGATCCTCGACGCGAAGCCCGAACTCGACGTTGCGGTTCTCGGCGCTGAACGAGAAGTTCGCACTCGTCAGCAGGAGCATCGCGTGGTCGAGGATGACGAACTTGGCGTGGCTCACGACCTGCTTGCCGTTGGGTAGGACTGCTGACCGGTAGACGGTGGCGCGCTGGAGCTGTGCCTTGACCTTGACGGCGTCGGCCTTCTCGCCGTCGACGTACACCGTGACAACCACGCCGGGCTGTTCAGCCGCCTCCCTGAGGACAATCCACATCTGCGAGGTCGGCTCGAAGTTGTAGGTCGCGCAGGTCACGGACTGTCGGGCTGCTTGTACGAGTCGATGGAACTCGCTCGTAAGGTGGCCGATCGTCGCTTCGTTGCCCGGCATGGTCCAGACGGGGCTCAGGTCTCGGCGCAACGCTTTCGCACCCGCGATCGCATGAAGCACGGCAACGGATCGGTCGAGGTCGGTGTGGTCGAGCCCGGCGGCGGCGAGGAAGCCCTTCACCTGCTCCCGGCGAACAGCGTTAATCTCTCGGAGCGCAACCGAGATGTGCTGCCCCGTACCGAGCAGCACGGCGAGTCCGATCGCCTCCTTCGCCATGAGGAACTCGCCGAGAGCCTCGAATCCGTTAGAGGGCATCGGCTCTCCCGAAGAACCCGGGTACCGCGTCGCCGCTGGCAGACGGGAGGCTCAACAGGAAGCGACGGTCGAGGAATCGGTTGGCCTTCTCACACGATGTCTCGGAGGCAAAGGCGCAGCAGTGGCACGCGGCGCCGTGGAGGAAATCCTCGGGATCGCTTGGTGTGCGCATCGCGCACACCGGGTCCGACGAGCACCGACCGGCGCGACGGAGGGCGGACACCACGAGGCCTTGCAGCCGAGCGGGTTCGGACAAGGCGACGAGGCCACCGAGGGTGCCTTCGCTGTCTGACGCGGTCGTGCAGATGAGCAGCCCGGCAGCCGCGTCCCGCTGGGGGTTCGATGACCAGCCGTAGATGCGCTCGGTAAGGCTGGCGGCTCCGTAGCCGCACGACATCGCCATCTCACGAATCAATGCGTGAGCGAACGTGTGGAGCAGCCAATAGCGCGGTGCAGGCAGGCGGATGTCGGGGTCGACGAGCTTGGCGGTCTCGGAGAAGCGCCGCCGGAAGTTGCGCCGGTGTGCCTGACGGTGGGCGTTCCACAGCGACGAGGACCGGATCGTATGCTCCCAGGGACTGACCGCACCCAGATCGAGTTGGAGGAAGATCCCTTCGCCGCGGTCCTCGGTTGCAGACACCCGGGTCGGCTTGCCGTTGCGCGTCAGTTTGACCAGGCGACTGGCCAGGTCGTTGACCCGGTCCATCTCGTCGAGTCGGGTGAATCCCAGGACGGCGTTTACCTTTTTCATCTGGTTGACCGCGACCACGCGTGCGATACCCGGGTGGAGGCTGGGGCCGCGCTCCGGCTGATCATGGCCGAACTGCAAGTCGCCGACGTCCGCCACCAAGTCGCGCTGTCCCTGTTCACCGACTTCGGCGCCGACGGCGATCTGGTCCCCGGCGCCCATCACGGACCGACGTTGACAGCGATGCTCGACGAGGTCATCGCCTGGGCCGACGCCCTAGCAACTCTGCGCGGCCCGATCGACGGTCACGGCGAAGTCACCGGCAACCGTGAGACTGCCACCGAGGCGCCACTGGTAACGACCGAGGGACAGCGACCGTCGCTCGGCTCCAACGTCGCGGAGGCTAGCGACGCGGTGACCGGTTTCGTCGAGGAGCTGCAGGCCGGACTGTACAGCTCCGATGCCGACCTCTACGACCGCCACTTCGCCACCGACCTGTTGTGGGGCAGCCCGTACGGCCAGACGCTGGCCGGGTTTGCGCATCTCAACGCCGCCCATCGTTCGCTCATGGCATCCGCAACCGCCCCGCCGTCGCGTTACGAGGTGGTGCAGGTACTCGCCCCGGCACCCGGCGTAGCGCTCGCCCACGTCCGCCGTCAGGCCTTGCCGCCCGACGACCCCGCAGGCTTCTCGGAGATGGCGCTGTACGCCCTGATCGAACACGACGGGCGATGGTGGCTCGCGGCCGGGCAGAACACCCCCGTCACCACAAGCCGTCATGACCCACCATCCGACCTAAAGGAAGGACTGCTCCCGTGAACCCCCGAGTTCATCCTTCGTCGGTCAACCAGCCGCGGAGTCCACCCAGAGCCCGGACCGTCCACAACGCCAGGGGTCTGCTGGGGCGTTCTCGATAGCGGAACCCTCACCGGGTGAGGGCGCGGCGGCGGCTGCGCCGGTCCCAGGAAGCCACATATTCTGGATGGCGTGAGCGTTGCACCCGCACGGACCGTCACCTTTGGCGACCACTTCGCCCGCCAACTTACGGAGATGGCCCTGCCCTGGCAGGCGGAGGAGGTCGTCGACCCGCGACTGCTCGTGCTCAACGAGCCGTTGGCCACCAAGCTCGGTTTCGACCCCGCCTCCCTGCGGACCTTCGACGGCCTGCGCCTGCTGATCGGCAACCTCGTGGCCGGGAGCGCCACACCGGTGGCGCAGGCTTACGCCGGACACCAGTTCGGCCGGTTCGCCCCGCGTCTCGGCGACGGGCGCGCCCTGCTGCTCGGCGAGGTCGTCGACGCTGACGGCCGCCTTCGCGACGTCCACCTCAAGGGTTCGGGGCGCACGCCGTTCGCCCGCGGCGGCGACGGCTTGGCCGCGGTCGGTCCGATGCTGCGCGAGTACGTCGTGAGTGAGGCCATGCACGCTCTGCGCATTCCCACGACCCGCTCCCTGGCCGTGGTGGCAACGGGGTGCTCGGTGCGCCGCGAGACCATGCTGCCCGGAGCTGTGCTGACCCGGGTGGCGAGCAGCCATCTGCGGGTGGGCAGCTTCGAGTACGCCCGGGGCACGGGCAGTGTCGACCTCCTGCGCCGTCTCGCCGACCACGCGATCTCTCGCCACTACCCTGGCGCAGCGGAGGCCGAGTACCCCTATCTGGCCCTGTTCGAGGCGGTCGTCGCCACACAGGCATCGCTGGTGGCCCAGTGGATGCTCGTAGGTTTCGTCCACGGGGTCATGAACACCGACAACATGACGATCTCAGGCGAGACCATCGACTACGGGCCGTGCGCTTTCATGGAGGCATTCGACCCGGCCACCGTCTACAGCTCGATCGACTTGGGCGGGCGCTACGCCTACGGCAACCAGCCGGTCGTGGCCGAGTGGAACCTCGCCCGGCTCGCTGAAGCCCTCCTACCCCTCTTGCACGACGACCAGGAGCAGGCGGTCGCACTGGCGGTGGAGTCACTCGGCGCGTTCCGCGGGCACTACGACGCGGCCTGGTCAGCCGGCATGCGGGCCAAGCTCGGCCTGCCCGACGGCCTCGACGAGACGGTCACCTTGCCGCTGGTAGACGAGCTGCTCACCCTGCTCCAGCACAGTCACGTCGATCACACGTCGTTCTACCGTGACCTTGCCGCGACCGCTCGCGGCGCGCCGGGCCCCGCAACCCGCGGTGGCCTGTTCCTCGACGTCGCGGCGTTCGACGCCTGGGCGAAGCGCTGGCGTGCCTTGGGCCCCGACGCCAACTTGATGGACCGGGTCAACCCCGTCTACATCCCCCGCAACCATCTCGTCGAGGAGGCCCTCGCCGCCGCGACCGAGGGCGACCTCGATCCGCTCGAACGGCTTTTGGACGCAGTGGCTACCCCCTACGATGAGCGCCCTGGCCTGGAGCGCTACGCCACCACCGCCCCGACGGACTTCGGCACCTACCGCACCTTCTGCGGGACCTGAACCGGCGACCACCGTTTATCGAGTTGTCCCAGTGGCCGAACGCCCTACGGGAACGGCCCTGGCCAACGGGCTGCTCGGTCCAGCGGTGTCCGTATGAGCCGCCCGGTAACCTGCCCGGTCATCGGTGGGTGGCTATCTGCAACAGGGCGCGGCTGCCGCCAGCGCCAGCCCGCCGAGCCGCATCGCCCGGGCCGGTCGAGCAGGGCGTACTTCCCCGCGTACAACGCCCAGAACGATCCTTTGTTACGCCTCGGAGCAACCTCCTGGCGGACACCCCAAGCGTGCAGATCGACGGGTATGTGCCCGCCTCGCTGAGTGAGGATCGCACCGAAGGTCCGCCCAGAACGCAGGAGAACCTGGCTCCAAGGCGTTATCCAGGGGCGCACGAGCGGCGGCGCATCGGCCCCTCGGTCAGATGTCGGAACGCAGTGCGGTTGTCGGGGACCGGAGCGAGCCGGTCCCCCTGCGGACGCTGGCCCGGGACTGGAAGACCACATACGCTCGGCGCCGGTGACCGTGGAGTGTCCTTCTCAGACACGGCGGAAGGGGTAGCTTGCTTGTGATGGTGAGCGCGTCGGAGAACCCGAATGGAGACCAAGACCACGACGAGGAAGCGCAACGCCAGAGAGCGGCGCTGTACCACCTGCTGGGCGAGATCGGCCTGACGAAGCCAGGGGAGTATCGCTGGTTCAACAGCTCAACCCACCCTGAGTTGGGCGGTCGGACACCGACCGAGGCTTGGCTGGCGGGTAACCATGAGGGTGTCAAATCGCTGGTACTCAGCTGGTCCGAGGCGACAACGAGGGCTCGGCATCGTGTCGTCGAGGACCCGGAGAGGATGGCCTTCATGCGCCGGCGGCTGGCGGAGCTGGACAAGCGCTATGCCCCTCCCGGACGGGCGCTAAGCCAGCCGTAAGGGTGCCGCTTCGGGAAACGGGAGCGTTGGACGATTGGGCCCGGCGCGAGGACCCTCCGTATTCGGTGTGGCAGAAGGTCTCCGGGTGGGTCGCCAGGCTGGCGTCGGCGCCTTGGCAGTACCCGAGCCAGCCCATCCCCGAGCTGTCCGACCAACCGCTCTACGAGCTGAGGACCGCCGAGCTTTGCCGACACCGGCGGCGTCGAGGTGTACTACCGGCACGAGTACGACGGCGAGATCATCGACCTGATCTGGGTCGGTCGACCTACAGGCGCAGGTCCCACCTGAGGTGGCGCTGCACCACATCTGCACCACAAGAGACGGCCAATCGCGGTCACCAGGGGTTAGCTACGGTCACCCGGAAAGTGGCCTCTAGCTGCGGAAACACGTAGAAACTAGTTCTAACTGGACCGTGCTCTCGCACGTTCGCAACGTAGAAGTCGTGGGTTCAAGTCCCATCACCTCCACAACAAACACCCAGCAGGCTGTCGCAATATCGAAGGTGTTCGGCTGGCGGGCTGGGGCGGGCTGGTAGGGCCGCGTGGGATCAGGAGACCTGGGATGGGTGTGTTGTGGGGGGCCGGTCGTTCGTTGTGGCGCGGGTCCCTTGGCGCGCCGGAGGTCAGCGTCAG
>JBPCNZ010000044.1:0-18396 GCA_051000755.1 Acidimicrobiales bacterium | reverse complement strand
CCTTCTGCATGGTGGTGACGCCGCCGCAGCCCCCGAGGATCACCATGGTCGAGATCAGCGCCAGGACCGAGCCTCGCAGAACGCGATCGGCTGATCGCGTTTTTCTCCATGCCACCTGTCCCCCTCCTTAGGGTTGGACAGGCGAGGTGGGGTTCGTGATTCGCTCCTCCCCGGTTCCACGACCAATGATCGCCGGGGGCTCTTAGCTTCCCTCACCCTGTGTGGTGATGACCCTAGCACCTTCACGGACGGTGGCGGAGCCGGGAAGCATCACGGGGCCCGGCAAGGTGGCGACACCGTGCTGACCGACCGTCCGTGCTGACCGACCGTCCGTGCTAGCCGACCGTCCGTGCTGACCGACCGCCCGTGCTGATCGTCCGCCCCATCGGCCCCGGCGCCGGCCGGTACTACGCCGCCAGCCCCGAGGCGGGGACGTGGGTGGGCGTCGGCGCCGAGGCGCTGGGCCTGACCGGTGCCGTCGACCTCGGCGATCTGGCCGACGTGCTGGGCGGCCGCCATCCCGGCGCCGGTCCGATCGGTGATCCCCGCCACCCCCGCCGGCGGGCCGGGTGGGACCTGACCTTCGCCGCCCCCAAGGGCGTGTCGGTCGTCGCCGCGGTGGCCGGCGAGCCCACCGCCCGGGCCCTCGGGGACGCCCACCGGCGGGCTGTCGACGAGGCCCTCGGGTTCGCCACCCGCCACGCCTGCTGGGTCAGCCGTGGCGAGGCCGGCTACGAGCAGGCCGGCGCGGGCATGGTCGCGGCCCGCTTCGACCATCCCACCAGCGCCGCCGGGGACCCTCACCTCCACACCCACGTGCTGCTGGTCAACGCCCTCCGGGCCGGCGACGGGCGCTGGTCGGCGGTGGCGACCAGCCCGCTGTGGCGCTCGGAGCGCGAACTCTCGGCCGTCTACCGCCTCGGCCTCCGCCATCACATTGGCCGGGCCGGCTTCCACCCGGCGTGGACCGTCGGGACGGACGGGAACGCCGACCTGGCCGACGTTCCCCGCCAGGCCATCACCGCGGCCAGCCGCCGGGGGACCCAGATGGCCGCCTACCGCCGGGACGGACGGCCCAGCACCGGTCCCAACGCGGCCCGGGCCGTGACCAGGAGCCGCACCCGCGTCGATGATCCCGATGGGTGGCGGGCCGCCGTGACCGCCGCCGGCCTGGACGCCAAACGAGCCGCCGCCGTGTTGGAAGCCGGCCCTACCGGGGTCCCGACCTTCGATGCCGGATGCGTGGGGGAAGCGATGGCCGCCAAGGCGTCGTCATTCACCATTCGTGACGTCATACGCGCCATCGGTGACACGTCCCCGCCGGCATGACCGCAACCGACGTGGAGGTCTGCGCCGAACGGTTCTGCGCCGCCGCGGTGCCGGCCGGATCGGGGCGATGGACCACCACCGAGGCCCAGTTCGCCGACCGGGCCGTCGTCGAGACGATCCTCGGGCGGGCCGGGGCCGGCGTGGGCATCGTCGCCGCCCGGCGGGTGGAGGCGGCAGCTGCCGACCCTCACCTCGACGAAGCGGGGCGGGCCGCGGTGCGGGCGTTGCTGGCCGGGGGGCAGGGGGTCGACATCGTCGCCGGGGTCGCAGGCCGGGACTGCCTCGACGCCCAGGCCGCCGTGCTCGACGCGGCCCGGCAGGCGTGGCAGGCCAGCGGCTACCGGGTGGCGACGGCGGGCGGGGGCCGGCGTTGGGAGGCGGTGGCGGGCATCGCCGACCAACGAGCCCTCGACCGTCCCGCCGACATCCTCGTCGTCGACCGGGCCGACCGGCTGACCCCGCCGCAGCTGGCCGAGGTGGTGGCCGACCGCCGCCATCCCAAGGTGGTGCTGGTCGAGGGCGGGACCCTGACCCTGCGCCACCGCCCGTTCGCCGACGCCCTGGTCACCGCGGGCGACACCTTGGGCCGGGCCGATCCCGGTCGGGTGGCGGCGGTGCCGGTCCCCGGCGGCGATCCGGTGCGCACCGCGGCGGGGATGGCCGTGGTCGCGTCGGGGCGTGACGCCGTTGCCCACCTGCTCGGGGTATGGGAACACGCCGCCCCCCACGGCCCACCTCTGCTGGTCGGCGGCGGCCCTCCCGAGGTGGGGTTGCTCAACCGGGCGGTCCGGAGTCGATTAGCGGGACAAGGAGCGATCGGAGAGGAGGTGATGAAGGCCGGCGGGCGGGAGTTCGCGGCCGGGGACCGGGTCATGGCGCTGCGGGCCAACCAGGGCCGGCGGGTCCCGGCCGCGTCGTTGGGCACCGTCACCGGGGTCCAGGCCGGCGGGCGGGCCATGACCGTGGCGTGGGACGGGCGGGCCGAACCCATGGCCATCGAGCGGGGCCAGGCCGGCTTCGTCGGCTACGGCTGGGCCACCACGCCGGCTCTGGCCGCCACCGCCGGCCAACCGGTGGCCGTCCTCGGCCCCCCGACCCGGGGCGGGCCGGAGCGGTCCTTGGTGCTGGCGTCCACGGCCGTCGCCCCCGCCGGGCCCCGGGCCCCACAGCGCCACCCCACCCTCGACGTCGCCGTCCTCGCCGCCGGGGTGGCCGGTACCGGGGGGCCGGTGCGGGCCGGGCGGTCCCGAGCCGATCTGGCCGCCGAGCACCGCCGGTTGGGCGCGGCCCTGGCTGCCAGCCTGCCCCCGGACCAGACGGCCGCCCGGCGCGACCTTGGCGACGAGCGGCGATGGCAGGCCGAGACGGGGCGGGACGCCGACCCGGTCCTCGACGAGCGGTCGGCACAGGTCGAGCGGCGGGCCGCGACCCGGGACCGCTGGATGGCCGACAACGGGACCCGGCTGGCCCGCTGGGACGCCCTCGGCCACGCCATCGACCAACGGGACGATCTCCTCGCCCACGCCCGATCGCTCTCCCCCGCCGCCGAGCGGCACCGCGACGTCGGACCGGAGCTGGCGCTGACCGTGCCGGAAGCGGCGCTGCACCTGGGACTGGGATGAGCCGCCGACATCGGCGCGCCGGTGCACCCATGACGGCAGGCGGGAGTCTGCCGGGGTGAAGGTCCGAGACGTACTACGGCTCCTCGAACAAGACGGCTGGATCCAGGTCGACCACCGTGGCAGCCACCGCCAGTTTCGTCACCCGACCAAACCAGGCCGGGTGACCGTGGCCGGCAAGCCAAGCGCGATGTACCGCCGGGTACACTGGGCAACATCTACCGCCAAGCCGGCGTCCCCCGAGGGGAGCGGAAGCAATGACGACCTGGACCGTGGTTTACGAACGTAGCACCACCAGTTGGGGTGCCTATGTGCCAGCTTTGCCTGGCCTCGCTGTAGCCGGTCACCCGCTCTGAGGTCGAACAACTGATCCGCGATGCGATCGCGTTCCACCTTGAAGGCCTCGTCGAAGACGGTCTACCTGTCCCTGACCCCAACAGCGTTCAGGTCGCCGCTGTCTCTCTCTGACAGCTGCGAGCTCCCGATGGGATGACGGCCATGGGGTGCTGAAGGGAATGCGCCCGGCGAACACCCGGGGCGCCGGGGTGCGATCATGGCCCTACCTCGTGGAAGCGATCCCCGCCCCCGCCCCGCCGGCCACCGGGCCGGCCGCGACCGTCAGCACCCGGTTGCGGGTCTGGCGGATCCTTCGCTACGTCATCGGCCTGGTCCTCGGCGGCCTGGCCATCTACGCCGTGTCGGGCAAGACGGACGAGCTGAGCGGGGCCAGCGTCTACATCGACCACCTCAACTGGGCGTGGGTGATCCTCGCCGCCGTCGCCGAGGCGGGCAGCTATGTCGCCTTCGCCGGCATGCAACGGCGGCTGCTCGGTGCGGGCCATGTCCGAGTGGCGCTGCGCCCCATGACCAGCATCTCTCTGGCAGGCAATGCCCTGCAGACCACGTTGCCGGGCGGCATCGTGGTGTCGGCAGCCTGGTCGTTCCGCCAGTTCCGCCGCTTCGGCGCCGACGAGATCCTGTCGGGGTGGGTGCTGGTGGCCATGACGGCGACGTCGTTCATCTCCCTGGCGGCCCTGGCCGGGGTGGGCCTGGCCATGGCGGCCAGCACCGGCTCGGCCCTGGGTCTGGTCAGCGTCATCATCGGCCTCGTCGTCCTGGCCGGGGTGGTGGTGGCGGCGTGGAGCAAGCGGATCTGGTTCGTCGGCCACACCATCCGCCTGATGCGCCTGTCGAAGCGAATGGTCCACCGCCCGAAAGGCGACCCCCAGAACCTGGTCCACGAAGCCCTGGTCAAGGTCGGGGCCATCTCCCCGAGCTGGGCGGACTGGGGTTGGGCCACGGCCTGGGGGGCGTTCAACTGGCTGTTGGACCTCGGCTGCCTGGCCCTGGCCTTCGCCAGCGTGGGTGCGGAGGTGCCGTGGCGGGGCCTGCTGCTGGCCTACGCCGCCGCCCAACTGGCGACCAACCTGCCCATCACCCCCGGCGGACTGGGGGTGGTCGAGGGAAGCCTGACCGTGGCCCTGGTGGCCTTCGGCGGAGCCCAGGCATCCACCGTCGCGGCCGTCCTCATCTACCGGGTCCTCAGCTTCTGGCTCATCCTTCCCATCGGATGGGGGACGTTGGGGGCCATCACCCTCAACCACCGCCGGGGCCGGAGCCCGCTCGTGTTGGCCGGGTCGGCAGGAGAGCGACCATGAGGCGGGCCCGTGTCGCGGCCGCCACCGTCGCCGTGCTGGTCGCCGGCACCGTTGGGACGGGCTGCTCCCGTCCTCCGGTGCCAACCCTGTCCAATGGTTCGGTCTCCGCCTGCTACCGGGCCATCCCCACCGCCTCGGGGGCCCTGCACCAACCGAAGGCCAAGCTCCTCGGGGTCCACCGGATCCCCGCCGACAAGGTCGTGGCCCGCCTCCCCCCCGCCGACCGGGCCTCGGCCGATCAGGACACCACGGTGTGCGCGGTGGCGTGGAAGGGAACGTTCGCGGCCGGCCAGGTGACGAAGGCCAACCCCGGGACCAGCGGCGGCTACGCCATCGTGTTGGTCACCAGCCGCCACCTGACGGTCCTGGCCAGCTACGTCCTGCAGTCCATCCCCAAGCGCCTCCGAGGCCGCTTCGTGTGACGTGGGCCGACCGGCTCGCGACCTGCTGCCGACGGCCGGCGCCGGCGGTCGGGCGCGACTCGCATGGACTCACCCGGTGGCGCCGCCGGTGTCCCCGATCGATCGTGAATCGACCGCCTCCGGAGAGATGTGGACAGGGCTATTGGCCATTTTTCGGCAGCTAAACCCTGTCCAGCTCTTGCCAACCGGAAGGACCACCGACTCCTCGAGACGGACCGGTCCGATCACGGTTCGACGCCACCGACCGGAGCACCTCGGTTGACACCAACCCGGAGGGAGCGCAGCGACTGGAGGGGCGGTAGGGCAACCGGAGCCGACCGTCAGGTCGGCGCAGGGCGGCAGGCCGTTCGGGCGGGAGGCGCGTTGTACTATGACGTACAGAGACGTACAATTCTTGCGTGACCACGATGACGGTGAGCGAGGCCCGCGCCGCGTTGCCCCACCTGCTCGACCGCGTCGCCGAAGGCGAGGAGGTGACCATCACTCGCCACGGCGTGCCTGTCGCCGTGGTCGTCCGACCCGATGCGGTTCGCACTCGTAGAGCCGACGCTGCTCTGGAGTCGGCGGCGAAGGTCCGAGACCTGCTCGTGGTCGGACGGACCGCCCCTCTGCCGACAGATCGGGGGTTGACCGAGGCGAGTGCCGAGAACCTGATAGCCGGGGTCCGTGCCAGCCGCGCTGGCCGCTGACTTCCCTGATGGACGCCTTTGATGCAGACGTTCTTATCTATGCCGCTGTTCCCGGTCATCCGCTGGGGCGCCGTGTGCTCACGCTGTTTGTTGACATGCCGCTGGCGGGCACCGACACCATGGCGATGATCGGTTCGGTGCTGTTGCTTCCTGAGGTGCTCGCCAAGCCGCTCCGCAGAGGAGACGCCGTAGAGCTCGAAGCTCTCGCGGCCATCCTCGGCAGGCTCAACCTCCGACCGGTCGATGGGGGGACGGCGCGGCTGGCCGTTGCGCTGGCTGCGGCACATCGGTTGAAGCCCGGAGATGCCGTGCACCTGGCGACGGCGGTTGGAGAGGGCGCCGACCGGTTCGTGACCAACAACCGTCGAGACTTTCCGCAATCGATCACCGAGATCGACATCACCTACCCCGACGCGCTCCCTGATCCTCCACTCCCGGGCGTTCGGTGACCTCGCGGCCGGCCGTCATCGTGCCAGGGTGGGTGTGATGGCCGCCCGGCATCTCCCGACCACCGAGGAGATTCGGGCATGGCCGGACTTCACCCAGGATCGGCCGATGCGGGTGCTGGTGAGCTCTTGTCTCCTGGGTGTGCTCTGCGGCGTGGATGGCACCTCATACGGTACCCGTATCCGCACATCCAACGGCTTCTCGGGCTTGTGAATGTTCGTACGGTCGACTTCTGCCCCGAGGACTTGGCGTTCGGAACGCCTCGCAAGACACCTGACATCCACGGCGGGGACGGCTGGGACGTTCTCGAGGGGCGGGCCCGCGTCCGGAGCGATTCCGGCCAGGACTGGACCGAGCCGATGCTCAGCGCCGCTCAGGCCATGCTGGCCGCAGCACAGCACCATCAGGTGCATCTGGCGCTCCTGACCGATATCAGCGCGGCCTGCGGTTCGCAGGTGATCTACCTGGGCGCCCGCGCTGACAGAGTGCACCAGGCGGGCCAAGGTGTCTGTGCCGCCCTTCTGGTGCGCAGCGGGTTCAAGGTCATGAGCCAACGGGACCACCGAACGCTCGGCCTTCTCCTGCACAAGCTCGACCCAACGTCCGAGCCGGACCCCGCAGCTCGCGACCATCACGAGACCGCTTGGTACACCGAACGGTTCGGCTCATCCACCGGGCAGTTGTGATGGCTCGATGCCATCGAGAGTGGCCGGGGCGGCGCTCGGCCGGAGCCGAGACGGGCATCGACCCCACTTGCGAACCGAAAATACCGGTCAAGTCCCGGCAGCGAACCGAAGATGCCGTGTGGCGACACTTCCGGTACACAAGCGCAGCGAAACCGGCATTTTCGGTTCACGTCCGACCGAAAGGCTCCACCTACGGCAGCCGACGGCAGCCATCCACCGAGGCCGAGCAAGAAGCAAGGATGTGTGAGCCTCAAGGATCATCGATCGCGGTCAGAAGATCCAACAACCCGGCGGCCTCCCAGACACGATTGCGGGCGTTGCTCGACAAGGGGATGAGCACCCCAGCGTCGACCAGCTGGGCAATCGCGGCATTGACCGCAGATTTGACCCGGCCACTCATCGCAACCGCCACGGGGAGCGTGAGCACCGGCTGGCCCGGGAGCAGATCGAGCAGAGCCCATGCAACAGCATCGGCACGCGGCGGCCGGGTCATCTCGCTCACCTGCGCCCGCCAATGGACCTGCAAGGCGCCGACATCGGCAAGGTAGTGCTCGGCCAGGGCGGCCGCCCGGGCCGCGGCGACCGAAAAGCGCTCGAGCCAGAAGACCAGGTCCCCTTCCCGGTAAGCGGTCAAGGCTTCGATGTAGCTCGGCTTCTCCTTGGCGAGCACGACGCTGATCGGCGGAACGTATGAGGGCGCCAGGCCTCGGCGGCGAAGGATCACTTGGACCAGGGCCCGACCGGTACGGCCGTTCCCATCGATGAAAGGGTGGATCGTCTCGAACTGGGCGTGAGCCAGCGCGGCCTGAACAAGGGGTGAGAGCCCCTCGCCGTCACAGAAGGAGCACAGGTCGGCGAGGAGCTCACCAAGCTCGCTCTCAGGCGGAGGAACGAACGCCGCGCCGCAAGGGTTGTAGTCGTTCCCCCCGATCCAGTTCTGCACCGACCGAACCCGGCCAGCGAGGTCAGGTTTTGAGGACCCGGCAAGCAACGCCCGGTTCACATCGACAATGCGTTCGATGGTGACGGGCGTGTCGACCGTGGCTTCCTCAACAGCCAGAGCCATGGCGTCGATGTTGGCCAGGACCTCCAGGGTGGTCGATGGCACCTTCGCCCCCACGTCCGCTCTCGCGTCGGCCCGGGCCAGAGCTCGGGCCTCGACCTGCATTCCTTCGACCTTCGAGGACGCGACCGATTCGGTACGCAGAAGCAACCGGGCCAACGGGGCGAGCGCCGGGCGGGCCGAGGCGTTCAAGGAGCGGATGGCATGCTCTGCGTCGGAAAGGACCCCGACCAGCGATCCTGGAAGATCGAAGCTCAGATCGGCAATCGTCCGAGGGACGAAGGCCTCGTACCGACAGGCCTTGCGGTACCGGGCCGGGGCGTAGAGCGTCGGGTCGTACTGCCACGTTCGTTGTACGAGTCGGCCGAACATCCCTACCTCTCCGGACGAGGAGCCTTAGTATAGGATACCGCCTAAGTCGAACTACATCTGGTTATCAGTACGGAAAGTTCGATCTCCGACAGCGACATCGGCAGCACCGTGGTCGATCCCGGGGCGCCACGTCAGCCGGGGATGAAGCTGAGCCGCACCCGCCGGCGGGGGTTGTCGACGTTGAAGTCGACCAGCACCAGGCTCTGCCACGTCCCCAGCGCCGGTGCGCCGGCGATCACGGGGATGGAGATCGACGGGGAGACCAGCACCGGCAGGAGGTGGTCGGCGCCGTGGCCAGTCGCCCCGTGCCGGTGGCGGTAGCGGTCGTCGCGGGGCAGCAGGCGCATGGCCAGCTCCGTCAGGTCGCGCTCCGAGCCTGAGCCCAGCTCCATGAGGGCCAGCCCCGCGGTGGCGTGCGGGGCGAACACGTGAAGGAGGCCGTCACCGGCGACCCCCTCGGCGGCCAACCAGTCCCGGGCTGCGGACGTCAGGTCGGCGAGCTGGGTGCGCGCCGTGGTGACCTCGATCTCTGCGCTACGCACCGGACGGCCTACGCATCAGACGGCCTACGCACCAGACGGCCTTCGCAACCGAGGGGAGTCGTCAGCCGGTGAGCAGCTCGCGCGCACCCCGGTCGGTGGAGGGGTGACGCAGCTTGGACATGGCTCGGGCCTCGATCTGGCGGATCCGCTCGCGGGTCAGGCTGAAGTGCTCGCCGACCTCGTCGAGGGTGCGGGGCTCGCCCCGGTCCAGCCCGAAGCGGAGGCGGAGGATCTCCCGCTCTCGCTCGTCGAGCGCCACCAGCATCTTGGAGACCTCGCCCGACAACAGGGACGCGGCGGCGGCATCGAAGGGGGACACGGCAGAGCGGTCCTCGACCACGTCGCCGAGCTCGGCGTCTCCGTCCTCGCGGAGCGGCTCGGATAGCGAAAGGGGCTCCGCCGCATGGCGGAGGATCTCGGTGACCTTTTCCTCTTCGAGCTCGAGGTCGACGGCCAGCTCGGCCACCGTGGGGCGCCGGCCCAACTGACCCTCGAGGCGGCCCCGGGCCTTGGTGACCCGGGTCAGCAGGTCGCCGGCGTGCACCGGGAGGCGCACGGTGCGGCCGGTGTTGGCGATGCCTCGGGTGATGGCCTGGCGGATCCACCAGGTGGCATAGGTGGAGAACTTGAAGCCCTTGCGCCAGTCGAACTTCTCGACGGCGTGCATGAGGCCCAGGTTGCCTTCCTGGACCAGGTCGAGGAGGGGCAGCTCGGCGGCCTGGTACTTCTTGGCGATGGACACGACGAGGCGCAGGTTGGCCTTGACGAAGGTTTCCGCCGCCTCGTCGCCGTCACGCACCACCCGGCGCAGCTCCCGTTTGCGGGCCGCGGTCGGGGGCTTCTCCTTGGCCAGCTCGGCGCGGGCCTCTCGACCGGCTTCGATGGCCTGAGCCAAGCGAGCTTCGTCGTCCTTGGTGAGCAGAGCGTGCTTACCGATGTCGTTCAGGTAGAGGCGGACCAGGTCTTCCTCTGGCTGAGCGGCGTGGTTGTTGGGCAACGTGTCCTCGTTCTGCTGGAAGGACCCAGGAAGGGGCGCCTATGCCGCCCGCACAATCATGGCCAGGCCGCAATGATGGCATCGTTCTGGGCTAATTGACTTTACCGGATGTTGGCCGGTTCGTGAAGGGGCTACTTCGGGACCAACCGGAGGGAGTCAGCTGGGAGATTCGCCGCTGACCACCGGGTGACCTGCGGCGATCCAGCCATTGGTGCCGCCCGCAACGGAGACGGCGGGATAGCCGGCCTCGACCAGAGCGGCGGCGGCGGTGAGGCTACGGCCACCGGCGGCACACACGACATAGAGGGGGTCGCCGCCGGGAATCTCGCTCTGGCGGGCCGCCAGCTCGCCCAGGGGGATGAGCACCGCTCCGGGCACATGAGCCTCGACGTACTCGTCGGGCTGGCGCACGTCGAGCACGATCGCCCCCTGAGCGTGGGCGGTGGCGAGGGTGTCGATGTCGGTCTCGAGCGACAGGGGCTGACTGCTGTCCATGCCCCATTGTGACCGGTTCTGGGGGCTGAACGGCACGAGGGCGCTACGACGGCCGGTCCCCGATCGCCGCAGCACTGGCGGCCACCACGTCGTCGCGCGTTGCGCCGGGTGCCGCCGCCGCTCGGAGGGCGAGCAGGATCATGTCCGCATGGTTGGCGATCTGGGCCTGGGAACCGACACAGCTCAGGCTGGCGGCCAGGCCAGGTTGGGCCCAGGTGACGGCCAGGCAGCCGGTGCCCGGGTTGATCTCACCGTTGTCGCACTCCCATCCGCAGGCCCGGACCTCGGCCAGGCGGTCGTCGAGCTGGCACCGGGTGCTCGGAGCCGGACGGGTGATCTCCTGCGCGATGGCGGGGTGGAGGCGCTGGAACTCGAGGGCGAAGGGCCGCCCGAGGATCTGATCGACGCTCGGGAACGGGTCGGGTGGCACCACGGCGTCGATGGTGGCGTCGTCGAGTTGGCAGAGGATGGTCCGTCCGGCCGCGGCCAGCCACAGCGGGAGTCGGGCCCCGACCGAGATGGGCAACGCCAGCGGGCCGCCCGAGGCGTAGGCGAAGACCACGGCGTTCCGACCGGCCTGCCCGATGGCCATGGCCGGAACCCCGGTGACGCCGGCGATGGCGTGGACGAGGGGTTCCGCGTCCCGGATCCGGTCGCGCATGGAGCTGCTGTGGCCGACCAGGGTCGAACGCAGGCCGAGGGCGACCTTGCCGTCCTGGCGGAGGAACCATCCGTCGGCTTCGCCGGCGGTGACGATCCGTGACACCGTCGCCTTGTCGCTCCCCGACCGCCGGGCCAGCTCCGAGACCCGCAGCGGCCCTTCGGAATCGAGGAGCTCGAGGAGGGCGAACCCCCGCATCAATGTGCCGGCCACGATCCCTCCTCTCGCCTCCGTCTCCACATGTTGCACCTCGACGTTGTGATGACGCCGGGGACGCTCTATACTATCCCTTCAACAAACGTTGTCCTATTGACAACGTCGTCACGTGCCAGGCGACCCGTTACGCCGGGTACGTGGTTCTGGGGCGGCAGGGATGGGTGGCGCTGGGCAGAAGCGCACCCTCCCCCGCTCCCCGGTGTCAGGGGGCCAGGCGCTCACGGAGCCAGCCGCCGTCCAGGGTGGTGGGATCCTGGCGGTAGCGGACCCGGTCGTGGATCCGGTCCCGGCGGCCCTGCCAGAACTCGACGGTGGTGGGCCGGACCCGGAAGCCCCGCCAGTGCGGGGGTCGGGCCACGGCGCCGCCCTCGAAGCGGTCCTCGGTCTGCGCCACCCGGGCCTCGAGGAACGCCCGGTCGGGGATGACGGCGCTCTGCTCGGAGGCCCACGCCCCGATCTGTGAGCCCCGGGGCCGGGAGGCGAAATAGTCGTCGGACTGTTCGGCGTCGACGACCGAGACGGCCCCGACGACGCGGACCTGGCGCTCGAGGTGGTACCAGCGCCATCCGAGGGCGGCGATCGGGTTGGCCGCCAGATCCGCGCCCTTGTCGCTGTTCTCGTTGGAGTAGAACACGAACCCGCGCTCGTCCCAGCCCTTGAGCAGCACCCAACGCACGGTGGGCGTGCCGTCGGGAGAGGCGGTGGCCAGGGCCATGGCCTCGGGTTCGGGCTCGCGCACGTGGCGCGCGTCGTCGAACCACGTGGAGAATTGCGTGATCGGATCCGCGTCGGCCACCGCCGGCGACCAGGGCGGTTGGATGGCGCTCATCGGAGGGTCGTCACGGCTGCCGCCGGGAAAGAACGTTCATCCTGGGCACCGTAAACGCCAACCGTAGGGTCTGCCCACGTCACTGGTGGATGGAGAAGCTCGCTCGTTGGCCGCCGGCGAGGTCCACCTGACCGGTCGTCGTGTCGGTCGTCGCATCCACGACCATCGGCCCGCGCCCGTCGTGGCTGACGACGGCGGCGATGGCGACGCCGATGCGCTCGACGTCGTTACTGCTCACGTCTTCAGGGCCGTCGGGGCCGCTCGCCACCCAGGAAGGGATCAGCTCGGCGTCATCGGGCCACCCGTAGCGCGCTGCTTTGGCCGCAAAACCAGGAGGGGCTTCTGAGGGAGGATCGAGGAAGAACATCAAGGTGCCCGCCCTGACGGCGGCGGGGATGCCTGGCGTCCCGTCGAGGCCGGCGGGGAGCGCCGTGCCCGGATGCAGGATCAGGCCGCGCTGGACGCCTTCGGCTCCGATAACCGTGGCGACGTATGTGGAAGGCACCTCGCCGACGGTGACGGTGACGGCCAGGTGGGCGGCGTCGCTCCAGCGGGTCCAGGGCTGTTCGCGCTGGTAACGCAGGGCGTGAGCGAAGAGGAGGTGCCAGTCGGCCGGGGTCGGCAGCTGCTCAGGCTGGATCCGGCCGCTCAGGTGACCGATGAGGGAATCGAAGATGTCCTCGGCCTCGGCCACCGGTTCGACCCCGGTGATCGGCGGCATGGGGCCGGCGACGTCCAGCGTTACCAACTCGGCTTCGATGGTGGCAACGTGCTCGGGGACGCACAGGACCAGATCCGGCCGGGCCGGCGGGAGGGACCCCGCCGGGCGGGTCAGAGCTGTGCCCAGCGCCTGGGCGAGAGCGGCCCGTCCCGTCGTGGCGGTACCGTTGCCGAGCGCCAGACCGGTGTCCGCGTCGAGCACCAGGCTCGCCATCACGACCGGCTCTCCGCTCACCCTCACGGTCTGAGACACGTCGCGCAGCATCACGATCCAGGTTCGGTCCTTTGCGGCCATGACCTCATTGTCTCAACCCTGACTCTGCCACTGGTGACGCCGCCGTCCGGTAATCTCCCGACCGTGCGTGGTGTCTTGTTGGAGGTGCCGTCGGAGCTTCTGGCGGAGCGAGCTCGCCAAGGCGTCGACGTGTTCGACGAGATGTGGGAGGGCGA
Organism: Acidimicrobiales bacterium; assembly: GCA_051000755.1. Taxonomy (GTDB): domain Bacteria; phylum Actinomycetota; class Acidimicrobiia; order Acidimicrobiales; family Palsa-688; genus JALZAH01. The sequence continues at coordinate 5,201 of JBPCNZ010000044.1, read as the reverse complement.
GTTGCACATGGCGCCTCCGCCAAGCGAGGAGCATCAGCGGATCGGCGGCGAGCTGTTCATCGCCCTCCACGGGACGGCGGTGGCTTCCGGCCTGGTTGTTCGCTACGAGACGGGCCTCTTCGACCCCACGGCCCCGGAAGGTTCGGACTACCGGGTGCCCGATCTGATGGTCTTCGCCGCCAGCCAGAGAAGTGAGCGCGGCGTGGAGGGTGACGCAACGCTGGTGGTGGAGATTCGCTCACCGGGCGGCGAGAGTCTGGACAAGGTTGCGTTCTACCAGCGGGTCGGCGTCCGAGAGATCGTCATGATTGACCGCGACACCAAGGATCTTCGCCACTGGCGCCGGGTTGACGACGCCCTGGTCAAAGCGGAACCCGCCGGCGGAACGCCGGTCGCCCTGTCGGAGCTGGCCGTCACCCTCCAGGCCGTTGACGGAAGGCTCGCCGTCGAGACCGCCGGTGAACGTACCCTGATCTGATCCCGAGCCCTCGTGGGCCAGGTGGGGTCAGCCGCAGGCTCGGCACATCCCCGGATCATGGGACCAAGCGAGAGCTGGGACCCAACGCTCAGGGCGGCAGTCCTGCCAGGATGTGACGATGTCCCCCCCGGCCTCCCGCCCGCCGAACAGGGAGCGGCGATGTCGACCGGGCATCTGATCCTCTTCGCCATCCAGTGGGCAACCGGTGTCTGGCTCCTGGCGCGTGTTCCGCGGCCCCGGGACCTCGGTGGCCACCGCCCCGACTCCAACCCCCGGCCTCCGACCGTGTCGGTGATCATCCCCGCCCGCAACGAGGAGGCCTCCCTCCCCCTCCTGCTGGCGTCGCTGGCCACCCAGACCCGCCTGGTCGCCGAGGTCATCGTCGTCGACGACCACTCCGAGGACGCCACCGCCGCCCTCGCCGCCACCTCCGGGGCGACGGTGCTCGACGCCCCTCCCCTGCCCGAGGGCTGGAGGGGCAAACCGGCGGCCTGCGCCTCAGGCTCCGAGGTCGCCACCGGCGAGCTGCTGGTGTTCCTCGACGCCGATGTGACCTTGGCCCCCGGCGCCCTGGCCGCTCTGGTCGATGAGCATCGCCGCCGGGACGGACTCGTCTCCGTCCAGCCCTTCCACGTGACGGTCCGGCCCTACGAGCGGCTCTCGGCGGTCTGCAACGTGGTGGCGATGATGGGGACGTTGGCCTTCACCGGGCCGCCCCGCCGGCAGACGACGATGGCGTTCGGGCCGTGCCTGATCACCAGCCGGTCCGACTACGACGCGGTGGGGGGCCATACGGATCCGACGGTCCGTGGCCAGGTGATCGAGGACATCGCCCTGGCCCGCTGCTTTCGCGCCGCCGGCCGGCCGGTGTCGGTCTTCGGGGGGCGAACGATGGTCCGCTTCCGGATGTACCCCGGCGGTCTCCGCCAGCTGGTCGACGGCTGGACCCGGTCGCTCGCCGTCGGGGCGCGGGGGTCGTCACCACTGGCCATAGTCGGACCGTTCCTGTGGGTGTGGGGGGCCCTGGTCGGGGCCTGGGAGGGGCTGGCAGCCGTCGCCGGGGGCCCCCACCGGTTGGTTGACGCCGTGGTCTATGCGGTCTGGGCCGTGCAGATCGGATGGATGCTGCGACGCATAGGCCGCTTCGGGGTCCTGACCGCCGTGGTCTTCCCCGTCCCCCTCCTCGCCTTCGTGGCTATGTTCCTGCGATCCGTGGTGCTCCTCGTCACCCGGCGCCAGATCCGGTGGCGAGGCCGGTTGGTCAAGGAGCGCTGACCGTGAGACTCCTTCGGGGCCGGCGCCCGCTGGCGGGGGCGGCTGCCCTGGCCGTGCTCCTCGCCCCGTCAGTGACCGCCTGCGGATCGGCCTCGGCACCGACGGGCCTCCCGGGCCCGCCCGTGGCCGCCACCGCCGTCGCGTATGCCAATGGGCGGGCCTACGTGTCGTGGCGGGCCGGCTCCGGGGGACCGTCGGACACCTATGAGGTCGTCACCCAGGGCGCGGCGGGCGCCGCCACCCGGACCGTCGTGGCCGGGACGAACACCATGGTGGCGGGCCTGACCGCGGGCCGGAGCTATGCGTTCCTCGTGGCCGCCGCCAACGAAGTGGGGCTCAGCACGCCCGGGACGACCAACCTGGTGAAAGCCGCAGGCGCCGTCGCTCCGGGGGCGCCCGTCCGGCCCGTGCTCACCGCCAGCAGGACCGACAACCAGGTGATCGTATCCTGGGACCGCCCGGCCGGGTCGCCAGCCCCGGAGCGCTACAACGTGGCGGTCTTCGAGGGCACGGCAACAGCCCAGTACCCGGTCGGGAGCTTCGTCTGCTACGCCCCCTGCACGGGGAAGACCGTCGCCGTCGACCCGGGCACGGTGGCGTCGATCCAGGTGGCCGCAGCCAACCCGGTGGGCCAATCGCCCGCGGTCAGCTCCAACCAGGTGTCGGTGGCCCGCCCCTGTGCTCTGGCCTGCATGGGGATCGACGCCACCGCCCCGGGGGCGGCCGAGACCCATCCGGCCTCGGGCTTCCTCCATGCCATCGGGTCCCGAACGTCACCGGTCGTCCTCCAGGGGCTCGGCGCCCAGCACTGGAGGGTGTCGGCCACGTTCGGCCCCGCGTCCACGCCCTACGCCGAGGAGACCACCGCCGGGGCCCTACCCGACGCCGATCTGACCGAGCTGCTGTCCGACGACTGGAGGGCGGGCCAGACCGAACCGCGCGGTGCCCCGAACATGGGCTTCGCCATTCCGCCCTGGACCGAGCTGGCCCGGTATCAGAACTGGACGACCAACGAGGTGCGGACGATCGAGGCCGTGGGCCGGGCCCGGGGATTCAAGATCAGCTACTGGGAGGTGCAGAACGAGCCGTTCTCCGCCAACTACTTCTCGGCGGGCGCCGACCCGGCATTCCCGCCCGCCCTTGGAGGGGCGGGCGAGACGGTCGCCGACGTCGAGGCTCAGTATCTGGCCGCCTACCGAGGCATCAAGGTCGCTGACCCTCACGCCAGCGTGGTGGCGCCGTCGCTGACCGCGTGGGCCGGGGGGCCGGCTGAGGCCGGCGCCGAGCAGGCGGGCAGCCTCGACATGCGAACCTTCTTGGACTTCGCCGTGATCAACAAGGCGCCGCCCGATGCCATCGCCTGGCACGACAACAACACCTTCCCTCTGCCCGACGGGTTCGCCCCCGACCGGGGGCCGGCCCAGCCCGGCGACGTGCAAGCTTCGGTCACCCAGCTCCGAGCGCTGCTGGCCGAGCGCCCCTCTCTCGGTCATCCGGCCATCCTGGTCAATGAATACGGCAGCCCGTCGCTGTCGCTGGTCCCTGGCTGGGACGTGGGCCAACTGGCGGCCCTCGACGCCGCCAGGGTCAGCGAAGCCAACCGGTCCTGTTACGGCACGTGCGGTGACGGCTACCTCGACGGGCTCCTGGCCGGCGATGGGAGCACGCCTCTGCCGGGGTACTGGGTGTACGCCTTCTACGCCAGGGCGGCTGGCCGCCAGATCCCCGTTGCCACCACCTTCTCCGGCGTCACCGGCTTGGCCACCGTCGCCCGATCAGGTGCGGTCACCGCGCTCCTCGGTCGCCACCAGGGTTGCCCGGCGACGACGCTCGCAGCCTGCCCGCCGACACCGGTGCCCATCTCCGTCAAAGTCGGTTTCGCCGGTTCGGCCCAGGTGACCGAAGCGGACATCCCGGCCGGCTCCCAAACCCTGACCCGCCCGGTGACCGGCCCCACGGTGACCGTCCCCGTGATCGACGGAGTCATCTCCATCACCACCCCGGCCATGGGTGACGGCGACGCGGTGGCGCTCGTCGTGGCGCCCGGCTGGCCGGTCGCTAGCATGCCGTCCCGGACCATCCGGTGAGCGCCTCGACCCTGCCATGACTCGACCCGACCTGAGCGACTACCTGCGAGGGCGGCTCTGGGTGCCCAAGGCCTACGTCGCCGCCCATCTGGTCGGGCACCGAGACCTCCGGCGCCTGGTCGTGGTGACCGAAGGACGGGCGGGCAGCGAAGCCCTGGTCACCCGCCTGGATTCCCACCCCGACATCCTCTGCGACAGCGAGATCCTCGCCACCCGACGGATGCGACCAGAGGACGTCGTCGAGGGCCGGGCCCGCCTGGCCCGCGTCCGGGGCCGTCGCGCCTACGGGTTCAAAGTGCTGACGCGCCACATCCTGAGCGTGCAGGACGTGCCCGAGGCCACGGACTACCTCCGTCGCCTGGAGGGTGCAGGCTGGCTGGTCATCCACCTCAGGCGGCGCAACCGCCTCCAGCAGGCCATCTCGGCCCTCCGGGCGCAGCGGACCCAGTATCACTTCGAGGTCGGCCACCTGCCTCCCTTCGAGCCGATGCGGGTGGAACCAGCGGAGCTCCTGGCCGTGCTGGAGCTCTACACGGCAGCCGAGGGCGAGGCCACCAGGCTGCTCGGCGGGATGCATCCTCTGAAGCTGGTCTACGAAGACGACCTCGCTTCCTCCGACGCCCAGGAACGGACCGTGGCGCGCATCGTCGAGGCTCTCGGTCTCCAAGCGGCCCCCACCTCGACCAGACAGGCCCGAGTCTCTCCACGGTCCGTCCGGGACATGGTCACCAACTATGAGGAGCTGGTTGAGCTCTTGGCCCACACGCCCTTCGCCTGCCACCTCGATCTCCCGGTCGGGCCAACTGAGCCCGATGTGCCAGCGAACCCCCGGGCCGGCTAACCCGCGACGAGGGCGGCGGGGAGGGGCTCGCCGTGGACGATGATGAGGCGCCGGGTCGGCCGGGTCAGGGCCACGTACAGCGAGCGCAGCCCCTGGGGGGCATCGCGGATCAGGGCGGCGGGCTCGACCACGATGACGGTGTCAAACTCCAGACCCTTGGCGTCGGCCAGCACCAGCACGGTGACCTCGGACTCGAGGGCGTTGCGCCCGACCTGGCCGTGGGCCACGCCGGCGCCCGTCAGGGCCTCTGAGACCCCCTCGGCGTAGGGGGTGGGGACGATCACGGCGACGGTGCCGGCCTCGTCGGCATCGGCTATCTGGGCGACGACCGCCGGCGCCAGGGTCGCCACCGGGTCCTCCCCGGTGGAGCCGACGGCCACCAGGCGGGGCCATTCCCCAACTGCTCGTACCGATTCAGGGGGGCGCATGTCCGGCTGGGTGGCGGCCAGCACCCGGCCGGCCAGATCCATGATCTCGCTCGGCGTGCGGTAGTTGACGGTCAGCTCCACCTGGCGCCAGG
>JBPCNZ010000043.1:0-20666 GCA_051000755.1 Acidimicrobiales bacterium | reverse complement strand
GTCGGCCAGTTCTGAGTCGAAGAGGAACTCCGGTTCGGGGTCCATCGCTGTCGCTGCGATGAACATCGCCATGGCGGTGAGCCGCATATCACGCGGTTCGTGGTGGGCGGCGAAGACCATTGTCGAGGCGCGCATGAGCACGTACTTGCAGGCCGGGCAGTCGGCAGAGTCGACCGTGGTGATCGTCACGTAGTTGGTGACGGGCATCGAACACACGGTGCGGTCAGGGTTGAGCGCCCAATGGTGAACGAGTCCGTCGCCGAGACCGCTGATGTTCGCTTCGGCGATCTGAATGGACGGCGTGGTGGGTGTGGTGGTCATGGTGTTCTCCTTGCTGGTTGGTGGGTGGATCTGCTTGAAACAACCAAGGAAGGCCGGCCTATAGGTATGTCCTTGGCCGGACTTGGTTGTCCGGCCCGGCCAATCGGGACTCCGGCTACCAACATCGGCCAGGTTTGGCCGGGGTTGTTTGTTGGCTCTGACCTGCATCTATCGGTCTTCCGTGGTTCGTGGCGGGGCAACGTCGGCCGTGCCGAGTTGGCCGGGGTTGTCGATGAGGCCCCACAGCGGCCGCTTTTTGACCGTTCCGCCTTCGTCGCGGGTAACCTGGTCGTGGCGGATCCGGCAGTCGTCAACGAGGCTGGCGAGGGCCATGGCGAAGGTGGTGCGGTTGCCTCCGACGCGTTCTTGGATCTCGGTCTTGGTGAGCTTCCACGGCCGGTCGGCGAGCACCTCGAGGATGGCGAGCCGACACGCTGCGGCCTTCGGTGACTCGGTCGCCGGCTTGCCGGACGGACCGCCGGCGGATCGCCTCAGATCCCAAGTGATGTCGCCGTCGTGGCAGCCGGTGTCTTCGTCGAAGTGGCCGATGTTGAGGTCGAGGTCCCAGATGGTGCCGCCCCACTGCCTCGAGCCGATCTGCATGGTGAGGTGGAACTGGCCGGCGTCGACGGCAGGGTCTTCTCTGTGGGCGAGGAGGATCCAGCTGTCGGCCCATTCACCGGAGCCGGCCATGGTGATCCGCTTGAGGCCGTTGCCCGAGCCGGTCTGGTTGTAGTGGTTGACGATGGCCAGGCTGGCGCCGGCGTCACCGCAGGGCTTGGAGACGGCGTTGAGGAGCCCGCCTTCGGCGTGGAGGTCGGATGCTTTGGTCTTGTCGCCGTGGTAGGCGTACAGCGGGTCCAGGCAGACAAGGGCCGGGCCGAGCTCGGCCAGGTCCCGGGCGAGCGACTCCTGGAAGACCAGCGAGGTGACCGGGGCGACGTCGAAGCTGAACTCGAGGGGGATGTCCTGGAGTCGGACCCCCATCGCCGCTGCGATCCTGCGGAGGCGGCGGGTGTAGGGGATGCGTCCGCCTTCGCCGACGTAGCTGAGGACCGTCCGGGCGTGGCCGGGGTGGAAGCGGTCGAAGATGGGGATGCCGGCGGCGAGGCCGACCTGAATGAATCCGGAGATGTCGGTCTTTAGGGTCTTCATCTCGCCGGCGATCTGCCCGTAGGTGGGCTCGGCGAGCAGGCCGCTGATGAGCCATGTGAACTCGTCGGGTTCGGCGAGCAACTCGGCGGTCGTCCACCTGCGGAACAGGTCGGTGGGCGGGTCAGGTGGCGTCTCGGTTTTGTCGATCAGGTGGTCGAGCTTGTCGGTGATGTTCTCGAACTCGTCGACGCTGAGCCCGGCGGCGAGGTGGTCGGCGGCGTCTTTGCCGGTCTTGGCTCGGACGACCACCGTGCTGGCGGCGACTGGGGTGAGGCTGTGCAGGATTTCCTGGGCGTGCTCGAGGCCCGGCTTGTCGTTGTCGGCCACGACGACCACGTCAGCGCCCTCGAGTGACATCGAGTAGCTGGTGTGCCACTTCCCTTTGCCTGCGCCGCCTGGGGCCGTTGTGGCGACCTTCCCGGCCGACTCGAGGGCGTAGACGTCTTTCTCGCCCTCGGCGACGTAGATCGTCCGCCCGTCCTTGACGGCCTCGACGACCTTGGGGAGGTGGAAGAGGACACGTCGGGTGTCGCCGAGCTTCCATTAGTAGCCACCCGGAACGGGCCGGCGCTGTAGGAACTTCTTGCCGGGGTACCGCAGTACCTCGAAGAGGGTGCGCCCATCCTCGCCGGTGTAGCGGTAGATGGCGGTGGGCTGACCACGCCCGTTCTGCGAAGCCGGAGCCTCGTCGTAGAGATCCTTCGGGGTCATGTCGAGTGCGTCCATGACCTGGTCTGTGGGGCAGCCGGCGTGACAGTGGAGGACGACGCCGTTGCCGGTCTTGTTGCGGCTGACGCTCAGGCTCGGGGTGCTGTCTTCGTGGGCTGGGCAGCGCCACGAGCCGCCCTTGCCCTCGGATCCTTTGGCCAGGAGTCGCTCGATGACACGGTCGATCGCGGTCGCCCCGCTGAAGGTCGCCGTCATATCGCCTCCGCCATTGACGGATGGTTAGGCAGTTCGCAGGCGTGCCAGACGATGGTCCCGTCGGCCTCGTTCCGCCACGCCATCGTCCGCCAACGCCAGCCCCTGGCGCCTTTCGCCACCTTGGTCATCCGGCGGTAGCCGGGGCATTCGATGGCCGGTCCGTTTGTCCACTCGCCGGGCATCGGGGTCCGAACGAACTCTCGGAGTTTCGGGTTCGCACGGAAGTGGCGGTCGTCGAGTTCAACGGTGTAGGCGCTCCAGTCGATGGCGCCACAGTTATGGCAGCGGTGTTTCATGCTGCACCGTCCGGCTGTCTGGCCTGGCGGTGGGCGCCGAGGGCGGGACGGTTGGGGAATGGCAGGCTCGGGGCGACCCTGGTGCAGCCCTGCTCGTGGACGATGCGGGTCATCGGCTCGCCTCCTCGGAGGAGGCTGACTCTCGGGGCCGGTCCCGGGTTCCGGGACCCCAGTGTGACCGGGGCACACTGGGCGATCTGCCCGGGGTGCGCCGCGCAACCTGGGGTGCCCTCCGGTCGGGAATCGCCTACGCGAGACTGAGTCTCAGTTGTGAGGTAGTCTGCCACCTGTCATCCTTTCGGTTGAGGAGCCGGTCAGGGTGGTGGACAACATGGAGGCGACGGCCCCGGTCACCACCGGGGCCTCGCTGTTTTCGCCGTGGCAGCTGGGCGAGCTCCTCAGCGGTGTCGAGACGAGAGCCATCGGTCAGCTCTGGCCGAGCAGGCCGGCAAGTTCGCCGTCGAGATCCTGTTCGCGGATCAGGCCGAGCTGGGCGGTCGCTTCGACCGACGGCTTGTAGATGCCTCGCTGCAACACGTTGAACGCGGTGAGCAACGTCTTGGTAGCCTCGACGACCTTGGCGTCGAAAGCCCCCCACTGGACCTCGGTCCAGTCCTCCGGGTCGGTGGCTTTCAATGTGACCGAGTCACACTGGGATGGGCGACTGAAAAGTGCCTGTACGGCGTCCCTACTCATCTTCTTATTGCCGGTAGTCAGGGTGTGCTGCTCGATTGCCTCCACGGCCACCGCTTGACTCGCGCCACACCGAACGAACCGGCTGACGCTCGTCACTGATTGCGCTCGAAGGACTGGGCGCTGAGAGACGGAAGCGCTCTCTACGAACCGACCGGTCGTCCGGTAGTCCTTAATGGTGTTGGCCTTCTTGTCGATGCCGTTGTCGGCCAGATACTGCTGGCATTCTCCGAGGGCGGATGCGGAGCAGTCGCCGGGCATCTCCTCGGTGAGTGCATCGACGATGGCCCACAGGGAGTTCTCCTCGGAGAGGAAGGCTTGGACGGTCTTGGTGAACTTCGGCATCAAACGGCCTCTCGTTGTGGGGGTTGGGATGGAACAGGGGTCGTGAAGGCGGCAAGCCGGCCGCCGCATGGGAAGTGATGCGGCTTGCCGCTGCGGAACCTGACCGGCAGGGTGAAGTCGTGACCGTGAGGTCCACCGGGTTCAACGTTGCCGGTAGCCCCGCAGGCGTCGCACTGGATGAAGGTCCCGCCCGCCCTGGAGGCGGTGGGAGGGTTCTGGATTCCTCTCGCACGGCGGGAGGAGCTGGCGGCGGGGCCGGCCATCAAGCCGCCCCCTTGCTCGTCTGCTCGTCTTCCCACCGTTCGACGTCGGCCCAGCGGTAACGGACGTGACGGCCAACCCTGAGGCTCGCCGGTCCCGTACCCCGGTACCGCCACTGAGCGAGGGTCGGCTCTGGTATTTGCAGGTGAGCCGCCACCTCCGGCGGTGTCGCCAAGGCAGCGCGCACCGGTGGAGTTGCCAGAGCGGCGTGGTGTCCTCCGTTGGGTTCCATGCCATCATCCTGCATGGTAGGGTTCGCATGTAGTTCGCCGATAAATGGGTTTCGGAGGTGCGAGTGTTAGTGGTCGAGCGGAAAGAGTGGCCCTGGGGGTGGGCGGACAGCGACGCCGGCAAGACGCCTGTGGTCATCGGCGACCGGGCGGTACCGAAGCGCATCGAGGTGACCGCGCCCGGCGCCGACGGGCAACCCGGCCTGCGCCTGGTCCTCGAGGTGGTCGACGGCGTACCCCGCTGCTCCGAGTTGGCACTCACGGCTGTCGAGGGAGGACGCGGCGTGCGCCAGCTCGACCTGGACGCGATCAACGTCAACGACTGGGTGGCCGAGATATTCGCTTCTCATGCCGGCGTCGTGCGGCAAATTGGGAACCTGACCCAGATCGCCTACGGACCTGACACCCCGGAGCGGCATTTCACGGCGGCCGAGCAGTTCCGGCGGGCCCGGCGGACCAGAAGCCCTCGCCGGCTCAACCGGGTCTTTCTGCAAACGGTCGCTGACGCCTACAACTCGTACAAGCCAGCACCGGGCGTCCGGCCTGCGCCGACCCGTCACGTGGCCGATGTTCTCAACGTTGGCCACCGGACGGCCTCCGGTTACCTGACGAAGGTTCGTGAGGCGGGAATCCCGCTCAAGGAAGGATGGAGCAACGATGGCTAGCGTCGAGAAGCGGCCGAACGGCCAGTGGAGGGCCCGGTGGCGTGAGTTCCCGAGCGGCCCGCAACGGACCAACTCCTTCCCCGGGAAGCTCGACGCTGAGCAGCACCTGGTCAGGACCCAGCACGACCTGCTGACTGGCGCCTACGTCGACCCCGGGAAGGCCCGGACGACGGTGGAGGAGTTCTACAAGGTCTGGGCTGTTCGCCAGCCGTGGAGGGCCTCGACGAGGGCGTCGGTGGCCACCAGGTTCAAGATCCACGTCCTCCCCGTGCTGGGCGCTCGGCCGCTAGGGTCGCTGCGCCGAGGCGACATCGAGTCGTGGGTGGCCACCCGCAAGCTGGCTCCGAGCACCACTGGAATCGCACTGCAGCAACTGTCGTCCATGCTCGAGGCGGCGGTCGGCGATGGCCTGATCGCTCGCAACCCGGCTCGTGGCGTGAAGCGACCGAGGCGGGACGGGTCGCCGGTGGTGCCCTTCACCAGCACCGAGGTCGAGCAGCTCCTCGCCGGCGCGGCTCCGTGGTACGCCGTCACCGTGGTCCTCGGCGCCCGCTGTGGACTGCGACACGGGGAAGCGGCTGGCCTCACCGTTGACCGGGTTGACTTCCTGCGCCGGCAACTGAAGGTCGATCGGCAGCTCGTCACCACCAAGGCCGGCGGTCTGGGCACGTCCTTCGGGCCCCTGAAGACCGCCAACTCGTACCGGATCGTCCCGCTCGCCGACTCGACCGTGGCCAGCCTCGCTGCCCATGTTCGCGACTTCGGCACCGGCGAGGACGGGCTCCTCGTGCACGAGCAAGGCCACCCCGTCAACGCAGCTCGGTTCGGTTACCTCTGGCGTCAGGCCCGCAAAGCCGCCAACGTCAGCGCTACGGCCCGCTACCACGACACGCGCCACACCTTCGCCTCGGTGCTCCTCTCCGACGGTGTGTCGGTGGCGGCGGTGGCCGAGTACCTCGGCGACACACCGGCCGTGGTGTTGAACACCTACGCCCATCTGATGCCGGCCGATCACGACCGAGCACGGGCCGCCATCGAAGCGGCCGCTCGCCACGCTGAGGACTCACTGAGGACTAGCGAGGTCACCCAGGCGGCCGATTAGGCCCCTGACCTGCATCGGAGCGGTGCGGAGCGGCTGCGGTCACACGTTGAAGCGGAACTCCACGACGTCACCGTCGCGCATGACGTAGTCCTTGCCCTCGATACGAGCCTTTCCCGCCGCCCGAACCGCAGGGATGGACCCGGCGACGATGAGATCCTCGTAGGAGACGACCTCCGCCTTGATGAACCCCCGCTGGAAGTCGGTGTGGATGACGCCGGCCGCCTCGGGCGCCGTGTCGCCGATGCGGATGGTCCAGGCCCGGGCCTCTTTGGGGCCGGCCGTGAGGTAGGTCTGCAATCCGAGGGTCCGGAACCCGACGTGGATGAGCTGCGCCAGGCCCGACTCGGTCTGGCCGTACCCGGCGAGCAACTCGGCGGCTTCGACGGGATCGAGGTCGGCCACCTCGGCCTCGATCTGGGCGCAGAGGACCACCGACTCGGCGGGCGCAACAAGCTCGGCCAGCTCCGCGGCCCGGGCCTGGTTGTCCAGATCGCTTTCATCGATGTTGAAGACGTAGATGAATGGCTTGGCGCTGAGCAGGTGCAGGTCGCCCAGAGGTTCGGGGTCGAGCGCGCCGGACGCCACCCCGGCGGCGATGGTCCGGCCCGAGTCGAGGACATCGAACGCCGCGCTCACGGCCTTGAGCTCCGCCGCCAGCTGCGGCCGGGTCCTGGCGTCGCGGGTCAGGCGGGACACGCGGTGCTCGACGGTGGCCAGGTCGGCCAGGATGAGCTCGGTGTTGATGGTCTCGATGTCGGCCGCCGGGTCGACGTGGCCGTCCACATGGATGACGTCGGGGTCGGCGAACACCCGTACCACCTGGCAGATGGCGTCGCACTCGCGGATGGCGGCCAGGAAGGCGTTGCCCAGGCCCTCCCCCTTGGACGCCCCCCGGACGATGCCGGCGATGTCGACGAAGGTGACGGCGGCGGGGACCTCGCGTTCGGCGTCGTAGAGCTCGGCCAGCGGGTGAAGTCGGGCGTCGGGGACACCGACGACTCCCACGTTGGGTTCGATGGTGGCGAAGGGATAGTTGGCGGCCAGCACCGAGTTGTGGGTGAGCACGTTGAACAACGTCGACTTCCCGACGTTCGGGAGACCGACGATGCCGATGGACAAGGCCACAGGGGCTCCTTCGCGTTCGACGACGGCGCCGGGCAGGTTAGGTCAGCCCGGCGCCGGGACCCGTCAAGGCGGAGCGTCGCGCAGTTCTCGTCTCAGGATCTTGCCGGTCGTCGTCTTGGGCAGCTCGTCGATCAACTCGATCGAACGCGGGTACTTGTAGGCCGCCATCTGTGACTTGCAGTACTCGATCAGCTCATCGGTGGTGACCGTCGCCGCGTCCGCCTTGAGCGACACGAACGCCTTGACGGTTTCTCCCCGATACTCGTCGGGGACCCCGACGACCGCCGCTTCCCGCACCGCGGGGTGCCCATAGAGGACATCCTCGACCTCCCGGGGCCACACCTTGTAGCCGGCCGCGTTGATCATGTCCTTCTTGCGGTCGACGAGGTAGAACCAGCCGTCGGAGTCCATGAACCCGACGTCGCCGGTGAGCAACTCGCCGCCGGGGAGGGAGGCGGCGGTGGCGTCCGGCTTCTGCCAGTACCCAGGGACGACCTGGGGACCGCTGGTGGCGATCTCCCCGATCTCCCCGACCGGGACCTCCTCGCCGTCGTCGCCGAGGATCCGCACCACCGTGTTGAAGATGGGAACACCCACCGAAAGGGCGCCAGAGGACGAGTCGACGGGGGCCGGGACACCGAGGGGAACGGCGTGGGAGGGCGAGTTGGTCTCTGTGAGCCCGTAGATGTTGTGAATGTAGAGGCCCGTCTTGTCCTCGAAGGCCTTGTTGACGGCAGGGGCGATGGGGGCCCCTCCCGAGTAGACGACCCGCAGCGACGAGAAGTCGTCGCGGCTGACACCGTCGACACCGGACAGGCTGATGAACACGGTGATGGCGCCCACGGTAAAGGTCGGGCGGTGTTCGCGAATCGCCTCCATGACGACCTCGGGGTGGAACCGGTGGGCCAACACCAGGGGACAGGGCAGGAGCAGAGCCAGGGCCACATGTCCGATGAGGCCCGTGATGTGGAACAGCGGAGCCACGCCCAGCACGCTGTCGGAAGGGGTGAGCTTCATCCAGTCCCGGTAGGCCATGGCGTTGAACACCATGTTGGCGTGGGTGTTCATCGCCCCCTTCGGCACGCCGGTGGTCCCCGACGTGTACGTGAGGACGGCGATGTCGTCGGGTTTCGCCGAGGTCCCCTCCGGTTTCTTCCCGGCGTAGCGCTCGATCAGATCCTCGAGGTCGTGGGCGCCTTCGGGCGCGGCCGCCCGGGTCGATCCCAGGACCCGGGAGTCGTTGCGGCTCTGGCCGTCGAGGGGCGAGCAGGTGACCACGGTGGTCACCTGGGTGTCCCCCGCGTCGATGACGCCCCGGGCGACCGTTTCGTACAGCTCGTCGAGGCACAGCAGCGCCTTTGCGCCCGAGTCGGCCAGCAGGTACGTGAGCTCCCGGGCCTTGTTCATGGGGTTGATGGCCACGGCCGCCCCGCCGGCCTTCCACGTGGCGACGAGCCCGGTCAGGAACGCCGGGTTGTTTTGGACGTACAAGGCCAGGCGATCGCCGGCAACGAAGCCCCGCTCGGCGAGGGCCACGGCCAGGGCGTCAGAGGCCGCGTCAAGGTCGGCGAGCGTCATGACGCCGTCGAAGTAGCGGATGACCTCGCACTCCGGTGCCCGGGCCACCGACGCCTGGAACATCTCCAGCATGGTGGCGTATTCGGGGCTGATGTCAGCAGGGAGCCCGTCGCTGTAGAGCTTCAGCCACGGTCGGTCGCGGTAGCCGCTCACTTGATCGCCAGGGGGTTGACCGGCGAACCGGTGGCCTGATGGACCTTCAGCGGAGCGGCGGCGTAGAGGAAGGTGTACTGGCCGTCCTCGGCGCAACTGGCGGCCAGCTTCTCCAGATCGCAGATCTCCGTCAGGGTGACGCCGAGGTTGCGCATGAGGGCGCAGTGCAGGGGCAGCGCGAACCCGTTGTTGGGATCGTAGGTGCACTCGTTGCCGATGGTGTCGGTGACCAGGTTCGGGATCTCCTTGTCGTGGAACCACTGGACCAGCTCCGGGCTGTAAAACAGGCCCGCCTCGCAGAAGTTCTCGTAGAACTCCTTGCCCAGGTCGAAGAAGAGCTTCAAGAAGTTGGTCCGGACCACCACGATGTCATGGGGCTCGATGGTGACGCCCTGAGCTGTAGCGCACGCCTCGAGGTCCTCGTGGTTGAACGTCTCCGCCTTGTCGAGGTTGTCCTTCCCTCGGTAGCGGGCCATGTCGAGCAGGACACCGCGGCCGACGACTCCTCGCTCGGCGATCGGGGCCACGCTGGCCTTGTCCAGACCGCCGATCGTGGTACGGGCGTCGTAGCCGTTCCAGATCTGGCCGTCATACCAGACGTGGCCCAGGGCGTCGTACTGGGTGGAGCCCTGCAGGTAGGCGCTGATCTTGTCGTCGGCATAGTGCAGGCCGCCCGGGAACGCCGGTGCGCCCTCCTCGTCCCAGCTGGACTCGTCGAGGACCATGGTCCTCTCGGCCGGCGTGCGACCCGGCCACACCGGATCGCCGTTGGGGTCACCGATCAGCCGCTGCAAGGTGAACACCGACCCGGACTTGATGTGAGCCACGCCGCGGAGCACCTCCTCGGCCGTCAGGTAGTTGAGGGATCCCACCTCGTCATCGGGTCCCCATTTTCCCCAGTTGGTCGGAGCGTCCTTCAGGAGCTCGTTCATGGTCGTCATGTCGGTCATGGTCTGCACCTTTCCGCGGGGTCCCCCCGGACCCACGCTCGGTGTAGCTATTGCCACCCGCCACGTTGTTCACACCCCGGTAGCGTTCGGGGGACATGACTGCCTCCCCCCACCACCCTGCAAGCGATCGCGCCGGACCTGACTACCGTGTAGCCGTCATCGGAGCCGGCTTCGGTGGCATCGGCATGGCCATCCAACTCGTCGAGGGGGGCGAGGACGACCTGGTGATCCTGGAGCGCAGCGACCGGATCGGTGGGGTGTGGCGGGAGAACACCTACCCCGGTGCCGCCTGCGACGTGCCGTCCCCCCTGTACTCGTACTCGTGGTCCCAGCCGGCCTGGAGCCGGCGGTACTCGCGCCAACCCGAGATCCTCCGCTATCTGGAGAACCAGGTCGATCGCTACGGGCTCGGGGCCCACCTGCGCTTGGGGGCCGGGGTGGACACCGCCACCTGGGTTGCGGACGGCGCCCACTGGAAGCTGGTCCTAACCGACAAGACCACCGTCACGGCCTCGGTGGTGGTGTCCGCCGTCGGCCAGCTGACCCGCCCGGTGGTGCCCGACATCGCCGGGCACGACCGCTTCGGTGGGCCGACATGGCACTCCGCCCAGTGGGACCACAGCGAGGATCTGACCGCCAAGCGGGTGGCGGTGATCGGCACCGGCGCCAGTGCCATCCAGTTCGTCCCCGAGATCGCCAGGGACGCATCCCAGGTGCACGTCTTCCAGCGCAGCGCCCCCTACATCCTGCCCAAGGTCGATCATCCCTACGACGGCCTGACCGGAGCCTGGCACCGGGTTCCGCTGCTGGCCCGGCTCGACCGGCTGCGCATCTTCCTCTACGGCGAGCTGCTCACCTCGGCGTACGTGGCGTCGGACCGGATGGCGTCCTACGTGACCAGCCAGTGGCGCCAGCACCTCGAGGACCAGATCGCCGATCCCGATCTGCGATCCCGGGCCACGCCGGACTACAAGGTGGGCTGCAAGCGCATCGGATTCTCCAACGACTGGTACCCGGCGCTGGCATCCGACCACGTCGAGCTGGTCACCGACGCGGTGACGGGCATCACCCCCGGCGGCGTTCGTACCGCCGACGGCACCGAACGACCGGTCGACGTCATCATCTATGCCACGGGCTTCGGGGCGACCGGGTTCCTCCAGCCCATGGATGTCATCGGTCGTGACGGGCGCAACCTGCAGGAGATCTGGAGCGCCGGAGCCCAGGCGTTCGCCGGCGTCGCCGTGGCGGGATTCCCCAACTTCTTCATGCTGTACGGGCCCAACTCGAACCTCGGGGCCAACTCGGTGATCTACATGCTCGAGACCCAGATCGCCTACGTGCGCCAGGCGCTCGCCGCCCTTGACCGTGACGGCCTGGCCTGGATCGATGTCCGCCCCGACGTTCAGGCGGCCCACAACCGGTGGCTGGACGCCACCAGTGAGCGCACCACCTACCGGAGCGGGTGCCACAGCTGGTACACCACCGCCTCGGGGCGCAACACCAACAACTGGCCCACGTTCACCTTCCGCTACCGCGGCAAGCTGCGCCGCCTCGACCTGGGCGACTTCGATGTGAGCCCGGTCCCCGCCAGACAACCTGAAGGAGTCCCATGACCGATCCGTACGCCGGGTTCGACCAGCTCCGAATCGAACCGGACGCCATCGACGAGCGGGTCGTCCACATCGTACTCGACGGTCCCAACCTCAACGCGGTGGGACCCGAGGCTCACCGCCAGCTGGCCGATGTCTGGTTGGCCGTGGACCGGGACCCCGCCACCCGCGTGGCGGTGCTCGAAGGTGCGGGGCGGGGACTGTCGGCGGGTGGCAGCTTCGGGCTGATCGAGCAGATCATCGGCGACTACGGCGACCGGACCCGGATCATGCGTGAGGCTCGCGACCTGGTCTACAACGTCATCAACTGCTCCAAGCCGGTCGTCTCGGCCATCCACGGTCCCGCGGTCGGCGCCGGCCTGGTGGCTGCCCTTCTGGCCGACGTGTCGGTGGCCGGGCGGACCGCCCGGATCATCGACGGCCACACCCGCCTCGGAGTGGCCGCCGGGGACCACGCCGCCATCTGCTGGCCCCTGCTCTGCGGCATGGCCAAGGCCAAGTACTACCTGCTCACCTGTGACCCGCTCTCGGGGGAGGAGGCCGAACGGATCGGTCTGGTCTCGCTCTGTGTCGACGATGACGCCGTGGGCGACCGGGCCACCGAGATCGCCCGCCAGCTGGCCGGCGGGGCGCAGAGCGCCATTCGCTGGACCAAGCAGGCGCTCAACAACTGGTACCGGATGGCCGGGCCCAGCTTCGACGCCTCGCTGGCCATGGAGTTCTACGGTTTCGGAGGGCCCGACGCGGCCGAGGGGGTCGCCTCGCACCGCGACAAGCGCCAGCCGGACTTCACCGGCCCGACCAGCGAGTAGGTCCCGCCTGGACCGTATGTCTGCACGTTCGGACATGGATGTTGGCTGGGCGGGGGTATACGGTCCGGGGCCGGGCGGGTACCCTTCGGGCCCGGTCGGCAGGGTGGGTCCGGACGCCGGGCCATGGCGACAAGGGGCCAAGACATGAGGATCTCATCACCGTCAGCATCGGACGGTCGGCGCCGCCACCGGTTGGCACTCCGGGTGCCCCGGTTGGCCGCCGGGCTGGCGGCCGCGTCGCTCGTGGCGTTCGGCGGGTTGACGCCGGTCCTGGGCCCGGCGGCGGGGGCCGCCACGGTGGCCCGGGCCCATCCGGCGCCGGGACCATCGCTGGCCACGCGAGCCGCGATCGACAAGCCCCGCGGCTTCTTCTACCGGACCGACGTGGCCCGGCGCGGCTCCGCCCAATCGGGCGCCTCCGGCCAGAGCAACCCGTCGTGCGGAGGATGCCAACCGCCCCTGCTGTTCACCCCCGACTCCCCGGTCATGGGGGGCGTGAGCGGGACGCCAGGCCATGTCACCATCACCCCCATCTACTGGGCTCCTTCGGGCTACAGCTTCACCAGCACCTACAAGAACATCATCAACGGGTATCTCTCGAATGTGGCCGCCGCCAGTCACACCAACGGGAACGTCTTCGCCGTGGCTGACCAGTACTACCAGCAGGCCACCGGTGGTCCCGTCCAACACATCGACTACGCCGTCACCGCCGGCGCCGAGGTGGACGTCTCCAATGCCTATCCGGCCCAGGGCGGGGCCACAGGCTGCACCGCGGACAGCGGCTTCACGGCCTGCGTCGCCGACCAGGGCCTGCAGGACGAGGTCGCCACCACCCTGGCGGGTCGCGGTCTGCCCGCCGACGACGCCCACCTGTACATGGTCTTCTTCCCGCCGGCGGTCGAGACCTGCCAGGGGCCCGGGGTGGCCTCGGACAACAACCCCTGTTCGACGAACGCCTACTGTGGCTACCACTCGGCCTTCGGGTCTCAGCCCGCCATCTACGCCAACGAGCCTTACCCGCCGCTCAACGGCTGCTCCGACCCCTTCAACGGGGCTCAGGCCCCCAACGGTGACCCAGAGGCCGACGCCGCCCTCAGTGTCGTCAGCCACGAGGCGAACGAGTCGATCACCGATACGTACAACACGTGGATAGATGGGAACGGCTACGAGGACGGCGATGAGTGCTCCTACACCTACGGGGTGCCGCTCGGCTCCACCGGCGTCTCCCACCCCGGGGCGTCGGGGACGATGTACAACCAGACCATCAACGGTGCCCACTACTTCACCCAGGACGAGTTCTCCAACACCGACTACTTCATGGGTCACGGCGATGTCAACTACGTGGGCGGTACCGTCGTCGCCGGCTGCATCCAGCGGCCCAACCTCCCGCCGACGATCACAACCACGTCGCTGCCCTCGGGCACGACCGGGCAGGCCTACTCGCCCCCCTGGGCGCGTCGGGAGGCACCGCTCCTTACACCTGGGCCTTGGCGTCAGGGAGCCTGCCGGCCTCCCTGCAACTGAACACCACCACCGGAACCATCAGCGGAACACCGACCGCGTCCGGTTCGAGCAACTTCACCGTGCGGGCCACAGGGGCCAACTCCCTATCGGCCACCCAGGCCCTGACGCTGACCATCATGCCCAGCGGGCTGGTGTTCAGTGGGGTGGCACCGACCAGAGTGTGTGACACCCGCCCGGCGTCGGTGTCGGGTATCACCGATGCCTGCACCGGTCATCGCCTCGCCGGCGGGGTGCCGCTGGTGGTGAACCTGCCGCCCTTCACGGTGCCGTCCGGCGCCGGCGCCGTGGTCGCGAACGTCACCGTGACCGGTCCAGCCAGCCCCGGCTACCTGAGCGTGTACCCCACGGGCGCCAACGCCCCGGCGTCGTCCAACCTGAACTTCACCACCGGTCAGACCGTCGCCAACCTGGTAACGGTGGCCACCGGCTCCGCCGCCGGTGCCGCGTCGATCACCGTCGTCATGGGAACCGTGACACCGGGCGCGGATGTGGTGATCGACGTGGAAGGCTTCGATGCTGCGCCCGTATCGACCGCGGGGGGATTCCACCCTCTGACCCCCGCCCGAGACGCTGACACCCGCTGCGCCTTGAACCCCAGCGCACCAGCCTGTGCATCCGAGGGCATCCCTGCGATCAACCAGGCGGCCTCAACCCTTGGCGCCAACGGCCAGGACCGCATCCAGGTGACCGGTGTCAACGGTGTCCCCTCCACAGGTGTGGCCGCGGTTGCGGTGAATCTGACCGCGGTGTTCCCAACGGCTTCTGGCTACCTGACGGTCGCACCGGGCGGCACCATCCCACCAGGTGGCCCAAGCTCGTCCAGCCTGAACTTCACCGCTGGTGAGGTGTTGGCCAACAAGGTCATCGTCCCCGTCGCCAGCGACGGAACGATCAGTGTCTACAACTACGCCGGGTTGACCGACGCTGTGGTCGACATCGACGGCTGGTACTCCTCGGCCGGTGGCCCTCCGGGCGCAACCTTCACCCCGGTCGCACCCGTCCGGCTGGCCGACACGCGTTGCGGCTCGTCACCGGTCCCGTCGTTCTGCGCCGGAGAGAATCTGCCCGGAGTCAACGCCTCCGACAGACCACCCTCCGGCGGCCAGTCAATCGCCGTGGGAGTGGGAGGCACCGGCACGGTCCCTAACACCGTCGATGCCGCCGTGCTCGACGTGGTCGACGTCATCCCGGACGCGAGCAACTTCTTGACCGTGTACCCGGCGGGCGCCGGCATCCCTGCTACCTCGGATGTGAACTGGTCTCCGAACGACGCCTACAACGTCGTCCCCGGCGCCTCGTACGCTGCCACCAGCACCGGCGGTGCGGTCGATATCCAAAACGGGCCCACCCAACCCGCCACCACCGACATCGTCGTCGACCTCTTCGGCTACTACACACCGCCCTCGGGCTGAGCGGACGGTCATACGCTCGTCGCTCAGACGCCACCCAGGTAGGCGGCCCGGACGGAGTCGTCGTGGAGCAGCTCCCCGGCCGGGGCCGAGCGCGACACCTGGCCGATCTCGAGCACGTAGGCCCGGTGGGCCAGCGAGAGGGCCTGGACGGCGTTCTGCTCGACGAGCAGCACCGTCATGCCCTGGGCGTTGATCTCCCCGATGATCTCGAAGATCTGGCTGACCAGCTTGGGGGCCAGTCCCATCGACGGCTCGTCGAGGAGCAACACCTCCGGTTGGGCCATCAGGGCCCGCCCGATGGCCAGCATCTGCTGCTCGCCGCCGGAGAGGGTCCCGCCGCTCTGGCGGCGCCGCTCGGCCAGGCGGGGGAAGAGGGTGAACACCCGGTCGTAGTTGGACGACAGGTTGCCCTTGCGGTTGTAGGCGCCCATCTCCAGGTTCTCCACCACCGTCATCCCCGGGAAGATGCCCCGGCCTTCGGGCGCCTGGGACAGGCCCCGGGCGACCCGCTTGTAGCCGGCCAGGTGGGTGATGTCGTCACCATGCAACCTGATGTGGCCGGAACGCACCGGCCGGACCCCCGAGATGGTCTTCAAGGTGGTGGACTTTCCTGCCCCGTTGGCCCCGATGAGGGCGACGATCTCGCCGACGTCGACGTTGAGGGAGATGCCCTTGAGCGCCTCGACGGCCCCGTAGAACACGTGGATGTCGTCAACCTCGAGCAGCATCGCCGCCTCCTCTGACTCCGGTGTCGGCGCCGTCGGCGGCCTCATCGTCGGCCACCCCCAGGTAGGCCTCGATCACCTTCGGGTCGTTCTGGACGTCGTGGGGGCGGCCCTCGGCGATCTTGCGGCCGAAGTCGAGCACCGCCACCCGGTCGCTGATCCCCATGACCAGCCCCATGTCGTGCTCGATCAGCAGCACCGTCACCCCGGTGTCGCGGATCCGGCTGACGAGGCCCTGCAGCCCCGTTTTCTCCGCCGGGTTCATGCCCGCCGCGGGTTCGTCGAGCAGCAGCAGACGGGGGCCGGTAGCCAGGGCGCGGGCGATCTCGAGGCGACGCTGGTCGCCGTAGGCCAGATTGCGGGCCGCTTCCTCGGCGACGGGCCCGATACCGACGAAATCGAGCCAGTGGTGGCCCTCGGCTGTCCCCTCCCGCTGCTCGCGGCGGTGGCGGGGCAGGCCCAGGATGGCCCCGGGGAGCCCGGTGCGGTGACGGGCGTCGGCGCCCACCATCACGTTCTCGAGAGCGGACATCTCGGGGAACAACCGGATGTTCTGGAAGGTCCGGGCCACGCCCAGCTTGGTGATCTTGTGCGGCTTGCGGCCGTCGAGCCGGGCCCCGCCGAGCGAGACCGAGCCGCTGGCGGGCTGGTACACCCCGGTGATGATGTTGAACGTCGATGTCTTCCCGGCGCCGTTGGGACCGATGAGAGCGAAGATCTCGCCCTCGCGCACCGTCAGGTCGAGCTCGGCGATGGCCACCACCCCGCCGAAGCGGACGCTCAACCCTTCCAGGCGCAGCAGGGCGTTCGGATCGTCGGTCACCGTCGGTTGGGTGGCGGCGGTCACCCCCCCACCTCGGCGGAGGGCGCCATCAGCGGGGCGTTCATGCCGCCCCCGCCTCCCCGGTCGGCCATCTCCGCCTTCCGCCGGCGGGACGGGATCAGGCCCTCGGGCCGGAAGATCATGACGATGACGAGGGCGGCGCCGAAGATCATGATCCGGTAGTCGGCGAACTGACGGAACCGCTCCGGGAGCCAGGCCACGAGGAACGCCCCGAGGATGACGCCGGGGAGGTTGCCCGACCCACCGAGCACCACCCCGGCCAGGATCAGCACCGAGATCTGGTAGGTGAAGTCCATAGGAGTGATGGACAGCTCCTTGGACGCATACAGCACCCCGCTGGCGCCGCCGACGGCGGCACCGAAGGCGAACGCCCACAACCGGAACCGGTAGGTCGGCACCCCCATCAGCTCGGCCACGTCCTCGTCCTCGCGGATGGCCGACCACGCCCGGCCCACCCGGGATTTCTCCAACCGGCGAACGAGGAACACGACCAGGAAGATCATGGCCAGGACCAGGTAGTAGTAGGGCTTGGGGTCGACCACGCCGAACACCAGCGGCCCGCTGTGGCCGATCGACGGGGGGTTGGGGATGGCCGAGATCCCGTTGGGCCCGCCGTCGAAGCTGAAGTTGTTGGCGGCCACGTCGATGATCTGGCCGAACCCGAGGGTCACGATGGCCAGGTAGTCGCCCCGGAGGCGAAGGACCGGAACCCCCAGGATGATCCCGGCGCCGGCGGCCAGGACGATCCCCGCGGGCAGCACGAACCAGAAGTCCCAGTGCTGCTTGGTGGCGAGCAGGCCCATGGTGTAACCGCCGACGGCAAAGAACGCCACGTAGCCGAGATCGAGCATGCCGGCCTGGCCGACGACCACGTTGAGCCCGACGGCGAGGAGGACGTAGATGCCGATCGGGTTGAACAGGATGGTCTTCCAGTCGCTCTGGGGGGCCATGACCGACGCCACCGCGCTGGTGGGAAGAAGAATGGTGAGCACGGCGAAGAGGGCGACCACCGCCAGGATCTTCACCGGCAGCTTCTGGGCCGCCCACAGGTTGCGGGAGCGGGCCGCGAAGGCGCTGGCGCCACGCACGATAGGGAGCTGAGCCCGGGCCTCCTCGGAGCGCGAGCGGGCGCTCATGCCCGGGCCCTCGACAGGGCTTCGCCCAGCAGGCCGGTGGGGCGCAGGATGAGGACGACAACGAGGACCACGAACACGGTCGGGTCTCGCCACTGGGAACCGAAGATGCTGGCCCCGTAGAGCTCCAGGAGCCCGATGACCAGCCCACCGACGAGGGCGCCGCGGATGTTGCCGATGCCACCGAGCACGGCGGCGGTGAACGCCTTGATCCCGGGAAGGAACCCGATGTCGAACCGGGTCTGTTCGAAGTGGAGCCCCCACAGGGTGGCCGCCACCCCGGCCATGATGCCGCCGAGCAGGAAGGTGTAGAGGATGGTCCGGTCGATGTTGACCCCCATCAGCGTGGCCGTCTCCGGATCCTGGGCCACGGCCCGGATGCCACGGCCGAGCCGGGTGATGGCCACCGTGCGCTCCAGGGCCACCATCATGACCAGCCCGGCGACGATGACGATGGCGTCATCGTTGGTGACCGCCCCACTTCCGATGTGAAACAGCACCGTCCGGTGCAGGACACGCGGGAAGTTCGAGTACTGGCGGGAGTAGTAGTTGCCGAACACCTCTTGGAGGAAGAATGACGCACCGATGGCGGAGATCAGGGCGGCCAGGCGGGTGGCCCCCCGCCGCCTGAGGGGTCGGTAGGCCACCCGCTCCAGGAGGACGGCGGTGGCTCCTGAGCCGACGACGGCCGCCACCAGGCACAGCAAGAGGACACCGATCAGGGCCAAGCCCGTCTGCGCTCCGGTGATGCCGAGGTCATGGAGGAGGAACAGGCTGAAGAAGGTCCCGACCATGAACACCTCGCTGTGGGCGAAGTTGATCAGCTTGAGGACGCCGTAGACCAGGGTGTAACCGAGGGCGAAGAGGGCGTAGATGCTGCCCAGGGTCAGACCGTCGATGGTCGACGGCCAGAACTGGGTGACGAAGCTGTTCAGGTGCAACGGGTCTCCTGGCTCTGCGCACCGGGCGGGGGACAACAAAAGAGGGGGCCGAAAGAACAAGAGCGGGCCGGTTCATCGGCCCGCTCCTGCTTCATGGTGACGTGTCCTCGACTGCTGCTCAGCTGGTGGTGCCGACCTGGACGATGGCTCCGTTCTTCACCTGGTACATGTACACGGTCCCACCCGACACGTTGCCGTTGGGCAGGAACTTGAGGGTCTTGGTGACGCCGACCCACTGGTTCGATCCCAGGTAGTTGTTGATCGCCGACTTGGTGGTGGCCCCACTCTTGATGGCGGCCAGGATGAAGTTGGTGGCGTCGTAGGCCTCACCCGAGTACGTCTGAGGAGGCGTGCCGTAGGCCTTCATGTAGGCGGCGTTGAACGCCTGAGCGGCTGCTGATGCCGTGGTGTCCTCGCAGGCACAGCTCAGATAGGCACCCTCGGCCGTTGCCGGCGAACCGGCACTCTTGATGAAACCGGGGTCCTTCGAACCGTCACCGGACACGAAGGCGCCCTTGAAACCGGCATCCTTCAGCTGCTTGGCCAGGCGTCCGGCGGCGTCGTAGTACCCGCCGAAGAACACCGCCTGCGGCTTGGCGGCGGTGATCTTGTTCACCGTCGAGGAGTAGTCCTGACCGTTGGGGTCGATGTGGTCGTCGAGGGCGTCGCCGCCGCCATTGGTCTTGAGGCTGGAGCGGACGAAGTCGGCGAGACCCTGTCCGTAGGAGCTGGAGTCGTCGATGACCGCCACCGTCTTGTCGCCGAGGGTCTTGACGACGTAGTCGGCGTCACCTGGGCCCTGAGCGGCGTCGTCGGCCAAAGCCCGGTGGAAGAACTTCCAGCCGTTCTGGGCCAACTTGACGTTGGTGGCCGAGGCGGAGACGTTGGGGATCCCCGCCTTCTCGAACGTGGGGTCAGCCGACTCGGACTCGCTGGAGAAGGCGGGTCCGACGACGGCGACGACGTTGTCGGCGATCATCTTCTGGACGCCCTGCGGGGCCTGGGCCGGCAGGCCCTGGCTGTCGAAGGGATCGACGCTGACCTTCGCCTTGGGGTTGGTGGCGTTGTACTGCTGGATGGCCAGCTTCTCACCGTTGTCGATGTTGATCCCGAGCTGGGCGTTAGGCCCGGTGAGAGCGCCGAAGAAGCCGATCTTCATCCCCCCCGACGATGCGGACGAGGTGCTGCTGCTTCCCGATGAGCCACACGCAGCAAGTCCCATGACCGCTACCCCAGTTGCGGCCAACACCCTCACCGACGTCTTTCCTATCATTGCCATCTCCCCTTACCAGGCACGTCGTGCCTATGGGCGAATGACTTTAGACCGGCCGCGCTGGCGGGTGCGGTTCCCATCGTGACACGACATGCTGCCCCGCTAGGGGGCGGCGCCAAAGCGGGCCAGGATCGCGACCAGGTCGGCGGGGAGCGGCGAGTGGAACGTCAGCCGGTCGCCGGAGCCGGGGTGATCAAAGCTCAACGTCTCGGCGTGCAGCCAGGGCCGACCGTCGTGGTCGGCCGGGACGCCAGCAGCGTCGTCCTCGACGACAGCCACGCCGCCATAGCGGCCGTCGCCGATCAGGGGATGACCGATGGCGGCCAGGTGGACCCGGATCTGATGGGTGCGTCCCGTCTCCAGGCGGCACTCCACAAGGGTGGCGGCGAACGGCGACTCGAACCGGTCGGCGACCGAATAGCGGGTCCTCGCCTCCCTCCCGTCGGCCCGGACCGCCCGCCTGGTGGGATCCGATGCCGATCGACCGAGGGGGGCGTCGATCAGGCCTTCGTCGGCGGCGAACGTGCCGCCGACAAGAGCCCGGTCACGACACTCGACCGTCCCGGTCGCCAATTGGGGCCACCAAGAGGCGCG
>JBPCNZ010000042.1:0-9344 GCA_051000755.1 Acidimicrobiales bacterium | reverse complement strand
CCCTCCTCGTATCGGTCAAGGGCGGACGCCAGCTCAACCCGGCCATGGTCCGCGACCTGGCCGGGACGGTAGGCCAGGAACGAGCGGACATGGGCCTGCTCATCGTCATGGACGAACCCACCCGCGGCATGCGGGACGTGACGGGCCGATCGGGGACCTATGTCAACCCGTTCAACGGCAACGAATACCCCAAGCTCCAGATCGTCACCGTGCCCCAGCTCCTGGCCGGGACGAAGCCGAAGATGCCTGAGGCCATCCTGCCGTATGTCCAGGCGAAGGCCCGGGGCGGCGGGGACCAGCTTTCATGGGACGTGACGTGACCGAGGGTGCGTACTGTGGCAAGCACTCAGCTAGCAGTTTG
Source organism: Acidimicrobiales bacterium (assembly GCA_051000755.1). Classification (GTDB taxonomy): domain Bacteria; phylum Actinomycetota; class Acidimicrobiia; order Acidimicrobiales; family Palsa-688; genus JALZAH01. Next base: position 8,983 of record JBPCNZ010000042.1, on the reverse strand, counting down.
GTCAAACTGACCCACTACCCTCGGCGAGCCTACGCCGCCGCCTGAGGACTCCGCGCCGGTCCCCGCTGCGCCGGTTCCCTCGATCAAGGTCAGACCTGCTGAGGCGCTGTCACCGGTGACCCCCAGTGGGAGGTGACGGTGTGCTGACCGACGTCCGCACTCATTGGGATAACGACAGACAGCACAAGCGTACCGCTGCTGTCGGACGTGGACGTACTCAGGGTTTGAGGTGTAGTAGCAACGGTCGTGGTGATCGACTCGTTGGCAGGCAAAACCGGTGCCCGTGATGGTGACGCTGACTCTCGGATGGATGGTCACCGAGCGCCCGGCCGCCGAGGTCGTGCAGGCCTCTCGGCGCGGGCAGGCGCCGCAGTGCTCGGCGAAGTCGGCTCGCCCCGAGCCATCAGCGCCGAACCGGATGCGAGCGACGTGGCCGGCGGGGCAGGTGACCTCCTTGGCATCGAGGTCGACGTCGAAGTCGTCCTTGCCGTAACGGCCCTGGCGTCCCCTGGCGGGGGCACCTTGGCCTTGACGTCGTCGTAGCCGGCAGGCGCCCAGGCGGGCGAGGGTGTCGGCCCCCATATGCGCAGTCGCCCATCACCGTCAGCTTGGGCTCGTCGTCGGCATGGATGCCAGCAGGTCGTCGACGGCGGCCGAGTCGTGCGCGTTGGCGGCGGTCACCACCACCTCGTCGATCAGCTCGGAGTCGGGGTCGACGGAGAGATGAACCTTGAACCCGTCGAATCGGCGGTCATGGCTCTTGTGTCCGTGGCGGGCCTCGACATCGACCACCGAGATCACCCGGTCGGGGGCCACCCGCCGGGCGATGCGGAACACCTTGTCGTCTCCCTCATCGACGTCTTGGCCCGCCACGGTCGCCAGCAGCGCAGCGGCGTCGGCCACCCCTTCGAGCGCATCGCCCTCCAACGCAACGAGCGCCGCCAGAGCGTCGTTGACCAACGCATCCACCGGCGCCTCGCGGGCTTGGGGATCGTCCCAGTCACAGGGTGGCTTGCCCGGCCCCGCGAAGTCATCGTCGCGGGTCAGCACGGATCCCACCTTGGTCGCCAAGGCCGGGTGGCCCCGGTCCAAGCACCGCAGCAGCTTGCGGATCGCAGAGCGCAGCTGGGTCACCGTGTCTTGGGTAGCCACCGCGTCGTAGATCGGCGTGGAGTCGAGCACCCGCACCCTCTTGCCCATCACCTCCGCCTCGCCGGCGGCCGCCTTGGTGTCGGTGAAGAGGCGCCGGGGCCGCGCCGAGGCCCGCAGGCAGTTGCGCAGACCCACCAGCACTGTGGGATGGAACGCTTCGGCTCCCGTGTCCACCCCCGCGGCGGCCTGCCAAGCAAGATCGCGCTCCAAGCGATCACAAGCCTCCTGGTCTGACAGGCCCTCGTGGGACTGGAGGATCATCACCGTCGCTAACACCCGGGCCGGGATCGTGGCCGGCCGAGCTTCGAACACTTGCAGAGGTCCGAGAAGTAGTCATGAGGGAACATTCGCTCACCGTGATCGGCCAACAGCCGGTAGATCCCCTTCAAGCGATCGCCCAGCAACTCCCTCGGGTTGTCGAATCGCTGCGTTCTCGGAGCCACACCCACTGCCATGGCCGAAGCCTCACCGCTGGCGGCGCTCGGGTGGTGGATCCTGGACGACTACATCAGGGCCCTCCTAGAAGGGCCCCTTCTCTCAACAGGGCGGCCAGCTCGGGGGAGACGATCTGATGGACCGAGCCCGGCTGCGGGCTCATCACCAAGGCCCCGTTCAGAATCTCGTAGCGGTTGCCGTCATCAGGCGTGGCATAGAGATTCTCCAGCTCCAAGGCCCGGGCGAGCAACGATTTCACGCCACCAGCATGCCACCCCGAGCCGCTGCCCGGTGCTGCTCCTGGCTCACCCCGCCGGCACCAAGGTGAAGCCTTCTGCGGCCGCGGCCCGTCGTAGAAGACAGCGAAGGTCCCACAGGCGCTCTCCACCTCACGGACCGCCAAGGCGCTCCCCAGCTGCACAGCATCGTAGGCCCGGAGCCCGTGCACGTCGCACAAGCGGGCAGCTCGATCGAGGACTTCGCCAACGAGGAGAACCGGGGCTCGTCACCGTCCGTACCGAAGAAGTCCGCTTCAAAGTCGTCGCTCAGCAACCGTGCCTGGTCGGCGCCGAGCTCACCGAGGCGTTGCTTACGCCAGAGGGCAGCGGGAACCTCCACCCGGGCGACCTGCGACACGATGAGAACGTCAATGCTCCGGACCAGCTCATGATCCGATTCTTCGGCGTAGAACTTGACCAGCGCCGACGAATGAGCGAAAACACTCACTGGTGATCTTGAGCGACAAGTTCTGACAGCGACGTGCCCCGGCCTGCCGCAATCCGGGCCGCCGCCACTGCCTCTGCCGCGGGCCGCTGGCGGCGAACGGCAGACGGGGCGAGCAGGCCGGCACGGGCCAGACGTTCACGGACTCGGCTGGCCTCGTCGCCGGCCAGGTTGGGGTTGGTCGCAGCGTCGAGGACCGCCGTTACATAGTCGTTCATGCTGCGGCCTTGGCTGGCGGCGTCCTCCTTCACTCGCTGGACGATCTCGTCACCGGCCCGTACGGTGATCTGACCCATTTCAGGCATACAGGCATACAGGCATACAGGCATACAGGCATACGATTGCTCGGCCACGAGTTGGGGTCACAGGCCCAGTCGGGGCCCGCTTCTATTACGGCTCGAGGCTGGACTAAGTTTTCGCACTCTTGGCCGCGGACAAGTTGGCAGAAGACACGGCGCGTGGCGTAGCCGGCGGAGAGCGGGTCTCGACGCGCCGGCGTCATCGGAGCCGCCGCAAACGACGCTCCCAGATCGTGGTGGCCATCCTGGCGATCGCCGCTGCTGCCGGCGGCGCCACCGCCGGCTGCCACCCCACCGGAACACCGGTCGTGGACCCGCTCTACACCGCGGCACTGGCGGCCACCGTCACCGTGGCGACCAGCAAGGCCCGGCGAAGCACGTGGCTGATCCTCAGCGCCATCGCCGTGGCCCTCAGCAAGGGCCTGCTCCTCGCTCCGGCGATCGTCGCCCTCGGGGTGGCGTTCGGTTCCGCCTTTCCCCGACGCTCGAGACAGCGCATCGGGGCGTTGGTGGGGGCCCTGGCCATACAGGTGGTGCTGCGCTGGCCCCACGTCGGGTTCCAGGGACTGACGGCCCTCGTGGCCGCGGTGGCCATCGGGTTCCCACTGGTGTCAGCCTTGCGCCAGATGTCGAAGAGGACCCGCCGCCGGACGCTGCGACTCGGGCTCGGCGGCGTGATCGTCCTGGTGGTGCTGGCCATCCCCGCTGCGATCGGTGGGCTGCTGGCCAAGAACCCGGTGCAGTTGGCCATCGCCAACACCGAGGGCGCCCTGGCCTCGGTATCCAACGGGGGGACGGCCTCGGGGACGGCAAAGCTGGCCACCGCCACCGCCAACCTGAGCCTGGCCCACTCCCGGGCCGCGAGCCTGTGGAGCGCCGGGAGCCGGCTGGTACCGATCGTGGCCCAGCAGCGCGAGGCCATCGCCAAGGCCACCGGCACGGCCCAGGGACTGACGACCGCAGCGAAGACGGAGGCATCCACCGTCGACGTCCGCAGCTTCGGTTCGGTGAATGGCCACCTCGACCTGGCTGCCATCAGTGCAGCAGGGGGACCGCTACGCGCCCTGAGCGCCCAGATCACCGACGCTCGCGCCACGCTGGGTGGACTGCGCTCTGGTTGGCTGGTGGCACCCATCGCCTCTCGCCTTTCCACGTTCGACACGCAGCTGACCAACGCCGGGCGCAATGTGAACCTGGGAGCCCAGATCGTCCAGGCCGCACCGGGCCTGCTGGGCGGGAACGGAACCCGGCACTACTTCGTAGCCTTCATGACCCCGGCCGAAGCGAGGGGCCTCGACGGCTTCATCGGCAGCTTCGCCGAGCTGACCGTGGACCAGGGCAGTATCAGACTTACCAGGGCTGGCCCGATAGCCGAGCTCAACGCCCACCTCCCCCCCGGCGGACGGAAGCTCACCGGCCTTGGCGACTACCTGGGCCGGTACGGCAGTTTCGGTCCGGCCGACCACTTCCAGGATGTCTCCTACTCCCCCGACTTCCCCACCGTGGCCAACGCCATCACTCAGCTGTACCCCCAGGCCGGGGGGGACCACATCGACGGGGTGCTCGGCCTCGACCCCTACGGCCTGGCCGCCCTCCTACACTTCACCGGCCCGATCGCCGTCCCGGGCCTTCTTCAACCCTTGACCGAGGCGAACGCCGCTGATGAGCTCCTCAAGGGCCAGTACGACACGTTCAACAACGGGCAGTACGCAGGCACCACTGAGCTGGCCCGCCACGACTTCTTGCAAGACGCCCTCTCCTTGTCGTTCGCCAAGCTGGTTCACAGCTCCCTCCCCGGCCCGGCCGCCCTCTCGGCCGCCCTCGACCCCCAGGTTCGCAAAGGCCGCTTCCTGTTCTGGAGCAACCATCCGAGCGATCAGCCCCTCCTCCGCCGGCTGTCTCTGGACGGGTCGTTCCCCCAGGTCAGGGGGGGTGACGTCTTGGCCCTGACCACACAGAACGCGGCGGCCAACAAGATTGACCCCTATCTCAGTCGCCGCCTCGACGACCGGGTGACGGTCGACCCTGCAACGGGTCACGTCCACGCCCTGCTCACGGTTACCTTGCACAACGAAGCCCCAGCCACCGGCCTGCCACCGGACGTGCTCGGCAGCTTCCCCAGCTTCCACCTCCCGAACGGGACGAACCGGACATGGCTCTCGATCTACAGCCCGTTCGGTCTCACCGGGGCCACCCAGGACGGCACTCCGATCAACATGGGCTCGGCCCCGGAGTTCGGGGTCAACGCCTACAGCGCCTACATCAACGTGCCAGCCGAGGGCACCGTCAGTCTGGCCATCAACCTTGTCGGGCAGGTACAGGCTGGTCACAACTACACCATGGCAGTCCGCAACCAACCCATGTCCATCCCCGACCACGACACCATGACAGTCAAATCCACGCAGAGCGGCGCGACCACCGACAGCGCGTCCTGGATGCCCGGGCCCGAGGAGCGCGCAGGCCACCGATTCTCCTTCACGAAGCCGTAACGAACACCACGCTGATCCCGTAGGGTTGCCTTCATAGGGCATTGCGTTGATGTCGCTAGACAATCTCCCCTGGAAGGAGCACACTGTCACTATGCATTCGGTGGGACATCTCTCAGGCTTTCGCGGCGGGCGGAGCGTGGCTCGGCGACTCGTCGGTCCCGTGGCGCTGTCTTTCGCGCTCCTCGGCGGCTCAGCGGCCCTGGCATCGCCAGCTTTCGCCGCAGTCCAAGCTGATGGCCCAGGGTACGGACCGACTAGTACGCTGCCTCAGGCCGAGAACACCGTGCCGCCCCAGAACGCCGTTCCAGCCACCCCCACCTCCCAGTCGAGCGGACTGGCCTTCACCGGTACCGACGCCCTGCTCACCACGGCGGTGGGCGCAGGAGCGATTGGCTTGGGTGGCATTATTGTCCTGTCAAGCCGGAAGCGTCGCCGCGACAGCTTCAGCGCCTGAGCCACTTAAGGCGCTTACGGTTTCGCTTCCCACACGGGCCTCTGCATGATTGCCGAGGCCCGTGTGCGCGCTAGTGAGCGCGTGCTCCCCCACGAAGCCGAGGGGCTCGCAGAGTTGCGTTGGCTAAGTGGTTCCGGTCAGAATTACAAGCGTGTAAGTTATGCGGGTAGCGGAGGGGATCATTGTGGTGGGCGGTCGCGTCGCCGATGCTGGAGGTGGCGATGTCCCGTCAGAGCCCGTTCGTTATCAACTTGTCCCGCGGCCACGCCGGCTTGAGGCGATGGCCCGCAAGCGCAGCGGCGAGCATCGCATGGTGCTGCGAGCGAAGATCGTCCTGGCGGCGGCTGGCGGGACGGAGAACGCCTCGATCGCCACGTCGCTCGGCTTGGCGTTGAACACGATTATCAAGTGGCGCAAGCGGTACTTCGAGGAGGGCCTCGACGGGCTCAAGGACCGGGATCGTTCGGGGCGACCGAAGTCGTTTGGGTTCGGCTCCCTGAGAGGGACTGGTCAGGCTGCCCGGGGGATGGCGTCGTTGGCGTAGCGGGACTCGTGGACGCGCTTGCGTTGTTGAGCCAGGTGGTAGTGCCAGTAGGTGGGCCAGTCACCGTTGGCGCGCACGGCCCTGAGCTTGAGGATCGCTTCGGCTCCGTGGAGGGACCATCGTGCTCCGGTGATGTCGAAGCGGTCACGGACGATGTATCGGCAGGATCCTTCGATCACTCCTGTGGCGATCGGCCACCCGGCGGCGAGGGTTGTCGGTCGAGATAGGGCTGCTTGTGTCGGCTCTCTTTCGGTGCTGTTTGTCGAGCCCGGGCGTTGTCGCTTTGCGGCGGATCGCACCGGCGACGATGCCGGCCTTTCCCTCCAAGACGGCAAGTTCTTTGTCGGCGACCCACGTCTCGGCGGCGGAGTCGCCCTCGTCGAAGAAGCTCCACGCTGCGGACCACAGGTATTCAAGGACGTGAACGAAGTCGCAGGTGATGTGGATCTTGATGCCGCGGCGCTTCGCCTCGGAGTTGATCACGTTGTTCTGGTGGACTGCCCCGTCGACGAGCGCGACCCAGGGTCGGAGATGGTCGGGGTCGCGGCGTTCTGCCTCGTCAAAGGCGGCGCCGATGACCGCACGGGCGTCGTCGACGACGCTCGCGGTGAGCCATTTCGCGGTCGCGACCGGTGCCACCGGCGCTTTCGTTGCGTCTTCGCCTTCGGGCGAGGATGTCGGCTGGGGTGCGCGCCACGGGGGCTGCGTTGTAGACGACGGCGAGCTCGGCCATCCGCTTGCGGTCCCGTTTCTCTCCTTTGGAGAGCCTTGTCTTCAGCTTGTGGGCTGCTGCGGCCTTCGCCGTCGCTCGACGGAGAGCGTCGGGGCGCATGACGATCCCTTTGCCGTCAGCGGAGATGACCAGCGCTTCGGACGTGTCAGCGGCGGGGCGCGCTGACTGTTCGTAGAAGGCGACGACATCGGCCGTGGCGCGCCCGACAAGCTGTTCCAGCTGGCGTTTGCCGACGGCGACGCCGCAATGGCGTTCGATCGCCGCTTGGGCCTCCTCGTAGCTGCCGCGAGTCGCCTCGATCGCCGCCAGCTCGCGAAGCCCGTAGGAGTGACGCTGCGCGAGGAGGTTCAAGGCCGCGTCGGCGAGATGAAGGTTTTCGGTCCCCTTCGCCCGGTAGGCGAGACGGGTGACCGTGACCTCACCGAAGACGGTGGCGAGCGGGCGGTGGTGACCGGGTTCGACCGCCCTTCGCGTCACGCCATCGGCGTCGGTGACCCCAGTCACCCGCACCTCCCGGTCGAGATGGTCCTGGAGCAACTGGCGGGTGAGATCGCGTGCTCAGCGCCCAGGCGGACCTCGAGCTGGTCATGGGCGAGGGACCGGGCCTTTTCGCCACGCAAGAAGCCGACTAGGCCACCATAGAGCGCGTCGGAGCGCTCGAAGCCGCTCGCCTCTCCGTCCGAGCGGCTCAGCCGAGACGGCTCCGCCGCTCCATCAGCCGGGCAAGGCCCTCGTCCGCGCCCGCCTCGAGCTGAGCCTTCGCCGCTCGGAACCGCTCCGTCGCGGCGCGCACTGCCGCTACCTCGTCGCCCCGAAGCATGATGAACTTCGTCCGCCTCGCCACCGAGTAGCTCAACACCACCGACTCGTGGAGCGCCTCGCCGTCCGCGCACCGGCAGTTCGGCTTCCCGCAGCGGCGCCGGTGGGTGACCACCGAGCCTCGCAGCATCTCCGGCACCGGGTCCGGCGGCACCGGACCGCGTCGAACAGTCACGACTCATACCCTACCTCCACTCTGCTAGCACGATCACTGGCAGATTCTCGATCGCGGACAGCGAAAGGTGGTGGATCACGAGGGCGTCAAACTGCTGAGCCAGTCACCGAAGGGGACATGAGCTGGGAGAACGCCCTCAGCCCGCCTCCCTGCCAGGGAGCCACACCCAAGTCATTTTCCCCCTCGGGTGGTCGTCGAGGTGAAACAGCTGGCCTGTGAGCTGCCCGTTACCAACGGCCCGCAACAGATCGGCGATGTTCAACGACGGAGCGTAGGCCTCGACGAGCTGAGCCACGACTGGGTCGCTGGTCGCCACCGGGTAGGCCAGATGGCTCCATACCTTGGCGACCACGAAGCGGGCCGACTCTGGCTTGGCGAGGATGGTAGAGATGGCATCCTCGCCGCTGAGGTTGTCGGTGCGGCCGAGAAGCGACTTGATTCCGTCATCGTGCTGGCGGGGCTGGACGCTCCACTGGTCGGTCATCCTGTCGTAGGTCCACCCGGTGAAGCACCGAGCTGCCTGCTCCACGTCTGTCTGCGTGTAGTGGCCGACGCCGAGGGTGAACAGCTCCATGAGTTCGCGGGCAAAGTTCTCGTTGGGCTTGCCCTTCCGGTCGAGGACGGTGTCAAGCCAGACCATCATGGCCCCGCCCTTGGCCACCGCCTGGGTCAGGTCCTCGAAGCTGCCCATGCCTGCGGTGCGGAACAGCTGGTTCTGCAGATACATGAGATTGGGGAAGGCGACCTTGCTGACGGAGGTGGCGAAATGGCCGTGCCACAGCAGGGTCATCTTCTCCCGCAGCGGCGTGGTCGTCACGACCATCCGCTCCATCCACCACGCTTGGAGCTGGGCGAGCTCTGCGGTAAGGACCCGCCCCCGGGCCATCGCCGCCTCCAGTTGCTCAGGGGTCCCGCTCTCACCTGGGAGCGGTCGGTAAGGAGCGAAGGAAGGCGGGGCGATCATGTCGCCCGTCGAATCAGCGGCGGTGCCTCCTCCGGCTATGAGGGACTCGACCGTGGCCTGGTAGCCGGCGGAGACGGCCGCTTCGAGCTCCGCCGGGCTCGCTCCGAAGCCGGCACGGCGGTAGAGGTGGGCGATGTCGCTAGGGGTGTCGTCCATCACCGATCGCGGGAGGCTCACTGGGCACCGACCCATGATG
>JBPCNZ010000041.1:0-45802 GCA_051000755.1 Acidimicrobiales bacterium | reverse complement strand
GGCCTCCTCGGTGCTGCGGGCCGGCACGGCCACCGGGCCGGGCTACATCTTCAACCTGGGCCACGGGGTCCTCCCCGAGACCGACCCGGATCAACTGGCCCGCCTGGTCGACCTGGCCCACGGATGGACGACCCCATGACGATCGTGCCGCTCGGCCAAGCCAAGGACCGACTCTCTGAGTACGTCACGGAGGTCGAGCGCACGCACGACCGCGTCATGATCACCCGTCACGGTCGCCCGATGGCGGTACTGATCGCGCCCGAGGATCTGGCCGCGCTGGAGGAGACGGTGGACATCTTGACCACCGCCGGCGCGTCAGAAGCCATCGCCGAGGGAACCGCCGACCTTGCGGCCGGCCGAGTAGCCGCCGACAATGAGGCTTTACGTGCTCGCTTCGCCCCTCGGTGAGCTCGCCCTACGACGTCCGCATCTCGGGCCGCGCCGAGCGTGACCTCCTCGCGGTGTCTACCGCTGACCGACGCCTGGGCTGTGGGCGGGGCGGGCGGCTCCGGTCACCAACAAACCATTCAGAACTGACGTGCTGACACCCGGTTGGCCACCCGGAGCAATTTCTGCACAACCGACGGGCTGCACCCGGACCGTCGCGCGATCTCCCGAATCGACAGCCCGTGATCGCGGGAGAGGCACAGCATCGCCGCTTGGCGGTGGCGAGCATGAGCCGTCATGGCCTGCCTCGCTTCCTCGGCCGCTCGACCTTCCTGGGTCGCGAGGGCGATGAGGATCTCTACCTCGTCTTCTTGGTGCAACTTGGGCCTGCTCCTCCTGGGGCAGTGACGGCGGTGGCGACGAGCCGATCATGTTGATGACGGCCTGGGCGCGCAGGCTGCAGTCCACGGCCCTCGGTCATGCGGTGGTGAAGCACCTGTCGTCCAGCCATATCCCGAGCCGGGAGAGGTCCACCGATGTGCGTTGCATGATCCGGGGAATGAGGATCGGGCTAGAAAGGTTCACAAACCACCAGGTGCGTAGAGCCCCCGGACGGGTCCAGGGCGGGCGTTCGAGGCCGACGAGGCGCAGCTCGCGACCGGTCTGTGCCGCAAGAAGCGTGTCCCAACCAACCGAGCCTGTGGAGTCCGGCTCGACCAGGAAGGTCTCCGGATGACCGGCACCGATGGCCTGCCGCAGGTCAACGACGGCGACGACCAGCATCCGCAGGGCAAACCCCGGATCCCCACGGCCCAGTTGTTCGACCGTCAAAGGTGACGTGCACCATGGTTGTATCCTAGTGGCATACGGTCGAGGTTAGTCGGCCGCTTGGATCACCAGCACCGCTGACGTGACCCTGTAACCGGCCAGTCGCAAGATCAGCGTGGAGTAGTGGTAGGGCATGAGATCGATGAAGCCATCCAGGATGCCTGTCAGTCTCCACGGAGCCAGCGGAGCGAGACGATGCCCGGCGCTGCCGAGCCTTCTGGCCAATTCCTCGATGTCCCGCCGCCGGTAGAGCACAGTTGGGCCCCGCTGAACGGTCCTTGTGGCCCCATCGGTGTCAGAATCCAGGTTGTACTCGGTGGTGTGGACGGCCCACCCGCCCGGGCGCAGGCACCGGACAGAAGCTTCCACAAAGGCCAAACCGGCCTCGACCGATCCCAGATGCTCGAAGGCGCACGATGACCAGCAGAAGTCGAATCCGGTCAGATCCACCGGGATGGCTGTCATGTCCGCCTCTCGTCGTGACACGCCAGAATGGGGTGACGGCTCACGGGCATCCTGTCGGATCCCCTTCCACTCCGCCGCCCGCCGGTCCGTCATGGCCAGGTCCGTTGCCACGATTTCGCAGCCGTGCGCTGCATATGCCGCAGCCAACGGCTCTTTCCCGACCGCGAAACCAAGGCCTCTACGTCCCGGCGCCAGGCAACCAGCGGCGTCAAGAGCCCGGCTTATGGCCGCGTATTCCCACGACTTTCTCTCCAGGTTCGGCGGTCGGCCGAACTCGGTCATCCACCGTAGGTACTCGGCGCCACAGTCAGCCTGGCACGCCATTCGTGACGACAACGGGTCGTCGGGCCGGGGTGCCCTTGGAAGCTGTTGCTCGGCCTGGGCCAAGGACTGGGCCAGCCACGCCAGGTTGTGCACGTGATCATCGTGGTGGTGGACGACCCAGTAGGCACTTCTCAAGAAACCCCGAAGCTGAGAGGTCCTGTCCCTTCGCATCGGTTCCGCACCGTACAGGCCAGGGTCGGTCACCGTGTACGCCCCTGACCCGCCGTGCGGAAGCGAAATACTAGTTTTGTGTACATGACGAGCGATGGCAGCGTGGGGATCGCCGAGCTGCGTCAGAACCTCAGCCCCTACCTGGGAAGAGTGGCGCCGGGCGAGTGGCTCCTTGTCACCGACCACAAGCGTCCCGTGACCTCGACCCCGCACCGTCGTCGGGCTCGGACTTGGACCGCCTCATCGCTGAGGGCTGGGTGAGCCGCCCGGCCCGCAGGGGATTCCCCGAATCTCTGCAGCTCGGCGGGGATCCCTACCAGCTCAGACGGGCCCTCGACGAGGGCCGGGGAGACCGTTGATCGGTGCCCCAGCAGCGAGGGCCGATTGGAGCATGACCCAGGAGACGTTGTTGGCCCAGGCTGATGTCGCCCTCGACAGCGTGGCTCTCCTAACCGTCGACCGGACCCGCCAGGGTGCCGCCGCCCGCCTCGTTGTCCTGCGGACGATCGCGCCCGGCTGATATGGCGCGCTTCGCTGTCGTCGGGGCTGGGATCAGCGGACTGGCGGCCGCCTGGGCGATGAGTGGGCACGGGGCGGTCACGGTGTACGACCCCGAGCCGCCCGGCGGCAAGTTGCAGACCGACATGTTCGAGGGCCGGGCGGTGGACCTGGGACCAGACGCCTTCCTCACCCGGGTCCCGGACGCCGTCGATCTGTGCGCCGAACTGGGCATGGGCGACGAGCTGGTGGCCCCGACCACCGGCGCGGCCATGCTGTGGACCAACGCCGGCCTGGTCCCCATGCCCGACGGGTTGGTGCTCGGCGTGCCCCGGGACCTGGGCGGCATCCGCCGCTCGTCGGTCCTCAGCCGTCTCGGCGTGGCCCGCGCCGCCCTCGACCGGGTGCTGCCGGCCCGCTCCGGGGACGGGGACCTGGCGGTGTACGACCTCATCGCCGGGCGATTCGGCCCCCAGGTGGCCTCCCGGCTGGTCGACCCCCTCGTCGGGGGAATCCACGCCGGGCGTACCGAGGAGCTGAGCGCCCAGGCCACCACCCCCCAGCTGTTCGCCGCCGCCAGGCGGTCGCGGTCGATGATGCGCGCCCTCCGGGGCACGCCGGCGGCGACGTCGGGGTCGATGTTCCTGGCCCCTCGAGGCGGCACCGGGCAACTGGCCGCGCGCTTGGTGGAGCGCCTCGAGGACCGGGGGGTGACCTTCCGCCGGGCCGCCGTTGACACCATGACGGTCACTGACGGGCGCCGGCTGTCGATCGACCCGGAGGCGGCGCCGTATGACGGTGTGGTCCTGGCCGTGGCCGCGTCGGGCGCCGCCGCCGTCCTCGGCGAGGCGGCCCCGGGTGGACTGAGCGACATCACCACGGCGTCGGTGGCCCTGGTTCTGGTCAGCTACGACGCCACCGAGCTGACCCCACCCCCAGGCATCAGCGGCTTCCTCGTGCCTCGCACGACGGGCCGGCTGATGACGGCCTGCTCGTTCGCGTCCACCAAGTGGCCTCACTGGGCCAACCCCGGCACCACCCTCCTGCGCCTCTCCGCCGGGCGATCCGGCGACCAGCGGGCCGAGACCATGAGCGACGACGAGCTCGTCGAGGGCCTGACCGCTGAGATCAACCAGGCCCTCGACGTGCGCGCCGCTGTCCGTTCCGTGCGGGTGACCCGCTGGCCCCACTCCTTCCCCCAGTACCGGGTGGGCCACCTGGATCGGGTGGCGGGCATCGAGGCGGCCCTGGGGTCTCTGGGCGGTCCGGTCGCGATCGCCGGCGCCAGCTATCACGGGGCGGGCATCCCCGCCTGCATCGGAAGCGGGCGCAGGGCGGCTGCCCACGTGGTCGAGGGGGCGGTCGCCCTGGCCGGACGGTAGCGCAGGCTGTGCAGCATCTCGATGTGCTGAGGGGCGACGTCGAGGCGCTCGCCGAGCGGATGGACTGGCCGACCCTCTTCTGAATCACCGTTACAGCCCTGATCCGCGCCGTTCACGAAGTGTTGCTTTGCCACGGGCGCCCCGGACCGGAACAACGGGCGGCCTTGGACTCGGTGGACGACCGGTGCGGAGGAGTACGAGGGGTCGTGACGACGGCAACGGACGTGACCAGGGCCCTCAGTGCACCGGCGCGGGTGGCAGCCGTGCGGCGTATCCTCACCGAGCTTCCATCCCGGCAGATCCTTGACCCGCTGACGGCGCTGGCCGCCGAGCTTCTGGAATGCCTGATCGGCCTGCTCGACACCGACCGGCAACGCTTCGTGAGCTCCTACGGCCAGCCGGACGAGATCGTCGCGATGGGCTGCACCTCGCTCGACTATTCCATCTGCCAGTACGCGGTGGCGAGCAGCCGACTGCTGGTCGTCGGCGACGCCGAGGCCGATCCGGTGCTGGCCACCAACCTGGCGGTCACCGCCCTCGGAGTGCGCGCTTACGCCGGCATCCCGCTCAAAACCACGGAGGGGCAGGCCTTGGGAACGCTCTTGCGTGCTCGACATTGCCCCCCGGGAATGGAGCAGCGATCATCTGGCCCTGCTCGCCGATCTGGCCAGCATCATCCTCGACGAGTTCCGGCTCCATCACCTCGAGGGCCGGAAGGCCTTCGAGGAGCAGTGGGGGGCGGTGCCGTCGATGTCCTTCTGGCTGCGTCGTCTGTCGAAGACCGAGACCGCCGCCGTCGCTGCTAGGAGCACGACGAAGGGTTCGACGTTGAACCGGTACAGGTTGACCGAGATCGTCACGATGATTCCGAGGCTCCAGAGCAAAGGAAATGCCAGAATCCACTTGGGGATGACTCGCCCTCTCCGGCTCAGGAGGCCGAGCAGCGCGATCAGGCCGACAACGTAGAAACTCAGGGTGCTGACCTCTGCGCTCCACGAAGGTACGGCGAGGACGTTGGCGATCCAACTGGCACTTCGCGGTCCTTGAAGGTCAAAGAGGTGGACCGTGTTCCAGAACCAAACTCTCGGCACGTCGGAGGGATGAGCTTCGATGTAGCGGACGGCTGCGGTCTTGGCTTTCGCCATGATTTGCGGTTCGGAGTCGGTCCTGGATGCGAGCTCCTGAGGAGAGATGAACGACGAAAAATCGAATGATGTGGGGCTCTCGAGGTGGGCGGCGGTGTACGGGTTGTATTCACCGACAAAGGCCAAGCCGGGGCTGTCGGTGACCGGCACGAAAGAATGAAATTGGAGCTCATTGCGGATGGTCCAGGGGACCACGACAAGCACCGCACATCCAGTGATGACGAGTAGGCGCTGGCCAACCGACCGGAGACTGGCCGGCGATCGGGCCCCGACAATCATGATCCACAGAGCAACGAGGACCAGAGCGCCGTTCTCTCGGCAGAGGACCGCCAGTCCTGACAGAATTCCAGCAAGGACCAGCCACCGCATCTGCCCGGGACGATCTCGCCAACGAAGCCCACAAAGCATGGCTGACAAAATGAACAGAGCCATGACCGGTTCGTAATTGAGCTGGTACCCACCGAGGACGAGGGGCGGGTAGACCGCCGCCACATACAACGCAACCAGTCCAACCTTGCGTCCAGCTATATGCCTCCCAAGCGCCCCGATGGCACCCACGACACCAGTACCGACGACCGCAAGCAGCAGCCTGCCGGCGGTCCAACTGACGCCCGTGACGGCGTAGACTGCACCGAGCAAACCTGGCCACAGCGGGGCCCGGAAGGCCGACGGGCCGATCGCGCCTTGCACGCTGGATCTTCCGAATCCATGGCCATGAGCAATCGATACTGCTATGCGACTGAAATCCGCAGCATCGTCGATAGGAGCGTAAGACCCGTGGGTCTTTACGACAATAGCGACACGAACGAGAAGTGCCAACGCCAGGCCACAGCCGACAAGGGTTCTGTCCCTTCGATCGAGACCGCGAAGGCGGGCCGACCTAACAACGGTGACGTTGCTCACGACCAAGAGTCTCCTTTGCACGCCGCTCCCGGATGCTCAGAGGAGCCTAGTGAGTGTCCGGTGGGCAACCGCAGCGGCGCGCCTGGTGGCTTCTCTGATCCGAACGACAGACTGGC
This sequence comes from Acidimicrobiales bacterium, assembly GCA_051000755.1. Lineage (GTDB taxonomy): Bacteria > Actinomycetota > Acidimicrobiia > Acidimicrobiales > Palsa-688 > JALZAH01. The sequence continues at coordinate 39,583 of JBPCNZ010000041.1, read as the reverse complement.
AGGGTGCGTGTCGTCGTAACTGGCGGATCGGGTTTCGTAGGCGGCCGTCTGATCGCAGGCTTGGCCGACAATCCTGAGGCTCAGGTCATCGGCTTGAGCCGGCGGCTGCCGGCGTGGAGGACCGACGCGGCCATGGTGACAGCCGATCTGTCCCAACCTTCTCGAGTGCTGAGCGAGGCGTTGCGGGACGCTGACACTGTCGTCCATCTCGCTGGTGTCAACGAGGTCGCTACCAGGATCGATCCGGTGCATGCCGGGACCGAGACGGTGGCCGCCGCCCGTACGGTGATTGCCGCGGCCACGGAGGCGAGGGTCCGGCGACTGGTGTACGTGTCGACGGTCCACGTCTATGGACGTGCTCTGCGACCCGGCCGCGTGATTTCCGAGGCCACGGCGACCCAACCCGTCGATCCGTATTCAGAAGCCCGCCTCACGGTGGAGCGGCTCCTGGCCGCCCTCCCGGGCGAGCCGGAGGTTGTGATCTTCCGATTGTCCAACAGTGTCGGCGCACCCATCGATCCGGCGGTCGACCGGTGGTCGCTGGTTGCCAATGACCTCTGCCGCCAGGTTGTGACCAGTGGCGCCGTCCGCCTCGAGACGCCGGGCACCCAATGGCGCGACTTCATCCCGCTGAGCGACGTCATCGACGTCCTCTGCCAAAGTGCCCTCGGCTCCCTGCGGGCCGGAACGTACAACCTCGCCACTGGTCAGACGACTTCGGTACTCGGGCTCGCCCGCCTGGTTCGGCAGGTCGCATCGCGCATCGGCCTCGCTGCGGCAGGGGTGAGCGCCCCCGAGGCGACCGATCTTCCGTCGGCGCCCTACCGTTTCGATGTGAGCAAGCTCACGGCCGCCCGAGCAACTCCGACCTCCTCGCTCACCGCCGCCGTCGAGGAGACGCTCCGCTTCTGCATCGCTCACCGCCAGGAGCTCACCTTGCCTAGGTGAGCGGCCTGAGCTGAGCTGCTGAAACCGCCTGTGCCAGACTCCAGCCGTGGCAGGCACATGGACTCCCGACACTGCGTTCTGGCGCCACCGGTCGGTGATCGTCACCGGGGCGACTGGCTTCCTCGGGTCCCACCTGGTCGGTCTCCTGGTGGGGCTGGACGCCCAAGTCACGATCCTGGTTCGCGATGAGGTACCGGCGACCTCCGTGTCCCGACCCTGGATCGACCAGGTGACGAAGGTCAGGGGCGACGTAAGGGATCAGGCCATCATGGAGCGCCTTCTCGGCGAGTACGGGGCGCAAACCGTGTTCCACCTTGCCGCCCAGAGCCAAGTGGAGGTAGCCAATCGCAACCCGATCTCGACGTTCGAGGCGAACGTGGCGGGGACATGGACGGTCCTCGAGGCGGCCCGACGCTCCCCGGCGGTAGCGCAGGTGGTCGTAGCGAGCAGTGACAAGGCGTACGGGGATCAGCCCACCCTACCCTACACCGAAAACATGGCCCTCCTCGGTGGCCATCCCTATGACGTCTCCAAGGCTTGCGCCGATCTCCTCGCCCAGTCGTTCGCCCGTACCTTTGGCGTCCCTGCTGCGATCACCCGCTGCGGCAACTTCTTCGGCCCAGGCGACACCAACTGGCGCCGTCTGGTCCCGGGCACCATCCGCTGCGTGCTGGGCGGTCAGACCCCTGTCGTCCGCTCGGATGGCTCGCTCACCCGGGACTACCTCTATGTCGTCGACGGAGCCTTGAGTTACCTCCGGTTGGCTGAGGCGCTCGTCGGGACGCCCAACCTTGCCGGCGAGGCGTTTAACTTCTCGGCTGAGCGACCCCTCTCGGTCCTGGGCCTGGTGACCCTGATACAAGAGGCCGCAGGCACATCATTCCAGCCTGATGTCCAGGGGAAGGCCACCCATGAGATAAGCCACCAGTTCCTCTCTGCGGAAAAGGCTCGACGGGTCCTCGACTGGTCGCCAACATTCACCCTCGAGGGCGCGATGCAGCGAACGGTCGAGTGGTACCGAGCAGAGTTGGGCCGGGCTTCAGCGTCCTGAGCCGGAGAGGGCCGGGTTAGGGTGAACGATGAGAGCGTAGAGGTCGTTTCCCACCAGCAACCGGAGAGGCCAGACCCCCGCCAGCGCACCGAAAGCACGGACCAACGGTGACTGCGAGAGCCTCCTCGTCCACTCGCTGCCCCCGGAGCGCAGCACGTCCCTATCCACCCATGTCCGAGCCGGGACGCCAGCGGCTCGCATCAGGCGGGGCAGGGTCGTCGGGCTCAGCTCGTTGGGGTGCATGGCTTCTCGTAACCGGTCGTATTCCGCAAAGCGTCCCAGGACCTCGTCGTGCCGAAGCAACCGCAGCACCAACCGCAGCGGAGGCATGACAACGCTGATGAACCAGGTGTTGGGGCTGGTGTGGATCAGGGCCCGGCCGCCGGGCGCCAGGACCCGTTGCACCTCACCGAGGGCTTCGACCGCTAAGGCCCAGGGCAGATGCTCGATGACGTCGCCGAGCAGCACTCGGTCGAAACTGCCGGATGCGAACGGGAGCCGGGTGCCATCGGCTCGCAGTACCGGCGCCTTGGTGGCGAGGGTTCGTGCGGTCACCCTGACTGCGTCGGCGGAGTAGTCGACGGCTATGGGGCATGCGCCCCGTCGAAGCAACTCCGCAGACGACTCTCCCCGACCGCTACCGAGATCAAGGACTCGGTCACCCGAGCGCGGCTCGAGGAACTCCAGTTCTCGCTCCTTGACCACCGAGACGCGGCCGTCGAGATACTCATCGATGCCCTCGCAGGCACCCGAGAGGAAGTATTCCTCGGTGTAGATGCTCGAGCGGGGAAGGTCTTGTCGCCGGGCGCCGCCGCGCAGAGGCCTCCGTCCTGTCGTCAAATCGTCTGACATCACCCGTCCAGAGGCAACGGGCGAAGCACGGCCCACTGCGACACGCCCGCCTTGATGTGGCGTTCGAGCGCCTCGAAACGCCGGAGCCGGCGCAGGTCGGTCAGGTTGGTATGGGGGCTGGTACGCCGTTGGAGCAGATGGAACGCCTCGAGGACCCGACAGATCGGATCGCACCGCGGCACGGGAGTCGTCGCCAAGAGCATCCCGTTGGGTTTGAGCAGATCATGGAACGGGTCGGAGAAGTCCCCGTGCTCGATCACCTCGAAGGCCATGATGGCGTCGAACGAGTGCGCCTCCAATCCCAACTCCCGCCAGGTGAACACATCACCGACAACATCGGCCGGTGGATAGAGATCAAGGCCTCTGACATTGGTGAAACCCTGCTCCCCGGCGGCTCGTTTGAACCAGTTGTCGGCGCAGCCCACGTCAAGGATCCGAGCGTCCTTGTCCAACTTGCTCAGGAAGAACTTCACCTTTCCCCGACGGGCGACACTGCTGAGAGGCCCCAGCTGACGCGGCGGAGCCAGCGATTTGCCAGTCGTCTTGTTGGTCACCGCCTGTTGTTCCCTCGCCGTCCCCCGTGAAGCACACACTCTCCCATCCTAGGGACCCTACATCCAGCGTCGGTGTGAGGCCCAACGTTGGCCGAACCCTCAGCGCCACTAACGTTCGAGTCACATGACCGATGCGGATGCGCGAAGGGTTGATGCGGACCGCCAACGGGCCGTAGACAGGCACCCGTTCTGGTACCACACCATCGACATCGGCCAGGGGGTGGTCACACCGGGATGGTTCGACCTGCGCGGGGTCGTCGACCTGATGCCCTGGCCCGACCTCCAGGGCAAGCGGTGCCTCGACATCGGCACCTTCGACGGCTTCTTGGCCTTCGAGATGGAACGGCAGGGCGCCGGCGAGGTCGTGGCCGTGGACATCGAGGACCACCTCCTCTGGGACTGGCCACCCGACTACCGGGCGAGAGGCCTGGACCGGGACGTCGGTTTCGGGGGACCGGCGAAGGGCGATGGCTTCCGCCTGGCGGCCGAACTTCTCGGATCCAACGTCGAGTGGAAGGCGCTGTCCATCTACGACCTGGACCCGGCTGAGATCGGCACGTTCGACGTGGTCGTGTGCGGAAGTCTCCTCCTGCACCTGCGGGACCCCTTGCGGGCACTGGAGGCGGTTCGGGGGGTCACCGGTCAGTATTTCATGAGCTCCGAGCAGATCGAGCTGTGGCTGACCGTGCTCGGGAGGGGTCGCCCTCTCTTCACCCTCAACGGCTCAGGTCGCGACTGCCAGTGGTTCAACTTCAACTCTGCCGGTCACTGGCAGATGCTCTACGCCGCCGGATTCGAGATCGTCGACCGCTCCAAACCTTACGTCGTGGCCCACAACCGTCATCCCCACGGGACGGGCTGGCGGGTCGGCTTGGACCGCCTCGGTCATCGCGCCCTCACCGGCACGAGCACCCCTGGCGTGCTCCATCGCGCCCTCCTGGGCCGACCGCGGGTCTGAGAGGGCGGACCCACCTCAGCGGCCAGCCGCGGCCTCACGCTCTACCGGCTCGGCGAGAAGAGCGACATGAGGTGCTCCGTAGGCCAGGAGGGCGCGGCGGGCAAGGGTACTGACGGGGCGGATGGTCAAAGGCTGCTTGACGAAACCGTCTCCGTAGCGCTGGATGTGAATGTTCGAGCGCCGCAGCACGGTCCAGCCGCTGCGCCGGAGCTGCTGGGACATCCCGGAGATGTTGGGAAGCTCCCAGAACGGGGCGCTGGGGACATCCATGATCGTGGTCACGGGCGTCTTCGGGAGGGCGAGCGTGGTCCAAACGGCGAAGGTACCGACGAGCAGGAGCTGGCCCCGGGTGACCCGCCGGATGGCCATCAGGGCGCCCATGGGATCGCGGAGGTGATGGAGCAAGGTGCCGAGAAAGACGAAGTCGAACTCGCCGACGACGTCGGGCTCGAGCTCGTAGACCGAGAGGTAGCGGCGTTCGACGCTCGACCCGAGTGCCTCCTTGGCCACGGTGAAGGCCCGCTTGCGACGAACGAGGAATGCCCGAAGGTCGTCGTCGATGGGGGGTCGCGGTTCGGGCCAGTCGATGTCTTCGGCGTACTGCACATCGATGGCGACCACCTCGGCGGCGGCGCGTCGTTCCATCTCGAACGCCCAGAACCCGTCGTGGGTGCCCACGTCTAGGCATCGCATGCCCAGCAATGATCGCGGCAGCGGCAGTCGCTTGACGACCCGACGGTGGTCGTACTCACCGGGGGTTACGACCCCTCCCGGAAGGTCCATGGTGTGGTACCAGGGCACCCCGTCGACCTGGCTCTGCAGGCTGGAGCCCGCCGTCTCTCGCATGTGCGGCGGTTCTAACACACCCCTATCCTCGCCGGACTCCCTCGCGTTCAGCCCGAAAGATGAACTGCAGGGTGCCAAGGTCGCCCAGGTAGGGAGCGAGCCGGTTGATCCGCTCCGAGCCGTTCAACACCAGGGACCTCGTGCGGTTAAGCTCGGCGATCTGTAGGTCCGTCCCCGCGAGGAGGTCGGTCAGGTTGCCGTACGCGAACCACCGTAGGTGGGATCGATCGAAGATCCCGACCGGCTTGTAAGGCCATCGTCGCTTGACGAGGAGGGACCAGAAGGTCTCGAGATGGCGGATGTTCGGCACGGAGATAACGACGGAACCGTCGGGGCCCAAGACCCTCGACGCCCATCGCACCACCGCCCACGGGTCCCGGAGATGCTCGAGGACATCGGCCATGACCACGCAATCGAATGGGCCGCCGGGGTCGGCGCCGTCGCGGGCGAGTTGCTCGACGTCGGCCTCGATGAGCTTTTCCAGGTTGCCTGACGATCTGGCCATCTGGGCCAGCTGGCCGTCTGCCTCGATACCGGTCACTCGATGTCCTCGGTCGCGAAGAGCGGACGCGAGCACGCCGACGCTGCAGCCGACATCGAGCACCTTGGTCGCGGTCGGAGGCACGAGGACGGACACGTCGCTTCGAGGGTTGGCGTACGCGCAGTCAACCTGGCCCCTGACGACCGGAGGGCCGAGATCCATAGCCCTCAGTATGCTCGGCGAATGAGCGGGATCGACGGACTCATGCTCACCTCGCTGCGTCGGATACCCGATGAGAGGGGTGCGGTCCTCCACATGCTCCGGGACGACAGTCCTACGTTCGATCGCTTCGGCGAGATCTACTTCTCGATCGTCTACCCCGGTGCCATCAAGGGCTGGCACCTGCACCGGGAGATGACCCTGAACTACGCGGTGCCAGTCGGAATGATCAAGTTGGTCTGCTACGACGATCGTGAGGGCTCCCCGACCCGGGGCAACCTGTCGGAGATCCATCTCGGGGAGCTGCAGTACAGCCTCGTCACCATCCCCCCGCTGGTATGGAACGGCTTCAAGGGAGAAGGCACGACTGCGTCCGTCGTAGCCAATTGCGCCACGATGCACCACCACCCCGACGAGATCGAACGGCTCGACCCCTTCACCACCCGGATCCCGTACGACTGGGCCCTACGTCATGCCTGATCCCAAGCAAACCATCATCCTCTGCGGGGGGCGGGGGACGCGCATCAGCGAGTACAGCTCGACGATCCCAAAGCCCCTGGTGCCGATCGGCGGTCGTCCGATCCTCTGGCACATCATGAAGATCTACGCCTCCTATGGCTTCACCGATTTCACCCTGGCCCTCGGATGGCTCGGCGAGGAGATTCGCCGGTATTTCCTTCACTACGAGGCGTTGACGTCGGACTTCACTGTCGAGCTGGGGACGGGGCGCGTCGACTACCTCGCGCCCCACCCCGAGAGTGGCTGGAGGGTCACGTGCCGGGACACGGGGCTCGACGCCCAGACCGGCACCCGGGTGCGCCTGGCCAGCGATCCGCTCGGCGACTCGCCGATCATGGTCACCTACGGCGACGGTCTCGGCGACATCGACGTCCGAGCGCTCCTCGACTTCCACCATGCCCATGGCCGCCTGGCCACGATCACCGTGGTCCAGCCCCCGAGCCGCTTCGGTGAGCTGACCATCGACTCAGCTGGGATGGTCCGAGAGTTCACCGAGAAACCCCAGACGAGCACCGGGGCGATCAATGGCGGCTTCATGGTCTTCCAGCCCGACGCCCTGCGTCGCTACCTGCCCGAAGCGGACGTCATGCTCGAGCGAGAGCCACTGAAGGCCATGGCCGCCGATGGTGAGCTCGGTGCCTACGTCCACGACGGATTCTGGCAGCCGATGGACACCCCGCGGGAGCGGGCCCTGCTCGAGAACCTGTGGACGAGCGGCACGGCCCCGTGGAAACGATGGGCCTGACCGCCCCGGGGTCCGCTCAGCAAGGCCGTTCACTACGCTCCGCCCCATGCGCTTCCGGCAGGCCCGGCATGACGGCCAGACGCCCGCTGCGATCAATACGTTGCAGCAGGACTCGCAGTCCGGTCTCTGCGACGTACTCGTCGACCGCCCGGCGGGCCCCGAGGAATTCGCCATAGTCGTCGATCAACAGCACGCCGCCGCAGGCAATGAGCGGAACCAGGGTTCGCAGCTCATGGCGGGTCGATTCGTACCAGTCGGTGTCCAGCCGGCACAGCGCGATCCGAGAAGGTGCCCGGCGGGGCAACGTGTCCTCAACCAGGCCCTCGATGAAATGGAGCCGGCTGGGGGGATACCCGGTGGCGCCAACGGCGGCCCGGACCTCCTCGAACGGCAGGTAGGGGAACGCCTCCGTCTTCGCCGCCTCGTCCCAGATGTCAGCACCCGACCGTCCGCTCACATGGATGTCCGCACCGGTCGGCTTGGGCATGTACGAGAAGGTGTCGAAGAGGTAGAGGTCCCGATCGGTGGAACCGAGCTCGAGCAGCGTGCGGGCCACCGCCATCATGCTTCCGCCTCTCCAAACGCCACATTCGACTATCGCCCCTGGCACCTCCGTCCGCTCGAGGTAGCGCACGGCCTGGCAGAGGGCGAAGACCCGCTCGGGTGTCGTCAGGGTGTGGCTCTGCACAGCTTCGATGGTCCGGGACGTCTCCTTGTCGAAATCGATGGGCAGCGGCTTCGGCCCCCCTTGGCGCTTGACCAGGTCGTAGCCCATCCGGCTGAGCACATCCTGCGCCGCTCTACCGCCCACCCTGCGGGCCAGCCGCTTGAGGCCGTCAGTGCACACCCCGGTGAGGGTAGCAACGGCCCGTTGCGGCCTTCGCCGGCGACACCGTCGCGATCATGAAGCCGCGCCGCGCGCCGAGCCCGGTGGTGGCCACCTACATCGGACCGCCGTCCCGACGTCCCCAGCTCGGTCTTCGAGAGCTGTGGCGAGCACGCGATCTGGCCGTCATCTTCGCCACCAGGGATGTGAAGCTGCGCTACCGCCAGACGATCCTCGGGGTCTTCTGGGTCCTGGTCGGCCCGACCCTCGCGGCGGCAGTCTTCAGCTTCGTCTTCTCCTCGGTGGCCAAGCTTCCCAGCCAGCACCTCCCCTACTTCCTCTACGCCCTGGCCGGCATGGTGGGGTGGACGGCGTTCAGCAACGGGCTCAGCCGGCTGAGCCAGGTGTTCGTCTCCAACGGACCGTTGATCTCCAAGGTCTACTTCGAACGCCTGGCCCTGGGCCTGGGGACGCTGCTGGCCACGCTGGTGGATCTGGCGACCCTGCTCGGCATCTTCGTCCTGGCCATGGTGGGCTACGGCGTGGCCCCGACCCTCGCTATCCTTACGCTGCCCCTGTGGCTGCTCGCCATCGTGTTGCTGTGCGCCGGGGCTGGCTTGGGCGTCGGAGCCCTGATGGTCCGCTACCGGGACCTGTTGCCGATCGTCACCTTGGGATCACAACTCCTGCTCTACGTGAGTCCCGTCGCCTACGGCGAGGCAGCCGTGCCCGGACGGCTGCGAACCATCTTCGAGCTCAACCCTCTCACCGGGCTGCTCGGCGGCCTGCGTTGGTGCCTGCTCGACACCCCCCTGCCGAGCGCAGCAAACCTCCTCTACTCGGCAGCGGTTGCCGTCGTCGCTGCCGTCGTCGGCCTCATGGTCTTCCGCCGCCAGGAGCGGGCCTTTTCGGACGTCATATGACCGAGCCCGCCCTGCAACTCAGCGAGGTCCGCAAGACGTATCACATCGTTGACGCTGAGCATCGTCCGAGCAACCTTCGTGAAGCGCTCATGCAACGCGCTCGACATCCTCTTTCTGACAACATCGGCCGCGACACCTTCGTCGCTCTCGACGACGTGACCCTCGAGGTCGAGCAAGGCGAGATCCTGGGCCTCATCGGCCAGAACGGCGCCGGTAAGAGCACCCTGTTGAAGGTATTGACCCGGATCTCGGGGATCGACCGCGGATCGATCCGTGTCTGGGGGCGGATCGGTTCCCTTCTCGAAGTCGGTACCGGGTTCCACCCCGACCTAACAGGCCGCGAGAACATCTTCTTGAACGGCGCCATCCTTGGTATGAGCCGGGCCGAGATCGCCAAGAAGCTCGACAGCATCGTCGCCTTCGCCGAGCTCTCGACCTTCCTGGAGACGCCGGTGAAGCGGTACAGCAGCGGGATGGCCGTACGTCTGGCCTTCTCCGTCGCCGTTCACCTCGACGCCGAGATCCTCCTGATCGACGAGGTCCTGGCCGTTGGTGACGCCGCATTCCAGGAGAAGTGCATGGCAAAGATGGACGAGATCGTCTCCGAAGAGGGCCGCACCATTGTGCTCGTGAGCCACAACATGGGCTCGATCAGGCGCATGTGCACCCGTGCCGCCCTGGTGGACCACGGTCGCCTGGCCACGGTCGGCGCACCCGCCGACGTGATCCAGCGCTATCTCGAAGTTCCCGTGACCAGCCACCAGCCGGGCTGCTTTGACCTGGCCGGAAGGCGGGGTAGCGTCCTGCGTCAACTCATCGTCAACGGCGCCGACGGTTACCCGTGCAACGCCCTCGAACAGGGCGAGCCCGCCCGACTCGACATCGCTCTGGGTGACCTCTCCGACATTGACCGCCCTGCCGTCGGAGTCAGGATCAGCGCCGACGGAGGGCTCTCGGTCGCCACCTTCGTCGCCCCGACCAGTGTCGCCACGCCGACCGGACGGAAGGGGATCGGCTCGGTGTCGTTGAACATCGCCTCCGTACCCCTGACGCCGGGGCGCTACCACGTCGACCTGTCGGTCATGTCGGCGGCGACCGGGAAGATCGTCGACGAGATCCGCAGGGCGGGTTCATTCCTCGTCACCAGCCGCCGGGGGGACATGGCCAGCTACCGGACCCTGCACGGGGACGGCGTCGTCACCATCACCTCGGGTTGGTCCAGCGGGAACCAGGTCCACCCCGGACCTGCTACATCGTGACGGCGACCGCGCTTCTCGGGCGGTGGGCTTCGAGGTAGCGGGTACCCCAGCGGAGGTCAGGCTCGAGGTGGGCCCCTTCGCCCCACTCGTTCCAGGCGTTGACAAAAACGAAGTCCTCGCCGACACCGAAGGGCCGGAAGCTGCGGGTCACCCCTTCGACCCACCGCCCGTACTCGGCGGGGGTCGATCCGTGCAGGATGAGAGCTTCCTTCTTCCGCCGGGGACTGTTGTCCCAACGGGGTACGACGCAGCGGTACCGCTTCCACGGCACCGGCGGAGCAGCCAACGCGGCGTCGACGACGTCGGGGTAGCTGATCACGGCATGACGTCCCGAAGGGGTTCGACGGCGGTGAAAGGGCAGCCAACCTGGTGCCAGCAAGGGCGCAGTCCGGTACGCCGAGACGGGGGGGTACTCGATGCTGGCATCGAAGCCCTGAGCCGTCGGGTCTCCACGATCGGCAGCATGGAGGTCTACCCGGATCATGTAGGGCTCCGACAAGCCGAGACGTGTCGTCTCAGCGCGCCAGCGGTCCGTCGTCGCCCGGGCGTCCTCCAGGAGGCCCGCTTGCAGGACCGGGAGCACCGGGCGGCCGGCCACGGTCACATATCGGGGGTCGGCGAAGGCGCCGGCCATCCATCGGATGTGGGCGAGATCGTCCTCCGGGGAGTAACGCTGCTTGGCCAGGAGCTGTCCGCCGTAGCCGTCCCAGGCCCGGGTCCAGTCGTGGTTGGCCCAGCACAGCATGAACGGAAAGTCCGGCTCCCCGGAGGCAAGGACCTCGTCGAAGGGCCGGGCCAACAGCCGGGCGCCGACGGACCAGTAGTGGTAATAGCAGAAGGCGTGGATCCCGTGGGCCCGGGCCAGGGCCGCTTGTTGGCTCCGAGTTTCGGCCAGCCGAAGATCGTAGAAGCCCAGGTTGGCAGGCAGATGAGGCTGCTCGTGGCCGCGAAACTGCGGTCTGGCCTTCACCACGTTGCTCCACTCGGTGAAGCCCGGTCCCCACCAGGCGTCATTCTCCGGGGTCGGGTAGAACTGCGGGAGGTAGAAGGTGATGTATCGGGGAGATCCTGCGCTCACCAGGGTCTCCGCCAGTACACGCCGCTCCAGTCGATGGCTTCGAGCCCCGTCGTGATCGAGTGGCGGTTCCGATAGTCCTCGACGGCCGTCCTGCAGCTCTCGTAGGCCCGGTAGTCGTCCACGATGAGGAACCCGCCGGGCGCCAGCTGCGGGTAGAGATGCTCCAAGCCGTCCATCGTCGATTCGTAGAGGTCGCCGTCGAGGCGGATGAGCGCCCAGGTCTGTTCCGAGAGACCAGGAAGGGTGTCACGGAACCACCCCTCGACGAATTCGACCTGGTCGTCAAGCAGGCCGAAACGCTCGAAGTTGGCTCTGACCGCCGTCAGGGGGATGGCCAGGTCCTTGTTCATGTGTAGGGTGCTCGATGAGTCAGCAGGGTGGCGCGCCACGTCGGGAGTGGGCAGCCCGGCAAACGAGTCGGCGACGAACACCTTCCTTGCCCCATCCCCATGCGCCGCCAGGACGGCCCGCATCAGAAGGGTCGCACCCCCGCGCCACACACCGGTCTCGATGAGCTGGCCGGGGACACCCTCACGCAGAACGGTCTCGACGCACCAACCAAGGTGGTCGAGGCGCTTGCGCCCGATCATGGTGTAGCCACGGGGCGGTGCCTTCCAGTAAAGGCCCTCCTCCACGATGTCATCGCCAAAGACGGGCTCGCGCTTGGCGGTGATGACACCCTGACCGGCCAGGACCCGGTCGGCGACAGCACCTCGCAACCCGGTGACCGCCCAAGGGATAAGCCCGTCGCCGCCGGTCTCGGTCTGACCGAGGAGCACCTGCTTCATCAACTCGACGTAGAGGCGGTCGGGGCCGTCGGCGATCATGCGGACCCCTCAGCGAGCAGCTTGGCGGACGGCGGTCGTCGCCCGAATCGGTTCTTCATTCTGAGAAATGGTCGTTCGACGAGGTAGCGGGATCCAAAGCCGGCAACAAAGGTCAGGCCGAAGCCCATCACCAACAGTTCCGCCGGCGGCCGACCGGCAGCGGAGCGATAGAGCCCCTCGAAGATGAGAACGTGCCACAGATATAACGAATACGAGCAGACGCCGATCACCTGGAATGGGCGCCACGACAGCACGCGAGCGACCCAGTGCCGAGGTTGGACAGCCGCCCAGATCACCGCCGTCAGGGCGGCGGCGACCACCGTGTACCCGCCGTCGTAAAGCCATCCGTCGGCTCGGTGGACGGCAACGATGACCCACAGGAGAAATGCGACCGAGGGGCCGACCAGCCAGGAGACCCAACGGGGTGACCTCCACCCGACGGACAGGCCGTAGGCAAGGAGGGCGCCCATGATCAGGTCGTCGAAGCGGGTCTCGGTTTGGACGTAGATCTGTTCCCAGCCCAGCCCGCTGTGCCACAGAACGACCCGCGACACGAGCGCAACAGCGATCAGGATCATGGCGACCGACACGAACATGCTCCGCGATCGGCGTAACAGGATCACCAGGAGCGCCGGCCACAGCAGGTAGAACTGTTCCTCTACGGCCAGGCTCCACATCTGACCCATCCCGAAAGGCACCGGCCCATTGAACGTCGTAGCCCAGTTGGTGACGTAGAAGAGTATGTAGGCCAAGCCTTCGACATCGCCCTTCAACGGATCGCCGAAGACCACGGTGTAGATCAGCTGGGCGATGATCACCACCCAGAGCGCAGGGAACAGCCGAAGGGCCCGCCGGAGATAGAACTTCCGGAACGACACCCTGCCGTACTTGGCCCGCTCTTCGACGAGGAGAGAGGTGATCAGGAAGCCGCTGAGGACAAAAAAGCTGTCCACGGCGATGAACCCGCCGGGCACGTAGAGACCGGAGTACCTGGGCACCAGCAGGTACGTGGCATGGACCACCAACACGAGGCACATGGCGGAACCGCGAATACCGTCGAGCGAACCTCGGAAGCCCAGGATGAAGTGAGGCTTGTCCGTCGGGGCAGGCTGCACGCGCCGGCGACCTTACGTGCGTACGGGTTGGGGAGGAAAGTGGGTCGGTGTCTCGACTCTTCGCAGATAGCCCATGGGGTTGAAGGTGACCAAGAGCCGTTCCCTTGACCGATCCACTTCGAAGCCCCGATTCAGCCGGAGGAACTCGGCCACCGCCTCCATCGGTCCCGGTCCGAAGCTGGGCTTGACCGGATGGCCATTGATGTTGGTGTCCTCGACGATCAGGTAGCTGCCGATGGTCACCAAAGGGGCATAGAGTCGCAACTCCTCGGCCACGTGGGCGGCACGATGATCGGAATCGAGGATGACCATGACCTTGGCGCCGCCAGCGGCTCGGGCCCTGGCCAGATCGACGGCCGGTCCCGCCACCGACGAGCCCGTGTGGTAGCTGAGGCGGGCATGCTCCGGTCGTCCCGGGGCATTCACCACATCGATGGTGAGAACCTCCCCCCGCCCGACGATGTCACACAGCGAGGCCAGATACAGGGCGCTTCCGCCCCATGCCGTACCGGTTTCGATGATCAGGTCCGGTCCGACCTGGAAGATCAACTCCTGGTAGATCCACAGATCCATCGGGCATTTCAGGATCGGTACGCCCAACCAGGTCGTTGACGCCCAAGTCCCCCCGGCCTCTCCCTCATCGTAGAACCTACGGTTGAACGAGTCCCCGAGCCAGCGACTGCGCAGACCGTTCGGGTTGGCTCTGGCGGCCAGCCGGGACAGGGCAGAGTAGGGCGTGCGCACCGAGAGAATCGTACTGATGCCACGAGCAGCCGTCCGCCGGCGACGAAATCCCACCCTGGTAACGTCTGGAAGTGCGGCGACTCATGGCGTACCTCGTCCCGCTCGGTCTGCTGGTGCTGGCTTGGGCCATGACCACACCGCCGTGGGCCGGTCCGGATGAGGCCGCCCAGTACATCAAGGCCCTTGGCACCGTGTCGGCGAACCCGATCGGCCATGGGGCTGTGTGGGTGGAGCCGGAGGTGCCGATGACCCCGGCGCAGCGCGCCTATTTCGGCGACACGAGTCGGCGCTTTCCCATCGACCCGAAACTCGCCCCTCGCGTGCCGACAATCCCGTGCTTCGCCTACCACCCGAGTCGGAGCGCGGCGTGTGCCACCAACGAGGCCAGAGGGCCCGCCCAGGACATCGCCTACGTCGGCACCTACCAGCCGGTGTACTTCGTCCTTCCGGGCCTGGCCGCCCACCTGGCGGGCTCCCCGGCGGGTGGACTGCGCGCTGCCCGGCTGACCGGCGCCCTCGAGTTCCTGGCTCTGGTGGGCGGCGCGCTCGCCCTGCTCGACCGCCGGGGGAAATGCCCACCTCCCATCGGAGTCCTGCTGGTCCTGACGCCGATGACGCTGTCGCTCGGAGGCGTGGTCAACTCCAGCGGCTTCGAGGTGGCCGCCGCGGTTCTGTTCATGTGCTCCTGCGTCCGGGTGGCCGAGCGGCCCCCAACTCCCACCCTCCTCGCGGTGTTCGTGGGATCGGGCACGCTGCTGGCCTGGAGTCGGCCCCTCGGTCCCCTGTGGGTCGCTGGGGGCCTCGTGGTGGCCGGAGTCCTGGCCGGATGGACCGTCGTCGCGTCGCGGGCGCGGGACCACTGGGTTCGCCCGGCAGCGGCTGCCCTCACCGCCCTTACTTTGGCATCGGGCGTCTGGGACCTGGCTCTGGGGTTCGGTTCGGGCGTCGCCCGCTCGTCGCTTCCCACCGCCATCCACGATCTGATCCATTTGGCGACGACCCTCTTCCAGCAGCAGATCGGCGTCTTCGGGTTTCTCGACACCGTCTTGCCGAAGCCGGTCTACGTGGCCTGCGAGGTGCTGGCGGCTGCGCTGTTGATCACCGCCCTGGTTCTCGGTCGGGCCCGGCAACGACTCGCCCTTGTCGCCGGCATCGCCTTCTACGTCCTCGTGACGCTGGTCGTGTTCGTCACCACGACCAAGACGGGCTTTCCCGTTCAGGGCCGGTACTTCCTGCCCCTCTGGGCCTTCGTCGCCGTCCTGATGGGCGAGACGCTCGGCGGCGCCGCGCTCCTTCGAGGCTACGGCGTCGTCCTTCGGCGACTGGTGACCATCGGTGTTGTGGCGTTCGCCGCCCTCAACGTCGGCTCCGTGTACGTCAACGCCCGCCGCTACGCGGTGGGCACCGCCGGTCCTGAGCTGTTCTTCCGCCATCCGGCGTGGACCCCCCCGGGAGGGTGGTACCTGTGGCTGGGTGTGCTCGCCCTATCCGGACTAGGCCTCGTGATCACCGGTCTCACCGAGATCGTGCCGCGACGCGGGGAAGAAGCCGACCAGGTCCTGGCCGGCGGCCCGACTCGGCCATGATCGACGGCCGCAACGTTCTCACCTCGGTGGTCATACCGACCTACAACCGGTCGGATCAGCTGATTCGGCTCCTGGCGGCCCTGGCCACGCAGGTGGATGTCGACTTCGAGGTCGTCGTGGCCGACGACGGGTCCGGCGACGACACGGTCGTCCGGGCGCGGGCATTGGCCGACACCGTGCCCTATCCCCTCACCGTCGTGACCTCGCCGACGAACACGGGACCTGCCGCGACTCGGAATCGGGGCTGGCGCCGAGCCCGGGGAGACCTGATCGCCTTCATCGACGACGACTGCGTACCCGCACCGTTCTGGCTGGTCAACCTGCTCAGCGGCTTCGATCATGCCGACCTCGTCATCGGTCGAACTCGCCCCCCCGACGATCAACTCGATCAGATCGGGCCGTTCAGCAGCTATCTCGACATTGCCGACGGCGAGGGCTTCCTGTCGTGCAACATCGCCTACCGTCGGTCGGTGCTCGAAGCCGTCGATGGTTTCGACGATGAGGCGTTCCCGCTTCACAACGGGGAGGACACCGACCTTGGCTTGCGGGCATTGGAGGCCGGTTTCCGTGACCGGTTCGTGGATGAGGCCCTCGCCTTCCATGACGTCCACCCCTCCGACTTCGGGGCCCATCTCCGTCGAGTCCGCCACCTCGAAGGCATCGTCGCCCTCGTCGCCCGCCATCCTGTGGCCCGCCACCGTCCCTTCCGTGCCGGCTGGTTCCTACGATCGGTCGACAAGGCCGTCCTGATCTGCTGGGTTACGGTCGCCGGGCTCGTGGCCCGTCCACGCGGCCGAAGCGCGTGGTTGGCCGCCGCCGTCGGTGCCAGCCTGTATGTGTGGCAATTTCCCCGTTCGCACTACCGCCCCCGGTCTCGGGGGGAATGGGCGACGTCAGTCCCCCTCGGCTTCGCCGCTGACAGCTGGGCGGTCGCCGTCATGATCCGATCCTCCGTGCGGCACCGAACCATCCTGCTTTGATCGACGTGACGTGAGGTTCTCTTTCGTTGGCCAACATCCTGGTGATCTCGAACATGTATCCGCCGCACCATTACGGGGGCTACGAGCTGGCCTGTCGTGATGTCGTCGAGCGGTGGCGGGAACACGGTCACCGCGTGCAGGTCCTTACGACCACCATGCGGGTCCGAGGGGTCCCCGACGACGCTGGCGAATCGCCACCGGCCGTCCGGCGGACTCTCCACCTCGCTTTCCAGGACAACAAGCTGACCCAGGCGCCCCTCCACCGCCGACGGGGCGTGGAGAGGGCCAACCATGCCGAGCTGGAGACCGCGTTGGGGGCCGCCGCCGCCGACGTGGTGTCGGTGTGGGGCATGGGGGGCATGTCCACCGGCCTGCTCACGGCCCTGACCCGAACCGGCATCCCCCTCGTCTACGCCGTGTCCGATGATTGGCCGACCTACGCAACGAAGCTCGACCCGTGGATGCGACTGTTCTCCCGAACGGCCTCCCTCCATGCCCCCTTGGAGAGGCTCCTGGGGGTGCCCACCGCCCTACCGGATCTGGGTGCCTCCGGTACCTGGTGCTTCATCAGCAACACGACCAGGCAGCGGTGCACCCGCCTCTCGCCGTGGACGTTCGACGACTCGACGGTCACCTTCGGTGGCATCGATCATCGCGACTTCCCGCCGAGCGAGCCATCTCAGGACCGGCCGTGGCGCTGGAGGCTGCTCAGCGCCGGGCGCCTGGACCCCCGCAAGGGCGTCCAGGTGGCCATCCGGGCTCTGGCCCTGTTACCCCCCGAGGCGACCCTCGACGTGTTGTCGCCGGTCGACGACCCGTACCGTCGAGACCTGGAGGCGGTGGCCGCTGACGTGGGCGTGAGCTCCCGGGTGACCTTCGGTGTGGCTGCTCGCCGTGAACTTCGCCGATCGCATCAGGAGGCGGACGTCTTCGTGTTCCCGACCCTGTGGGAGGAACCGTTCGGCTACGCACCGATCGAGGCCATGGCCTGCGGGACCCCCGTGGTGGCCACGGGAACAGGAGGTTCCGGCGAGTTCCTCGTCGACGGGGTCAACTGCATTCGCTGCGTGCGGGATGACCCCGCCAGCCTGGCCGCCGGTGTGCGACGCCTGGCCGGCAGCTCCGATACCAGGCGGCGGATCGTCAAGGCCGGTGTGGCCACGGCTCGGGAGTTCAGCGTCGACCGTTTCGCCGAGGTGCTCGAGACCTGGCACCTGAGTGCAGCGTCGGGACACGCCGCTGGTCGACCGGCGGACCGGGCGCTCCCCGACTGGTCATGACCGATTGCGGAACCAGTCGACGGTCTGGGCCAGGCCGTCGTCAAGGTCGATGTGCGGACGCCAGCCGAGCACGTGGCGGGCCTGGCTGCTGTCACCGAACATGCGCCAGATCTCCGTCGGGCGATAGGGCAAGGCGCCGAGCACAGGGGGCGGCGCCGTGTCGAGCAAGCGGTGCACGAGCATGGCGATGTCCCTGATGGCGACCTCCTGGCCACAGCCGATGTTCATGACCCGTCCGGCGATGTCGGGAGCGACCAGGGCGCGGCACAAGGCGTCGGCGACATCCGCGACGTAGGTGAACTCCCTCGTCTGGCGGCCACCGGTCATCTCTAAGGATACCCCTCGAAGGCCGGCGGCGATGAGCTCGGGGATGATCCTGTCCGTGCTCTGGCCCGGTCCGTAGGCATTGAAGAGACGCAGGCACACGATCGGCCAGCCGTAGGCCTGGTGGAACATGCGACAGAACCGCTCGGCGGCGTACTTGGAGACGGCATACGGCGATGCCGGGCTAGTGGGGCCGTCCTCCCGGAACGGCACGGCGACGTCGCCGTAGACGTCCCCTGAGCCAACGTAGACGAACCGTTCGTAGGCACCGTCGAGGGCCATGAGGAGGTTCACCGTGCCCTGGATGTTGGTTTGGATGTTTTCGTTCATGCGTCGAAACGACCGGCCGACGTGGGTGAC
The DNA here is from genome assembly GCA_051000755.1 of Acidimicrobiales bacterium. Taxonomy (GTDB): domain Bacteria; phylum Actinomycetota; class Acidimicrobiia; order Acidimicrobiales; family Palsa-688; genus JALZAH01. The sequence continues at coordinate 21,108 of JBPCNZ010000041.1, read as the reverse complement.
CGCGGCTTGGTGGATCACGAGGTCAGGGAGGACGGCGGCCACCACCGACCGGAGTGCCGCCGGATCCGCGAGGTCGGCTCCCAGCACGTTCACGCCGTCGGAGAACGGTTTGCGTAGCGGGCGTTGCGAACCCGACGCTCCAGAGGTCATGGCCGTCACCCGGGCGCCGTGGTCCACCAGTGCATCGGTCACCCAGGACCCGATGAATCCCGTTGCTCCTGTAACGAGGACCCGGCGACCTTTTAGCTTCGCCAGGTCGACTACGACCATCGTGCCGCCCGGAGATGACCGGGCAGGGAGCGAACCAGAGCAGAAGCCCGGTTGCGACGTTCATCCGCCCGCCCCGGGTGACCGACACGAGCCCCGATGCTCAAGCCCACCACGTGCAGGGCGGCTCCTGTGGTGTTGATGGCCGCCAGGACCCGCCGAGCTCCCAGCCCGCGGTCCCTGCCGTACCAGTCATAGGTGGCTTCCAACCATCGCCGACCGCGGTCCGCCCCCCAGGCCTGGGCACCGGCGGCATTGCCAACATGAGGCACGAGCACGTCGGTCTCGATCCTTCGACGCCAGCCGTGTTGGGCCAGCCACCAACACAGCTCGAGGTCCTCCACATACATGAACCAGCGTTCGTCGTAGGGCTGCTTTCGTCTCAGTGCCGATGCCCGCAGGACATGGACAGCGCCGACCACCCAGTCGACATCCGTTGACCGTCTCGGCGCGCCGGAGCCTTCCAGCCACAGCCTCCGGCCGATTGCCCCGCGATGAAGACGGGGGGGTAGGAAACAGACCGCAGCGGCGACCATCGGGGAGGGAAACCGGTAGGCAGAGTGCTGATGGGTCTGGTTCTCGTTGACCAATCGCGGCGCGATCAGGCCTAAGCCGTCGTCGGCCAGCAGACGGTCGACGAGCGTGGCCAACGACCCTGGAGGAGGCTCGGTGTCGGGGTTCAGGGCGATCAGCACAGGCGCGCCGGTCCCGTCCAAGGCTTGGTTCATGGCGCGGGCGTACCCGACGTTTGTCGGGTTGGCGATGACGCGAACGTGCGGGAAGCTGCGGGCCGCGGCCACGCTGTCGTCGGTCGATGCATTGTCGACGACCACCACCTGGCTTCGGTGGTGACCGACGGCGGCGGGCAGCGCATCCAGGCAGCGGCGCAGCAGCCCGGCGGTGTTCCATGACACGATGCCGATGCGTACCGCCGGCTGCTCGACCATGGAGCCCATTGTCCTAGCACGCATCCTCGGCCTTCGGCCTCGTCGCCCGGCGGCCTGTGTAAGGTCACCTCGGTGAAACTGGCCTTCACGCATCCTTACGGTTGGCCGGAGGTGCGGCGGGGCAGCGAGCGGATCGTGGTCGAGAGTGCCCGGGCGATGGCCGCACGTGGCCACGACGTCACCATCTTCAGCGCTGGCGCCTCGGAGGAACGAGCGGAGCGCGACGGCGTGACCACCGTGAGGTTCCGGCGACGCTTCGAGCGCCCCGTTCGACACGAGGCCTGGTTCGGCTACCGGATCATGCCTCACCTGCTGCGTGGTCGATTCGATGCCGTGCACGCCATGATGCCCAGGGACGCCCTCGCCGCCGTCCACACCCGGCGGCTGTCAGGCCACCGAGTCGTCTACGAAGAGCTCGGCATTCCCGCCCGCTGGTTCTGGTCGGAGGTTCCCGACGGCCGGGCCCGGCGACGGCTGGTGGACAGCGTCGATGTCTACGGGGTCATGTCGAACTACGCGCTCGACATCCTGGCCGCCGATTGGGGCCGGAAAGGCGACCTCATCCCCGGAGGTGTCCGCCTGAGCGAGTTCCGTCCGGCTGAGAGGCGGGCGACGCAACCGACCATTCTGTTCTCCGGAGCTCTGTCGGAGGCCAGGAAGGGCCTTCCCGACCTGCTCGCCGCCCTCGACCTCCTGATCGACGAGCGCCCCAGGATCCAGCTTTGGCTGAGCGGTCCCGGGGACCCGGCGGGGATGGTCGCCGCCGCCCCCAGCCGAGTACGGGACCGCGTGACGGTCCTCCCTCTGGGTGATCCGGCAGACCAGAGTGCCCGTTACGCCACCGCCTGGGTGACGGCGCTGCCCTCTGTCGGCGATTCGTTCGGCATGGCCCTGATCGAGTCGCTGGCTTCGGGGACGCCGATCGTGGTGGCCAACCATGGCGCTCCCCCCCAGCTGACGACGCCTGCAACGGGTGTCGTGGTCGAGCCCCGCAACCCCCAGAGCCTCGCCGATGGGTTGCGGGAGGGCATGGACCTGGCCCTGGACCCGGCAACCGCGACCCGCTGCCGGAGGTTCGCCGCCCAGTTCGACTGGGACGAGAGCCTGGCCGGGTTACTCGAGAACCTCTACCGGGGTGATCGGCCCCGCATCGGCACCGGGACATGAAGGCCGTTTTCCCCGCCGTCTCCGTCGTGGTCTCTACCTATCAGCGCGCTGAGCGCTGCCTGCGGCTCCTGCGAGCCCTCGACCGCCAGACGCTCGACCCATCGTTCTTCGAGGTCCTGGTCGTGGACAACGGATCGACCGATGAGACCACCGCCATCTTGGAGACGTACACCAAGGAGGCCCGCTACCTCCTTCGACCCCTGCGCATCGAGCGGAACAGGGGTCCGGCCGCTGCCCGCAATCTCGGATGGCGGCTCGCCGAGGCCCCGATCATCGCCTTCACCGACGATGACTGCGTCCCCCAGACGACCTGGCTCGAGGCCGGCCTGGCGGCGATGGCATCCGACGAGACGGTCGGTGTCCTGCAGGGACGTACCCGAGCGCCCGACGGGGTGGCCATGGATGCCTTTCCCCGCTGGGGACATAGTCAGGTGATCACCTCCCCCACAGCCCAGTTCGAGGCGTGCAACATCTACTACCGGCGCCAGGCCCTTGCCCAGGGTGGTGGTTTCAGTGAGGAGATCGGCTGGTGGGGCGAGGACGCCTCCGCCGGCTGGCAGGTGGTCGAGGCGGGATGGAACAGGGGCTTCTCCTCCGCGCCGGAAGTGATCCACGACGTCACCGCAAGAAGCCTGCGGTGGAACTTGCGCAACGGCCTGAGGGACAGCAACCTCGTCCGTTTGGCGGTCAAGCATCCCGGGTACCGGGCTCAGGCCTTCTGGCGACCTTGGGCCTTCCGACGAGTGGATGCCATCTTCGCGCTGGCTCTCGGCGGACTGATCGTCAGCGTCCGATGGCGCCCGGCGCTTGTGGTCGCTGTACCCTACGCATGGTGCAGACGCCCCGGTTCGTGGACCCCCAGGGGCCTCGAGACGGTCGGTGAGGCCGTCGCCGTGGACGCAGCACGAGTGATGGGCCAACTCTGGGGCACCCTGCGCTATCGGGTAGCGGTCCTATGAACGTCTCGGTCGTGATCCCCACCTTCCGGCGGCCGGCACAGGTTGTCGCCTGCCTTGCCGCTCTCGCTGACCAGACCATCGATCCTGAGCTCTTCGAGGTCATCGTGGTGGACGACAGCTCGGGCGACGACACACCCGAGTTGGTCTCGGCCATGGCCGAGACCGCACCGTTCACGCTACGCCTCATTCGCCGTACCGGCGGCAACCGGGGTCCCGCCCTGGCCCGCAACCTGGGGTGGAACGCCGCCGGAAGCGATGTGATCGCCTTTCTCGACGATGACTGTGTCCCGGGACCGCCGTGGCTGGAAGCCGGGCTCGTCCCCTTCTCTCGGGACGACGCCGTCGGCGTGGTCCAGGGCCGCACCAAAGCGCCTGACGGCGTCGACCTCTGGGGCCTCACCGATTGGTACACCTGGCAGACGATCGACGCGCCTACCGCCCATTTCGAGGCCTGCAACATCTTCTACCGGCGCCAAGCCCTCGCCGAGACCCGGGGCTTCGACGAGCGGATCCCATGGCCGTGGGGTGAGGACACTGAGCTCGGTTGGAAGGTCCTCGACGCGGGCTGGGAGCGCGCTTTCGCGACCGAGGCGGTCGTGACCCACCCGGTGGAACGGCGCGGCATGCGCTGGTACGTCCGCACCGGGCTACGCGACTCCACCCTCGTCGGGGTGGCGGCCGCCTACCCGCCGTTCCGCCAGGCGGCGTTCTGGCGACCGTGGGCCCACCGGCGAGAGGACCCTGCTCTCGTGGCCGCCATCGCAGGCGCCCTCGTCGGGTTGCGCTGGCGGCCCGCTCTGCTGGCGGCCCTGCCCTACCTGTGGTGGCGACGGCCGTCCATCCGACAGCCACACTTCTTCCGCTTGGCCCTACAGACGCCGATCGTCGACGCCGCTCGGGTTGCCGGCCAGCTCCGGGGGTCGGTCCGCTACCGGATCCTCACCATCTGAGCCGTCACAGCACGAGGGTCCGGGCCCGGGCGCTTCCCACAACGTAGGCCACGCCCATCGCCGCGTCGGTAGCCATCTCGGCGGGCAGGGCCGCGATCCGCTCCGGCCACGACACCGGGAATCGACGGAGATCAAGCAACCGACGAACTGCCCACCACGCCAATACCGTCGCCATCAGACTCCGCCGTCGGGTGAGCAGCGCCAGACCGAAGACATACGCCGGCACCCGGGAGCTATCACCGAAGAGTACCCGTCGCCGCACGATCGTCGAACGCAGCTCGGGCACGTCTCGCACCAACGCCGGAAAGGCGGCGACCTGCGTCCACCGGCTGACCAGGTCCCGCCAGTCCGGCGGGAACACGTGGTGGTCCACGATGGCTTCAGGGTCGTAGACGACGACGGCTCCCGCCCTCCGGGCCCTCCATGCCAGCAGGGTGTCCTCTCCGAATCCGGTTCCGCGGGCCAGGGCACCGACGCGGAACCCGAGGCTCCCGGCGGCGTCGACATCGAAGCCGCCCACCCCGTCGAACGCTGAACGGCGGTAGAACATGTTGCACGTGGGATACAGGCCTTCCCGACCGGAGGCCACACTCCGGTCCCTGGGTTTCATGGCTCGTGCCGGCCGGGTGCGCCCGTTGACCACATCGGCGCCGCCATCGATGGCCGCCACGCCCCGGGCCAACCAGGCGGCCTCGGGGAAGCAATCACTGTCGGTGAAGGCCAAGATCTCTCCAATGGATGCCGCCACTCCGATCGTTCGAGCGACGACCGCCCCCACCCGGTCGGCCCGTTGCAGTCTCACGGGTCGACCGGCGACGACACGGGTCGCGGCAGCTTCGGCGCTTCCATCCGTCGAACCGTCGTCGACGACGACCACCTCGAACCGCCGGAACGTCTGGGCGTCCAGGGCGGCGAGGAGCTCGACGAGCAACTGACGTCGATCGCGAACCGGCACGACCACCGAGACCCTGACCGCTCCGGGGGAGTCGTCCGGGAGCGGCGAAGATGGCACCTCGCCACCCTAGTGACGGGCCGCTACGATGCAGCCTCGCCAGCGGACAAGGTCGACCATGGTAGTCAACGACGAAGCATCATCCATGCGCCACTACTGGGACGACCGGGCCAGAGAGAACGCCGTTTGGTATGTGGATACTTCCTGCGACTACGCCGACCCGAACATGGCCCGGTTCTGGGATACGGGGGCGGTCGTGGTCCGTGAAGCACTCGGCGACGCCCCCCTTCGTCCCTCGGGTCGGCGAGTGGCGGTCGAGATCGGCTCGGGCCTGGGTCGCGTCTGCCAGGCCTTGGTCGCCGAGTTCGATGAGGTGATCGGCATCGATGTCGCCCCCGAGATGGTGACCCAGGCCCGCCACTACGTGGACGACCCCCGCATCCGATTCGAGGTCGGCAATGGCACGGATCTCGCTTCGATAGCCGACGCCAGCGTCGACCTGGTCATGACCTTCACGGTCTTCCAACACCTTCCGACTCGCTCCCTCATCGACGGGTATGTGCGTGAGGCGGCCCGCGTCCTGCGGCCCGGCGGCGTCCTGGCCGCCCAATGGAACAACCTGCCCCATCCCCTGCTCTGGAAGCTGCAGGGCGCCCGGTGGCGCTTTGAGCGCCGGGTCGGCCTTCGACCGGACGAGCGGGCAGCGCCACAGTTTCTCGGCCTGCGGGTCCCGGCCGACCGGGTGAGGGTCATGTGCGAGCGGGCCGGGTTGGTGCCCGGGGGGACGAAAGGCGAAGGGACCCTCTTCGCCTGGATCTGGGCAGAGAAGCCCGCGTCCCCGAGCCCCGCCGCTTAGGCTTCCTTCGTTGTCCTCGCCGCTCTCCCTCGTTCTCCGGCCCCGGCCAGGGCGCCAGCGCTGGGTGTGGTTCGTCCCCGTCGCCACCTTCGTGGTCATCTGGGCCAGCGGGGCGCATGTCGGTGCCCTCGTGGCGGTGCTCGCCGGTGCCGGGTTCCTACTCCTCGTTCAGCGCCGTGCCGCTACCGCCGCGTCGGTACTGCTCCTGGTCATCCTCTTCAACCTGATCCTGCTCTCTGTCGCGTTCAAGGCCGGTCTCAGCATCTCGACGGTCAAGGCCCTGGCGTACTGGAAGGAGGGCATCATCGCCGGCTGCGCCGTCGCCCTCTGGCATCGCCGGCCGTGGCGCCGCCTCGACGCCCTCGACATCGCAGCCATCGCCTATGTCGGGCTCGGGACTGCCTATCTCCTCGTCCCTCATCTCTTCATCGGCAATGCCGTCGGCTCCACCCTGTCGTTCTACGCTCGGGCCTCCCAGTGGAAGACTGATGTCCTCTACGTGGCGGTCTTCTTCACCTTCCGCCACCTCCGCCTCGGTCGGGACACGGTCGACCGGATCCTGGAGCGGGTGCTGCCCGTCGTCGTCGTCGTTGCCCTGATCGGCATCCTCGAAGCCGTGTTCTCCGGCACCTGGAACCATCTGGCGGTCACCGATCTGGGGGTGACGCGATACGAGCACCTCGTCGTCGGCTATCAGCAGAGCACGGCCTTCAATGTTCACGACATCCGGAGCTACTCGATGATCCACGGCCATCGGGTCGTTCGTGTCGGCTCCGTCTTGTTCAACAACCTGGCGGTCGGATTCGTGTTTGCCCTCGGGCTTGGCACGGCAGCGGAGCTCGTGGCGCGAGGTCGCGCCCGGTGGTGGGTCTACGTCAGCCTCCCCATCCTGGGCAGCGCCCTCCTGCTCACCCAGACCCGGAGCGCAATCATCGCCGGCATCATCGCCACGCTCATCGCCTTGCGGCGCCGGGCCGGTAAGACCGTTCGGGACCGGATCCATCTGGCCCGGATCCTCGGAGCACTCTTGGTCCTGATCCTCCCCTTCGTCCTCGCCACGGGCACGTTGCAGCGGTTCCTGTCGGCGCCCACCTCCAACGCCGACCACCAGAGCGCCTTTACCCAAGGCGTCGACGTGATCAGGAGTCATCCGATGGGACGGGGGCTGGGCACCGCCGCGGGCGGCGGCCAGCAAGCTGCCGCCCAGAAGAATCAGTTCACCGCCGATTCGCCGGTCATCGTCACCGAAAGCCAATACCTGCAGATCGGCACCCAACTCGGCATCGTCGGCCTTGCCCTCTACGTGACCGTGCTCGTCCTCATGCTGCGCCGGCTCCTGCTCCGCAAGCGAGACGATCCCGTCTCGCTCGCCCCCGCGGCGATGAGCAACGTCTTCGCTGGCGCCCTCATCGGTTTGCTCTTCACCCAGGCGTTCGTGGACTTCGAGTTGGCTGTGCTGTTCTGGGGCCTGGCCGGCTTGGCCGTCGGCGTCGTGGACGAGTGCGCCGACGCGCCCAGACCCGTCGACCCCGGCTCCGACGGCCGGATCGAGTCGGGCGGCACCACTACCATGCCCTCCACCACGACCATCTAGCTGGGAGCTATGGAGTTACGCCGCCTTCTCGTCATAGCCCGTCGCCGGCTCGGCCTGGTCGGTGTCCTCATCCTGGTCGGGCTAGCCGCCGCCTACCTGGGATCATCACGAACCTCGATGTACGCCAGCGAGGCCAGCATCTACATCGGGCAGCCCTCGAGCAGCCTGAATCCGACCAGTGAGTACGGCCAAGCGATTCTCGCCCAGACCCTCGCCCCTCAGGTAACCACCCCCACCCTGATCGGGAAGGCCGTCACCCTTCTTCACGCCCCTCGCACGGTCGCCGACGTGATCAAGATGACCACCTCGACGGTGGCCCCCGGATCGAACCTGATCCGGGTGACGGTGAAAGACCAAGACCCGGTCGTCGCCCAACAGTTGGCCAACGAGATCTCCGGCGTGTTCGTCTCGCAGACCACGGCCCTGCTGCCGCTGATCGGGGCCGTGGGGGGACCCAAGAACCAGGCTGTCGCTTCGATCGCCCAATCGGGGGCTGTCCCCTCCGCACCACTCGCCACCAACCTGAAGCGCAACATGGCGCTCGGGGGGCTGGCCGGACTGCTAGTGGGCATCGGCCTGGTGCTGCTCCTCGACTATCTCGGCCTATCGGCGCGGCCGCCGCGCCAGCTCGAGGAACTGATGGGAATGTCGCTGATCGGCGTTGTACCGATGCAGCCCCAACTCGAGCGGGGCAGTTCCGTCGATCCTGGTACCAGAACCGAAGACATCCTGCTTCTCAAGGTTGACGATGCCTAGACGGTCTCCGAATCAGGGGCGGAACGGCACCGGGTGGGGAGGAATGAAATCGTTCAACGAGGCCTTCCGGATGCTGTGCTCCAACGTCTCTGCGGCTCTCGATCAACTCGGGAGCCCGGTCGTGGCCGTGACCAGCTCCAAGGTTGGTGAGGGCAAGACCGTCACCTGTGTGAAGCTAGGGGCGTCCTTCGCGGCGAGAGGCCAGCGCGTCGTCGTCGTCGACCTTGACCTCCGTGATCCCGGCGCCCACGCGGCCGTCGGTGGCCACAACCGTGTCGGCGTGACCGACGTGCTCCAAGGGAGGCGCAAGCTCGGCGACTGCCTCCAGTACGTGAAGCTTCCGGATCGCGAAGGATTCGCCGAACGAGGGTTGTTCCTGGTCGCCGCCGGGCCATCGGTACTCGAACCCAACGAGCTGCTCGGCCTTCCCCGAGCTGAGCGGATGCTGACGAGCTTGGCGACCGAGGCGGACGTCGTCCTCGTCGACACCCCGCCGGTCTTGGCCGTTGCCGACACCCTGACCATCGGGCGGACGGTCGGCGGCGCCATCCTGGTGATCGACCCCCGCCGAACCAATGCTGCCTCGGTGCAACGAGCGCGGGATCTGCTCCTTCGTAACGAGACGAAGGTCCTGGGCATGGTCCTCAACCAGGTGCATGCAAGTGACGCCGGGGTGTCTGCCGCCGACGGCTATGGCTATGGTGCCTCCGACTCCGCTCCCGGCTGACCAAGGCCCTGGTGGGCCCACTGGTAGAGGGGCATCCCGGCCCGGAGGACACTCAGCTTGAGCATGGCTCTGAGGCCGAAGACGACGGCGAGCCCGGGCCGCCACCACGGAGGCCGGCGCCGGGAGAAGTAGCGGTACATGCCCCGGTGCTGGGACACCACCCATCGGACGGGCACCTGACGGATGCTGGCGCCCCCGAGGTGCACGACGTTGGCGTCGGGCGCCAGCCACACCTCCCAGCCTGCCTTCCGCAGGCGATCGGTCCAGTCGAAGCCCTCCCAGTCCAAGACGTAGTGCTCGTCTTGGAGACCGATCTCCGCCACCGCCTGCCGGCGGATGAGGTACGCGGCCTCGTGGCCCCGGCCGACGGCCCGCTCCTCGTCGTGGGGCCACCCATCCCACCAGAACCCCCGGGGGATACCGGCGCTGCGGCGGCGGCCGACCTGGCGACCGAAGACGGCCTGGGCTAGCGAGGGCAGATCGCCGGCGCTGGTCTGCAGCCGGCCGTCCTCGTAGCGGAGGCGGGGTATGACCCAACCGGCCTTGGGGTGGCGGGCGAGGGCGGCGTCGAGGGCGTCGATGGCCCCCGGTGCGAACACCACGTCGGGATTGCAGATGAGCAGTCTCGAACCCTCGGCCGCCACCAGGCCCTGATTGTTGGCAGCGGCCAACCCTCGGTTGGTCGGGTTGGCGATGACTCGGGTCGACGGAGCCAACCGGCGCACCACGTCCACCGTTCCGTCGATGGATCCGTTGTCGACCACGATGATCTCCCACGGCGGGTTCGGTGGCTCGTCCACGATGGAGCGGAGACAACCTTCCACGACGTCCTTGCTGTTCCACGTGACGACGATCACCGAAAGCTCGGGCTCTGGACCCGGGGACGCGTTCATAGCCCCGCTCTGCGGTACGCGTTGAGGACGACCTCGGCGCTCGAGGCCCAGGTGGGAGCGGCGGCGGCCCGGGCCAAGCCGGCATCCCGTAGGTCACGGTGGCGACCGGAGTCGCTGACCACTCGGGCCAGTGCATCGGCCACGCTTTGCGGCTTGGTCGGATCGCACCACTCGGCGGCGTCGCCGAGCACCTCAGGAAGGGGCCCGATCCGACCGCAGACGACCGGAACGCCGCACGCGGCTGCCTCCAGGGCGGGCATGCCGTAGCCCTCGAAGCGGGTCGGGTAGCACAAGGCCGACGCTCCTTTGAGGACCCCGGCCCAGTCGGAGTCGCCGACTCGACCCACGTAGATCAGCCCCGGGGCCCGTCCCGGGTCCTCGGCGCCGCCGACGACGAGGTCCACGTCAAGGCCGTCGGCCCGGAGTCGCTTCCACGCCGCAACCGCAACCCGCAGGCCCCGGCGGGGGGCGCCACCGATCGCTACCAGATAGGGGCCTTTCACCCCGTGCGCGGCCAGGAAGTCGTGAGCGGATGGAGCGTTGAGGAAGACCGGGTCAACCGACGGCGGGGCGACGACCACCCGGTCGGGATCGACGCCATAGGCCTCGACGATGGCACTCCGAGCGTGATCGGAGATGGTGATGACCATGGCGGCCCGGCGGGCGGACCACCGGGCCTGGGCCGAGAACAGCGCTCGCTTGGCCGCCGAGAAGTCCTCAGGGTGGTGCTCGAAGGACAGGTCGAAGATGGTCACCACCACCGGCCGGCGGCAGGCGAACGGGACGGCGTTGAAGGTGCCGTGGAAGAGCCCCTCATGGGACCACAGCCACCGCGCTGCGCTCCCCTGGAGCCAGAAGACCTCCGGCAGCCGGGGGGCAACCCACAACGCCTCCTGGTCCACCGGCGAAGGGACAGGATGACGGCGGCCATCGGTGAGCAACACGACCGGTGTCTGCGCCGCCAGGAGAGGTACGAGATTGGCCAACCACCGTCCCGCCCCGGTCAGGGGGCGGTCCTGCAGCCGACGGGCGTCGATGACGACCCTCATGGCCGGGAGCTCTCCGCGACCTGGCCGTACACCTCGGCGTGGATGGCCGCGGATCGCGCCCAGGTGAACGTCGCCGCCCGCTCGACCCCCCGCTGCCGCCACTCGTCGGCCCACCTCTCGTCGTCGATCAGCCGGCGGACCTCGGTGACCATGGCCGCCACGTCCCCGTCGGCGACGAGCACCCCGCCGTCGGTGACCACCTCGGTCACCGCGCTGTTGGCGAACGCCACGACCGGGGTTCCGCAGGCCATGGCCTCGAGGGCCGGAAGACCGAAGCCCTCGTAGCGACTGGTCACCACCACAACCGACGCCGCTTGGTACAGGCCGACCAGGTCGGGGACGAACCCGCACAACTCGATCCGCTCGGGGTGGCGGGCAGCCGAACGCAGAGCGTCGACCTCCGCCCGACCCCAGTCGTGGACCCGGCCGACGACCTTCAGGCGGTGGGGGTAGCCCCGCTCGGCCAGGTCGTCGAGGACCCCGAACGCCCGGTCGAACCCCTTGCGCCGCGAGTACTCACCGACCATCAGCACGTACGGCGGGTCGGCGCGGCCGGAGCCCGGCGTGAAGGAGGGGTCGACACCGAGCGGGGCGATGGTGACCCGAGCCGGGTCGAGGCCGAGCAGGCGGATGCCCTCGGCGGCGGCATGGGCGGAGATGGCGATGACCGCGTCGGCCTTGGCGTAGCGAGGGCCGAAGCGCTTCCAGCGGGACCGGAGGGCGGCCAGATCGCGATGATCGAGGACGAGGGGAATGACGTCGAGCAGGGTCTGCACCCACGGGCCACGGACGCCGAAGGGGGCGTGAAAGCCGGGATTGTGGAACACCGCCCCCGACGGCCGGCGCCGGGCCAGGTCGACGGGGAGCCGGGCGGCGTGCTCGATGACCTCCAGGCGAGCCCGACGGGCCCGGCGATCGACCGTCAGGCGTTCGACACCGGGCGGGAGGGGGGCCTCCGGCGTGGCGAGGGCCCACAATCCCCCTGGGCGGATCCGGTGCAGGGCCCCGAGGAGGTGGCGGGTGTAGGTCCCGACCCCGCTCCCAGCGCCGGCCGACGACAAGGCGAAGCCGTCGATCACGACATTCGGGGAGGGGCGATGATCGGTCAACAGCGTCTCCTCATCGGCGGTAGGCGTCGCTACGGTGGCGAACGGCGGTGACCGTGACGAGGCGGTCGCGATCGTCGATCAGGTAGACGACCCGGTAGGCGCCCCGCCGCGCTGACCAGACGGGAGCGAGAGGGGGCTCGAGTGGCTTGCCCACCCTTCGCGGCGCGACGAGAAGCGGTCCGGTGATGAAGGCATGAACGGCGCTGGCAACGTTCGGAGGCAGGCGCTCAGCCAGAGCCCGGGTGGCCAGCGCGGCAATCTGGAGCCGGTACGGCTCCTGGCTCACTCCGCTGGGGGCAGACGACCGGCGGAGCGCATGATGCGGTCGAGTCCGTCAGCATCCACACTGTCGCCGGCTTCGAGTGCGGCGATCCCTTCGGCGTGGTCGCGCAACAGTTCGGTGTCGGCGAGCACCGTGAGTGTCTCGCGCAGGGCGTCGTAGTCGTCCGCTCCAAGCAGCACGGCCACTCGCCGGCCGCTACGCGTGATCTCGAAACGTTCATGAGTATTGGTCGCCTCTTCCACAATGCGGGAGAGTTGGGCGCGAGCTTCGGCGACCGGGAGCGTAGGCACGTACATAATTCTAGCGCACGACGCTGCTGACTTGACATGTCCCCGGTTGGGTGGCGAACGACCGAGTTGCTACTCTCCGCAGGGATGGCCGGACAGGGGGATCACCAGGACGATCTGAACGTCAGCATCCGCTGGCCGAAAGGCTATGACGACGATGACGTTAAGAGTCCATTCCGGCGTCGGCGCAAGGCGGCGGTCGACGAACCGCGCCGGCCCGGCGGTCCGCGAGACCAGCCGACGGATCTCGACGTCGGGAGCGAGGCGGCTCCTTTGCTCTTCCCCGATGCTGCACCCGCCGGTGGCGACCCTGACCTCGGCGCCCGGGTAGACCGCATCAGCGACAACCTCACGATGGTGACCAAGCAGATCACCGAGGCGCTTACGGCCAGCGACAAGGCCGTCCGACGGGTCGAGCGGCTCTGCTCGGCGCTGTCGGTCGAGGTGGCCGAGGTCGGTCAGTCGATCAGCGACCAGGTGGCCCAGGTCTCCTCGGCGACGACCGAGAAGGGCACCGGCAAGACGACGGCGAGCACCAAGGCCATGGGGACGAGCGCGGCGACGAGCGCGGCGCTGACCTCGATCTCCCGCAAGCTGGATGGGCTGGCCGCGTCGGTGGCCGACGCCTCTGACCGACCGGCCGTCACCAGCACCGATGGGCTCGAGGAGGTGGTGGAGGGCACCGCCGACGCGGTGACTCGCATCGAGACGCTGGTCGAGGCCCTGATTGAGGCATCAGACGCCCGCCCGACCGATATCAGCGAGCAGTCGGCTCGCACCCTGGAGCGCCTCGGCCTCACGGTCGGGGCCCGCTTCGAGGCCAACACCACCAATGCGGTGGAGGCCATCGACACGTCGATCAACGAGGCCATCGAGCGGGCGGTCAGCCAGTTCAAGGAGATGGCCCCTCCGGTGGTGGACCGCTCGACGACGGCGGCGGTGACCCGCCTGGAGGAGCGCGTGGCGGCCCTGACCCGCCAGCGTGACGAGCACGACCGGGAGACCAAGGCCACGCTCAACGGGCTGGAGGAGACCGTGGGCCGCTTGGCGTCGGCCCAGGCGGAGGATCTCGAGCGCATCCTCGACACCATCGAGGCGGCGGCTCCCCCGACCCCGCCCCCGGAGAGACCCGACGTGATCCGCCTGGCCCGCATCGAGGCATCCATCGCCGATCTGGCGAAGGAACCCACCGGTTCGAAGCACTCAGTCGATACCGTCGCCCAGCAGCTCGCAGCTGTGAGCAAGCAGCTCGAGGCCCTCCGTCGACGCCTGCCTCTGCGGGGCCGGGCGGCGGCGGCCGGCCTCGACGAGCGATCGTTGAGCGTCCTCGCCGCTCTGGTCGCCGAGCACCTTCAGGCCTCGGCCGCACCGACCGCCGCCCCCCGCCGAGCACCTCGGACAGCGAGGACGCCGCGCCCACCACTGCCGGCCGCTCGACCGGCCACGGCGGCCCGGCCCGCACGGGAGGCCGCCTCCACCGGGGCCCCGAGGAGCGCTCGGCGTCGCCTGACCGACGAGTGACGGGCCGCCCATGAGTGCGGTATCGGGTGTTTCCGCGAGGGCGTCGCTCCCGGAACGGTGGCGTCGGGTGCGGGCCCACCGGGTCCTCGGCATCCGTGGTGCGGTCCCGATCGTCCTTGGCCTCGGCGTCCTCGTGTTCCTGGTGATCGTGGTGTCGGCCGTCGGGGTGGTGCACGCCGTCCGCCTCGATCATCGCCTCTCCGGTCTCAGCGCCAGCATCCAAGTGGCGCAGAACCAGGTGGAGAACGGGAAGCTGGTGGCGGCCGAGACCACCCTGGGGGCGGACGAGACGAACCTGACGTCGATCAACTCCGCCCTCTACGACAGCCCGGACTTCCGGGTCCTCGATGTCCTCCCGGTCGCCCACCAGAACCTCCAGGCCGTCAAGGCGTCCGTCCATCTGGGCCTGGCCCTGGTCGGCGACGGTCGCACCATCATCGGGGCCGCCTCCACGGTGGCATCGCCCAGCGGACACCTCGAGGTCTCCCTCAAGGGGGGCCAAGCCCCTACCCAGGCGATCTCGCTGATCCAGAGCGTGCTCTCATCAGCAGTACCCCGGCTGCCAGCCTCCCCCGCCCCACCCCATGAGAATTTCCTCGTCGGCCCCGTTCGCACCGGCCAGCAGAAGGTGTGGACCGAAGCGTTCAAGCGGCGCAAGGAGCTGAGCTCGGTCGGCGCCGGCCTGACCATCTTCAACGGGCTGACCTCGGGCACCGGCCAGCACCGGTACCTGATCGCGGTGGCCAACATGGCCGAGATGCGCGGCGCCGGCGGGATGATCCTGTCCTACGGGGTGCTCAAGGCGGACAACGGGAAGGTGTCGCTCGGCAAGTTCGGGCCCATCGACGATCTCGCCCTCAAGCACCCGGCACCGGCCACCTTCCCCGCTGACTTCCTGAAGACCTACGCCAACCTCCAGCCCAGCCTCAACTGGCGCAACGCCACGCTCATGTCCGACTTCACCGTCGACGCCCCGGTCATGGAGGCCATGTACACCCAGGCCACCGGCCTGCCCGTCGACGGGGTCATCCAGGTCGACTCGGCCGGGCTCGGCGCCCTGCTGGCCGGGGTCGGACCGGTCACCGACCCCGCCCTGGGGACCGTCACCGCCACCAACGTCGTACCCCTGACCCTCAACCAGGCGTATCTCAAGTTTCCCGACCGCCCCGTCCGCCAGGAGTACCTGGCGGGGGTGGCCCGGGAGGCGTTCTCTGCCCTGACCACCCGCAACCTGCCCAGCCTGCGGGTCCTCGGGACCGCCCTGGTCTCCTCGGCCGCAGCCCGCCACATCGTCCTCTACGCCAACGACCCCTCCGTGGAGGCGGCCGCCACCAGCCTGGCCGTCAACGGGGCCCTACCCGGGCCCGGGGAGGACTTTGCCCAACTGACCGTGCAGAACTTCGGGGGCGACAAGCTCGACTACTACCTCCACAGCGCCCTGTCGGTCACCGGCACCCGCCCCGGTGGGGGGCCCGTCGGCCATCTCACGGCCACCATCACCCTGGACAACCAGGCCCCTCCGAACGGGAGATCCCGCTACATCTTCGGACCCTTCGCCAAGACCAGCAAGGATCCCCCCGGTCTCTACCGGGGCCTGGTCACCCTCTACCTCCCGGCCCAATCCGGCCTGAGCGCCACCCAGGCGACCGGGGCGACAACCACCGCCCCTCGGCTCAACAGCCAGAACGGCCTGACCGCCATCACCTACTACGTGACCATCCCGGCCGGCGCCAAGAGCCAGATGACCCTCGATGTGGAGCTCGCCCCCCGCCCGAAGGGACCGGAGCACTTCGTGGTCGTGCCCACCCCGCGGATCAACCCGACTCAGACCTCCGTGTCCTTGTCCTAACCCTCCCCAAACGGGCCATTTCTGACGGCTCAGGTCGAATGGCTTGACGTGGGCCCCCGCGACCGAGCAAGATGCCCCCGGGGAGCACAGACGTGCTACGCCGATTTGGCCGGAAGGTTGGCACCTGTGAATTCGAGCGACGAGCACGGACGACGGATGCGGTCCACCTGGATCGGCGCCTGGCTGAGTGGTGCGGTGCTGGCCCTGAGCCTGCTGTCGTTCGTCGGGGCCACGGCCGCGTCGGCGGCACCGGCCCGGGGCGTGGTCGCCCAGACCACGTGCCCGACGGACCCCTACACCCAGGCCACGACCGACTGCAACAGCGGATCGACCAGCGGCAACGCCGGCGTCGGCACCACCGCCTCCAGCACCAGCCCGAGCAGCAGCGGGGGCTCTCTGGCCTCGACCGGCGCCGACATCCTCAAGGGCCTCCTGGCCGCGGCGCTGTTGATCCTGCTCGGTACGACCCTCATCCTGGCTGCTCGCCAGCGCCGCCAGACGGCTTGACCCCTCCGGGCGCCTGGGGCGCCCGACGGGCGGAAAGGGGTCCCGGTTGGGAAACCCGCTGAGCGCTGGGACGTGGACGGAGGCGGCCAGGGCCGACCGAGCGCAACCGGCGGCCGTGCCAACCAGTGGCGTGAAGGCGGGCGGCTGGACGTGGTTGGGGGTCCTCGAGTCCTGGTACGGGGCCCGGCGCCGACCCATCCCGATCGCTCTCGACGCTGCCCTGGCCGGATCCATCAGCGCCGCCGTCACCGGGTCGGCCGGCGCCGGCCTCCTGGCGGCCGGGGTGCTCGTCGTGGGCGGACTGCTCTTCGGACTGTTCAAACCCCGCATGATCCTCGAGACCCAGGGGGCGGCCTGGTACCTCCTGCGGTGCCTGCCGGTGGCGGCATGCACCTTCCTCGTCCTCGACGCCCATCTGGCTGGCGTCACCGCCACCCGGCCATGGCTGCCCGCCATGAGCGTCCTGGGCGCCCTGACGACCATACGGGCGCTCCAGTGGCTGGTCATCAGCGCCGCCCGCCGGCAGGGCCACGGCATGCGTCCCACGCTCGTCATCGGACCGGCCCTCCAGATCGAGCAGATCGAGCACCGGCTGCGGACCTACCCCGAGGCCGGGCTCGTCTACGAGGGTCCCCACGTCCCCACCGGGCCGACCGAGCATCGCCCGAGCGCGGGGAGGAGCCTGGTCGAACGCCTCCTGTCCGAGCACGACGTCGACCACGTCCTCTGTGTCGTCGACAGCATCAACGAGGCCGTCTTCCGTGACTTCGTCCGCTTCGCCGGGGACCGGGTCGATTGCGGCATGGTCCTGCCGGTGCCGGGCATCCCCGTCCACCAGACCAGGGCCCACCTCGGGGACCTCCCGGTGATCCCGATCCGCACGAGCCTGTCGTCAGGATCGAACCTGGCCAAGCGGGTCTTCGACGTCATCGTCGCCGCCGTCGGGCTGATCCTCATCAGTCCCCTCCTGGCCAGCGTGGCCCTGGCCATCCGCGTCGACGACCCGGGTCCGGCCATCTTCCGCCAGCGCCGGGTGGGCCGCAACGGCAAGAGCTTCACCCTGTACAAGTTCCGGTCCATGATCGTCGACGCCGAGGACCACCGGAACCGGCACCTGGCCAGCAACATCAACACCGGCGGGTTGCTGTTCAAGTTGGAGAACGATCCCCGCATCACCCCGGTCGGCGCCGTCATCCGCCGCTTCTCCGTCGACGAGCTGCCCCAGCTGTTCAACGTCCTCAAAGGCACCATGAGCCTGGTCGGGCCCCGCCCCCTTCCCGTCGAGGCCGACGAGTTCGACGTCGCCGCCCAGACCCGCCACAAGGTGGCCCCCGGCATCACCGGGCTGTGGCAGGTGCACGGGGCCAATGCCCTGCGCTACACCGACATGGTCGACCTGGACCTGACGTATGTCACGACCCGGTCCATGGGCCTGGACCTGGTGCTCCTCGCCCGCACCCTGCCGGCCGTGATCTTCCGGCGGGCCAAGGCCTATTGATCACCGACCGACTCCGGGTCCTTCACGTCCTCGAAGCGGTCCGGGGCGGCACCTCCCGCCATGTGGCCGACGTGGTCCGCTCCGCCCCTGACGTCGACCACCACGTGGCCCTGCCTCCCGCGGACCGGGCGGCCGGCTCGTCGGGGGCGGTCGTCGATGAGGCCTCCGTGGCGGCCATGACCGGCGCCGGCGCCGTCGTGCACCGCATGGACATGCGCCGTTCCGTGGTCCACCCGGCCAACCCGGTGGCCGCCGCCCACCTCGTCGCCCTGTGCCGCCGGGTCCGCCCCGACGTCGTTCACGGTCACAGCTCCGTCGGGGGGGCCCTGGCCCGCCTGGCCGGTCCTGCCATCCGGCTCCCGGTGGTCTACACCCCCAACGGCGTGGCCACCGCCACCGCGGCCGTGCAGATCGAACGGCTCCTCGGCCGGGCCACCGCCGCCCTGGTCGCGGTGTCCGACAGCGAGGCCGCTCTGGCCCGGGCCCTCCGCCTGATCCGTCCTGACCGCGTCCACGTGATCCCCAACGGGATCGACCTGGACCCTCCGGCCGCGACGGACGTCCCCGACCTGATGGCCCGCCTGGCCCTACGGCCCGGGGTGGCCCTGATCGGCACCGTGACCCGGTTGGTGGACCAGAAGGCTCCCGGCGATTTCGTGGCCGTCTGCGCCGAGGTCATCCGCCGGCGTCCCGACGCCCATGGCCTGCTCATCGGCATGGGCCCCCTGCAGGCCGTCGTCGACGGGGCCGTCATCCGGGAGGGCCTGGCCGGCCGGTTCCACCAGATCCACCATCTGCGGCGCGCCGACGCCGTGCTCGACCAGTTGGACGTGTTCGTCCTCGCCTCCCGCTTCGAAGGAGGCCCCTACACCCCGCTCGAGGCCATGAGGGCGGGGGTGCCGGTGGTGCTCACCGATGTGGTCGGCAACCGCGATGTCGTCGAGACAGGGCGCTCAGGAGTCCTCTGCGAGTTCGGGGACATCGACGGCCTGGCCGGGGCCGTCGTCGACCTCCTCGACGACAACCGGCGCCGGGCGGCCATGGTGGCGGCCGCCTCCACCCGCCTCCGTGAACGCTTCGACGTCCGGGTCATGGGCGCCGCCCTGACCGACCTCTACCGGTCCCTGGCCGGCAAGCGATAAGGCCGTCCTGAGGCCCGGACGCTGCTGACACACTCGTCCGTTACTCCTCTCGTAGAGCCGCAACCATCGCCTCGGCTACGGACATGGAGGGTTCCGTTCCCGTGTGAGCCACAACGAAGCCCTCCCCGTCTGGCATGACGGTTGAGTCTACATATCATCTACACTGGCTCCATGGCCTCCGAAGGCACCACCACCGTCCGGGTCCGCCGGGGGGACTCCGAACGCCTGCAATCGCTCGCGAAGGACCGCCAGACCACGGTTATCGACGTGCTCCACTCGGCCATCGACGCGTTGGAACGCCAAGAGTTCTTGCGTGGCCTCAACCAGGACTACCAGCATCTGGGGAGGGACCCCGAGCGCTGGGAGGCTTACCTGGCTGAGCGTCACGAGTGGGACGCCCTGGCTTGATCTGGCGAGGAGAGACTTACGACATCGACCTGGGTCAGCCAGTGGGGCACGAGCCAGCCTTCCTGCGGCCCGCCGTCGTTGTGTCGGTCGACATCCTCAACAACGGTCCTGGCCAGCTCGTGGTGGTCGTGCCGGTCGGTTCCGTCGCCTACGGGCTTCGAAGCCACGTCGAACTGGAACCTGGCCCGAGTGGCTTGAACCACACGTCCTACGCACGCTGCGACCAGCTCCGAGTGATCTCGACCGACCGACTGTCCTCCCGGCGCGGGATGGTCACCCCCGACGAACTGGCCGGCATCGACCAGGCGCTGCGGTTCGTCCTCGACCTTTGAGCTTGCCCCAGTTCCGGCGTCGTCACCAGGGGGTTCACCCTGACTCTGGTGACCCCGCCCGACCATCCCGGCGCCGGCCGTCCACTCGACACCTTGGCCGCCGTGAGCGACGAATCCTTCGTCTGCCTCCCCGACGGCAGCGGACTGCACGCGCCGCCGGCCTCGGCGTCGCCCTCCCGGCCCGCTCAGCAGCCCAAGAGCCCGGCCTGCCGATCGCCATCCACGACCTGAAGCGAGCACCGAAACACCCGCCGATCGGCCTCATCCACCGGCGAAGCCCAGCCCTCACCAAGGCAACCGGCATGGTCTGCGTGCGCCTCCCGCACCGCTCGGTCCCGGGGCGGCGCGCGAGCAGGGTCCTCGAGGTCAGCGCGACGACCAACGCCATCATGGCCCTCTCCGACGAGCTCTTCGAGATGGGGATCGAGCGAGTCGTCCTCGAGGCCACGTCTGACTCCAGGCGGGCGTTTTTCTACCTGCTCGAGGCACGAGGACTCACGGTCTGGCTGGTCAACGCACGGGACGTGAAGAACGTCCCCGGCCGCCGCAAAACAGACAAGCTCGACGCGATCTGGCTGGCAAAGTTGAACGAGCGGGGGATGCTGCAGCCCAGGTTCGTTACGCGGGCCGAAATCCGCCAGCTGCGCGACTACACGAGGCTGCGCGCCGATCTCACCAAGGAGCGCCGCCGCCACAAGCAGCGCGTCGAGAAGCTGCTCGAAGACGCCCTGGTGAAGATCTCGAACGTAGCTACCGACATCTTCGGTGTCTCGGGATGCCAGATGCTCGCCGCCCTCATCGGCGGACAGCGTGACCCAGAGGTCCTCGCCGAGATGGCGCACGGTCGGATGCGTCCGAAGAAAGCTGCGCCCGTCGAGGCACTCACGGGCCGCTAAGACCCGATCAGGTCGGTGGCTTTGGCGGCGACCTCACGCATGTTGGCGATGAGGGCGCGGAGTCGGCGGTCGTTGTCGATCCATTCCTGGTAGAGGCGGGCCTCGTGGTCGCTCAGGCGCCGGGTGACCGTCTTGCCGTTGACCTTGGCCGTCCATTGG
>JBPCNZ010000040.1:0-4779 GCA_051000755.1 Acidimicrobiales bacterium | reverse complement strand
TCGGTACAGTTGTCGCGCATCAGGTCGCCGAACTCGCCGGCGGTCGTCCAGTCCAGACATCCGACGACCTGGACCACCCGGACAGCCCCGTGGTAGTCGGTGACGGGCCGACAACCATGCCGGGCCGCCGTGTCGGCTTCAGTGTCCGCAGGGTCGCTCACGAGGACCCCCTTTGTTGTCGGTGGTCATCTGTTTGGCTCCTCGATGGCGGTCGGGTTGTCAGGGCCGAAACGAACCGCTTCTGATGCGATCGGCCCGTCGCCCGTTGCGGCCGGCCATCAAGGCTGACAGGGCCTTGATGGACAAAAGGCCAGATCGGTACTGATGGGTACGTCAAGCGCGGAGCAGCCCGGCCAGTACGGTGGCCTCGCTGATGTCGGGCTGCTTGGTGGCCGTGAGCAACGTCACCGTGTGGTGCTCCGCCAGGTCCTGCAGGTGCTGGAGGGCCTCTGCCCGTTCGGGCTCTTCGAGCTCGGCGCGGTAGCGGCGGTCGAACTCATCGAAGCGGCCCGGGTCGTGGCTGTACCACTTCCGCAGCGCCGTGGACGGCGCGACGGACTTGCACCACTCGTCGAGAGCCGCCTTGTCCTTGGTCAGTCCCCGAGGCCAGATGCGGTCGACGAGCACTCGGGTGCCGTCGGTGCCCGCGGGCTCGTCGTAGACGCGGCGGACCTTCACCTCACGGCGGTTGGTCATGGCAACACTTCCCTTCGGTTCAGTACAACAGGGTCGGGTCGACCCGGCTGATCAGGTCACTGCCCGCCAGGTAGCGCCGCAGGTTCTCGGAGAAGAGGTCTACGATCCGCTCGTTCTCATGAGTCGACAGGGCCGCGGTGTGGGGGCTGATCATCACGTTGGGCAGATCCCACAGGGCGCTGTCGAGCGGCAACGGTTCGGTGGCGAAAACGTCGAGGGCGGCTCCGGCGAGGCGACCCTGGGCTAGGGCATCCGCCAGGGCCGTCTCGTCGATGACACCGCCGCGTCCGATGTTGATCACCACCGCGCCACTGCGCATGCGGGCGACAGCGGCAGCGTCGATCATGCCGCGGGTGTCGTCGGTGAGGGGCAGGGTGACAACGACACCGTGGGATACCGGGAGGAGATCGCCCAGAAACCTCGGGGGTCGGGCCTCGTCCACGTACGGCGAGGCGGTCCGGCCGCTGCGGTTGACGGCGACGACCCGCATGCCGAACGTCTTGGCCATCCGGGCCACCTCCTCGCCGATCGATCCGAGCCCGATGACCAGCAGGGTGGCACCGGCCAGCTCGGCCATCGGATAGTGCTCCCAGCGTCGGGCGGCCTTGTCCGCGCTCAGACGGGGCAGGCCCTTGGTGAACGCGAGCAGCCCGAGCATGGCGAACTCGGCCAGCGGTCCGACGTGTACCCCACCGGCCCGGGTGATCGCCACCCGGGCGAGCTCATCGGCGCTCAGCCCGGCGGCCCGTACCTGCTCGCCCGCTCCACCGGCGGTGGCCTGAACCCAGCGCAGCCCGGTGTTGGTTCGCACCGCGTCGACCAGACCGTCGGGGGAATCGTCGGGCAGGCCGAAAAGAACCTCGGCGCCGGCCACCATAGCCTCCCAACGCTGCTGTTGTGGTGGGGTCCGCCGAAAAGAGTCGATTCCGCGATGGTCGTTGGGGAAACGCAACGGAGCCACCAGGTCGGATTGGTAACGGACGTCGAGGCGGTCATCGACCGCCGCGACGCGTGCTACCAGCTCGGCCTCGAGCGGGGTGGCAATGACCACGACGACACGCTCAGCGGACATCGGCGGCATCTGGGTCGTTGATCGGGAAGGTCTTTGGCGGTTGGTGTCGGGCCATCGCAGGGTTAGCCACGGTCCCTCCGTATCGATGCATCGGTCGTCACAGAGGCAGTCCTTCCTTGAGCGACCCGATGACGTAGTCTGCGCCGCCCGCTCGGAGCTGGTCGGCATCGAAGTTGTGGCTGGCCACTCCTACGCAGGCGATCCCAGCCGCGTGCGCCCCTTCGGCGTCATGGGGAGTGTCGCCGACGACAAGGCACTGGCCGGGGCTGATCGCTTCGCCGTAAACAAGAGTGGCCCGTGCGAGGGCGATCCTGGTGAGCTCGCCGCGGTCGGTGGCGTCGGATCCATATCCCCCGAACGAGAAGAACCGGTTGAGCTTGGCCCGATGCAACTTGATGTGGGCGGCCGCCTCGAGGTTGCCGGTCACGATACCGAGGAGGTAGCCGCCGTCGAGAAGCTCGGGCAGCAGTTCTGCCACCCCGTCGAGGACCCGGTAGCCGGGCGAATCGGCCACCGTCTGATACAGGTAGTGCAGACGGCGTTCTAACAGCTTGGCGAACTCGGCGCTGCTCGGTTGGCGCCCTAGGACGGCCACAAAGGTCTGGCGTCCAACGTCGGGGTCGGTCATGCCGTTGTCGGTGAACTGGCCGATGTCGGCCGGGATGTCATACAGCTCGTCAAAGGCCATACGCCACGACGCCGCCCCGGCGCCGCCGGTGGCGATCAGGGTGCCGTCGATGTCGAAGAGGATGGCCAGGCGTGTCGGCGCCATAGGGGACTCCTGTTGTTGGTTGGTGGGCTTTGGAGATTGCGTGCGGGCGGGTGCTGGTTGTCGTGACGGGTGCCAGCGGCGCTGGTGATCATTCCGCGGGCTTCTCGGCGTGTCCGCCGAAGCCCTTGCGCATGGCGGAGAGAACCTGGTTGGCGTAGCGGTCGTGGTCGCGGGAAGCGAACCGGGAGGACAGCGCCGTCGACAGGACAGGCGAGGGGACTCCCTCCTCGATCGCGGCGATCGCCGTCCAACGGCCTTCCCCCGAGTCAGAGACCCGGCCGGAGAAATCGGACAGGTCGAGGGTTGCGACCAGCGCCGCGGCGGTGAGGTCCAACAGCCACGAAGCGATGACGCTGCCGCGGCGCCAGACTTCGGTGACCGACGCCAGGTCGAGGTCGTAGTGGTAGAACTGGGGGTCGCCGAGGGGGGCGGTCTCGGCGTCCGCGCTCCGGCGGGTCGCTCCGGCGTTGGCGTTCTTCAAGATGTTGAGGCCCTCGGCGTAGGCGGCCATCGCCCCGTACTCGATCCCGTTGTGGACCATCTTCACGAAGTGCCCGGCCCCGTTCGGCCCGCAGTGGAAATAGCCGTGCTCGGCCTGGCTGGGTTCCCCGCTGCGTCCCGGGGTTCGCTCCGCCGCGTCCACGCCCGGTGCGATGGCCTCGAAGATCGGTTGCAGCGCAGCGACCACGGCGTCTTCGCCGCCGATCATCAAACCCGTGGCTCCCTCCCCTACCAAAGCGTTGACCGCGTCGGGATCGACGTCAAAGACGACGCAACGGTGGCCCGCGCCGCTCACCCGCCGGACCAGGTTCGCTCCCATCCGGCCGAGTCCGACCATGCCCAACTCCATCCTGGCCCCGTCCGGTCGTGCGAGGTTCGTCTGCTCTTCGCTTTCGGTTGTCACTAAAGGCACAACGGGATCCTTTCGGGAAAGGGCGGAATGTCGGTGTCGCCGCCGACCCCGCCAGGTAGATCAGCTCGCCGTGTGGTCGGAGCGGAACCTTCGCCAAGCGCTGATGAACCCGGCAGTGTCCGCGTCGTTCTGCTTGGCTTGAACAACCATGACGGTCATGGCCACACCGGCGACAAACAGCCCCAGCCCCGCAGCGGCACCCACCCAGACGGCCACGGTGACCATCGACAACGCCATCCCCAGTCCGGTGACCGCCAAGAGCGGCCCGAACCAACCGCTTCGGGCCAACTGCGGGAACCTCACCAGCCAGCCGCCGGGCCGCCAGGCCCGATAGCTCGCCGTCCGGTCGTCGCCGTCGGTTTCTGCTCTGACCTGCAGCGCCGACCATTCGGCCCGCTCCGCACATGAAAGACTGACGTCGGCGACAACACCGACATCAGAGCCATTGGTTGGTCGTCGCATTGCCCCGTCGACCGGCCCGCGGGAACGACGCTCGCGGGCGCACAGGGCCCACCAGATGAACACGCAGACCGCCACGAACAGCATGCTTGCCACGATCATGGGGCACCGAGAGACTTCGCTCCCGCCACCGCGACGCCGACGTGCCCAGCAGGAAGGTGGCCGGTAATGGCCGCAACGGCGGCCCACCGCGACCATGTTGCCGGCGAACAGATGACGACAGCTCGGCTCCGGTCGACCCGGACGTGACAGTGGCCGCGCCCAAGCAGGCACCGGATCTGGTCGCGCCTCACCCTGCCGGCACCGAAACTGTGAGCGAACACGCCAGGGCGGCTGTCGTTGGGCTTCCGGTTCGTCAGTGCAGTCCGGATCGTCGTGTCGGCCAACTTGGGCCCTCCTGGCGGTAACCCTGCGGGTGCGTCACCAAGGACCGGAGCAACGTGGAGGAGCCTGCGCTCCTCCGCTGACATTCACCGTACCCCATCATTTCTGTCTGCAACCCGCCACCGCCAACCTGGCGTCCGCCGCCCCCCAGGACAACCCGTTTGGGCCCCGGATGATGACCTTCTCGCCCAGATTGCGGGCCACATCAAAACCCCAATTGGTCAAGCCCGGCCCAGACCAGCGCTGGCCATACGCCCGGCGACCGCATTGACGTTGGCGAACGACCCTATCCGCCAACAAACTCCCCGGTGCACACTCGACCCGCGTTGACGTGGTTCATGTCGTAGACGAACAGGTGGACCACCCTGGGTTTAGTGGAGAGTCCCCCGCTTGGAAGTAGCTGACTCTGTTCCAACCGTTGTAGCAGAAGAACCTGGGTGTTGCTACCCCGGGTTCGTGCGCTCGTGAGAAACACCGAACGTG
>JBPCNZ010000039.1:0-26248 GCA_051000755.1 Acidimicrobiales bacterium | reverse complement strand
ACCAGCATGCCGAGGAGCTTGGCGTCCTCGTCATGCGACGACGGGATGGCGGCGACAGCGGCCGCCCCTATGACGGGCAGAAGGATGGCGACGGTGAGGATGGGGAATCCGAGGGCGGTGTTCATGGCTTCAGGTGCCCACCCGGGCGGCGACCTAGCAGACCACGGTGACGGTACCCCCGTCAACCATTCCAGGGCAGGGGACGGCGGGAACCGGCCGATCGGCGCGCTCCCCCTCGGGAGCGTGCAGATCTCTCAAGAGGGTCGGGTGCTGCGCTGGTTGATGTCGGGGTGGCGGCGAACGGGCCGATGGGCAGGGAGGCGGATCGGCCGCCGAGGAGTCGGCGCTCGGTTACGGCGGCCGACCCCGAGGCCGGATCTCTAGCGCTAGCGTCCTGCATGTGGTCCTCGCTCTTCGCCCGTTGGTCGGTCGTAGCCGTCACGCCGTCGCTTGGCCGTGTCGAGGTCGACTCCCGCCGACCGCCAACGGGCCGCTTCGGTCGCTCCGAAACCAGCCCGGTGCCAACGCAGCCCTTCGGCGGAATCTAGGCCGGCCCGTCTCAACCGCTCGGCTGTCTTGCGTAATGGACGGCTGTAGTGGCCGGCTGAGAGGGGCGGGAACCCGTCGCCGTTCGCCAGGGCCGCTTCGAACGGTTCGAAACCCAGCGCCTTCCATCCCTTAACCTCTGCGGCCGGAACACCGAGCTCATCCCACACTCCGTCGCCGGGGTCAGGTTCCATGACGCCGTCGGTCGCCGTCGGGGTTCGAGGATGGAAGGGACCGTTCGACGATTTGGGCGACGTCGGTGACGCGCACCGACTCGGGCGCCGAACCGTCGGCCTGGCGGGCCTTGGTGGCGTCGTCGAGCATGATCAGACAGTACGGGCAGGCGGTGGAGATGATCTCGGCGCCGGTGCTGATCGCTTCGTCGGCGCGTTCGACATTGATACGTTTGCCGATCCGTTCCTCCATCCACATGCGGGCCCCGCCGGCCCCGCAGCAGAAACCGGTCTGGCGGTGGCGGTGCATCTCGGTCACGGTGACCCCGGGGACGTGTTTGAGCACGTTGCGGGGCTCGTCGTAGATCTCGTTGTGGCGGCCCAGGTAGCAGGGATCATGGTAGGTGACGTCGGCCTCGACGGGGTTCTGCGGGCGGAGCCTGCCCTCGGCAAGCAGACGCTCGAGCATCTGGGTGTGGTGGATGACCTCGAAGTTGCCGCCGAGGGCGGGGTATTCCCGGGCGAGGGTGTTGAAGCAGTGGGGACATGACGCCACGACCTTGGTGACCCCCGCCGCGTGGAGGGTGTTGATGTTGGTCTGGGCCTGGGTCTGAAAGAGGTATTCGTTGCCGAGCCGGCGGGCCGGGTCGCCGTTGCAGGACTCCCGCGTGCCGAGGACGGCGAAGGACACCCCGGCGTGGTGCAGCAGCCGGGCGACTGCCCGGGTGGTGCTCCGGGCCCGCTCGTCGAGCGCTCCGGCGCAACCGACCCAGAAGAGGTACTCGGCGTCGTCAGGGATGGTACCGGTCACCACTGGGACGTCGAATCCCAAGCCGTCGGTCCACTCCAACCGGTGGCTGGGGCCGAGACCCCACGGGTCACCGCGGTTTTCGATGTTGCGCAGCATCCTGGCGGCCTCGGGCGGGAAGCGGGCCTCCATCATCACCTGGTAGCGGCGCAGGTCCATGATGGTGTCGACGTGTTCGATGTCGACGGGGCATTCCTCCACACAGGCCCCGCACGTGGTGCAGGACCACACCACGTCCGGCTCGATCACTTCGGGAACCAACGCCGTGCCGACCAGACCGCCCGCTGACGTGGTGCCGAGCAGCTCCGGCCCGGCGGCGAAGAGGTGGTCGCGCAGGTCGGTGATGAGCAGCTTGGGGGAGAGGGGCTTGCCGGTCGCCCAGGCCGGGCACTGGTCCTGGCAGCGGCCGCACTCGGTGCAGCTGATCAGGTCGAGTCGTTGTTTCCAGGTCAGGTGCCCGATCCGCCCGGCGCCGATGACGGTGTCGTCGGTCATGTGCTCGGGGTCCAGGTCGGGCGTCGTGCCCAGGGCGCCGAGAGCCTTGGGGCGCCGGGAGAACAGCACGTTGGGCTCGGCTACGAAGATGTGGAGGTGCTTGGAGTGCAGCACGAACACGAAGAACGCCCACAGCACCGCCAGCTGGGCCAGAATCGCTGCGGTTTCGATGTCGGCATTGATGTCGGGGCCGAGCCCGGACAGGCCGTCGCCGACGAGGTGCGACGCGAACGGCCACCATGAGTCGCGGTAGGCGAAGTCGCCGGTGTTGACCTGCGCGCCCCGATAGAGGAGCAGGGTGGCGACGACCGCGAGGATGAGGCTGAGCGTCACCCAGGCGGTGGTGGTGTGGGACCCGTAGAAGCGGCTTCGACGGCCGCGTCGGGCGGGGTCCTCGACCGCCCGGATGGCGCTGAACACACCGATCGCTGTCACGACGGCGACGGCGAAGAAGTCCTCCACGAGACCGAGTGCCTTGCTGTGGCCGATGCCGGGGATGGCGAAGGTCGCCGAGAACAGGGCGCCGTAGGCCTCGATGATGGTGAAGATCAGGACGATGAAGCCCCAGAACGTGAAGAAGTGGGCCAGGCCGGGGACGCTGCGGCGTAGCAGTTTGCGCTGGGCGAAGACGTCGAGCAGCTCGGCGCGCACCTGGGCTGGCAGGTCGTGCATCCGTCCCGGCGCCGCCGGGCCGGTCGTCACCAGACGGAAGAGGTACCACCCGCGCCTGGCCACCAGAGCCAAGCCGGCAGCGGAGATGGCGAGTCCGAGGGCCATCCTGATTGGCATGGGTGAGTACCTTTCCCAGTCTCGCGGGCGGAAATGTGAGCACGGCCCGTTCGGTCGGCTGGCAGGTGCCCCTGCGGGGTTCAGCGGCGGGGTCCGGTGCGCTGCCAGCGGCGGGTGGTGCCGGGTTCTCGTGGGGGGAGAGCGGCGCGTCGGCGGTAGACGATGTAGGGGCGCCACAGGTACCAGATGGGGGCGCTCCAGGCGTGCACGAGGCGGCTGAAGGGGAACAGGGCCAGGAAGAACCAGGAGGCGGTGACGTGGATCTGGTAGATGGCCGGGACGTGGACCATGAGCGCCGGGCGGGGATCGAAGGCGAAGAGTTGGCGGAACCACACCGACACGCTGTTGCGGTAGTCGAAGTTGGCGTCGTAGCCGAAGAGAGAATAGACGATGGTCTCGCCCAGGCCGATGACGATGACGACGGTCATGACCGTGTAGATGACGATGTCGGTGCGGGTCGTGACCTTTCGCACCCGAGGGTTGGTGGCGCGCCGCCAGATCAAGATGGCCAGGCCGGCGACGACGGCGAGACCGGCGAGCGTGCCGGCGTAGGCGGCAACGAGGTGGTAGACGCGTTCAGGGATCCCGACGTCGGTCACCCAGGCCTTAGGGATGAGGATGCCCAGGATGTGGCCGCCGATGGCGGCGAGGGTGCCGTAATGGAACAGGGGGCTCCCGTATTTGAGGAGGATGTTTTCGTAGAGTTGGCTGGAGCGGCTCGTCCATCCGAACTGGTCGGTCCGCCACCGCCAGATGTGCCCGATGACGAAGATGGCAAGGGCCAGGTATGGGAGGACCGCGTAGAAGAACACGTCGAGGGCGCTCATCTCCGTCTTCCTAAGGTGACGGGAACTTCCTCGCCGGTGAGGAATTCGGGGGGCGCGAACGGTTCGAGTCCGACATCTTCGTGCGGCGGCCCGTGTCTGATCAGTTGGCGAACATGTTCGAGGTCGGTACGCGTCGGGCTGGGCAGGACCGCGGTCACGGCGTCGATGACCGCGACGTAGGGGCTGTCCGCGTCGCCTAGGGCGATGCGGAGCAAATCGAGGCCGGGGCGGTGGCCGACCAAGGCGGCGTCACCGTCGTCGGGGGCGATGGCCGCGAATTCCAACATGATGGGCAGGTAGTCGGGTAGGTCGGCGCTCTCCAAGTTGAGCCCGGCGCGCCGGTAGCGGTCCTTGAGGGCGAGGAGGGCCATACCCCGTTTCCGGGTGTCGCCATGCGTGTAGTACGTGAGGTACAGGCAGCAGCGGCGGCGCAGATCGAAGGTCTCGACGTAGTGGGCGGCGGCCGCGGTGGGCTCGATGCGATCGGCCCAGTCGAGGAAGCAACGGAGGTGGCCGCGTGTGGGGCTGTCGCGAAGGTGGCCGACGGCGGAGGCCAATTGCGGCCGGCCAAGGAGAGCGGCGGTATCGGGGTATCCGAGGAGAGCGGAGGCGACCTTGAAGACCACGGCCCGTTCCTTGCTGGCGTTGGCGCGGCGGGTCACGGCTCGGCAGGGGGGAACAGGTCGGGGGTGACGGTCCGCCCGTCCCATTCCAACAGATTGGCCCGACCTCGTCGCCGGCTTCTGGGGTCGGCGACGGCGACGGGCTCGGGTTGGGTTTCGGTTTTGCGGCGCAGGAGATGGAACTGCTCGGCGGCCCCCTTAGGGGGGCCGTCGCCGCCCATGCCGGGCCCGTCGGGGCCGTCGAGGCTGCAGCCGTCGACGCTGGTGGCGTGTTGGGCGGCGAGGCGGCCGGCGTTCTCGGCGTGGGCCAGTGGGATGACGTAGCGCTCCTCGTATTTCGCGATGGCGAGCAGCCGGTACAGGTCGTCGAGGTCGGTGTTGGTCATGCCGACCGATGCGGCCAGGGTGTCGTCGGGTTGCCCGAACAGTTCTTTGGTGCGCATGTAGGACCGCAGCGCCCCGAGCTTGCGGAGAACGTCGCGGATGACGGTGGCGTCGCCGGCGGTGAACAGGTTGGCCAGGTAGTCGATCGGGACTCGGAGGGCGTCGATGGTGGCGAACACCGAGTCGGGGAGGTCGGGGTCGTAACCGGCGGCGCCGACCACATCGGCGACCGGTGACAGCGGTGGGATGTACCAGACCATGGGCATGGTCCGGTACTCGGGATGGAGGGGCAGGGCGATCTGGTAGCGGTTGATCAGCGCCCATACCGGTGAGCGTCGCGCCGCGTCGATCCAGTCCTCGGCGATCCCCGCGGCCCGGGCCGCGTCGGCGACCTCAGGGTCGTCGGGGTCCAAGAAACAGGCTCGCTGGGCGGCGAGGAGGTCTTTGGGGTCGGGGGTGGCCGCCGCGGCGAGGACGGCGTCGGCGTCGTAGAGGACCAGGCCGAGATATCGGATGCGGCCGACGCAGGTCTCCGAGCAGATGGTGGGCTGGCCCGCTTCGATCCGCGGGTAGCACAGGGTGCACTTCTCGGCCTTGCCGGTCTTGTGGTTGAAGTACACCTTCTTGTACGGGCACCCGGACACGCAGAACCGCCAGCCGCGGCAGGTGTCCTGGTCGACGAGCACGATGCCGTCCTCTTCCCGTTTGTACATGGCCCCCGACGGACAGGAGGCTACGCAGGACGGGTTGAGGCAGTGTTCGCAGATGCGGGGCAGGTAGAACATGAAGGTCTGCTCGTAGGTGAATTTGACCTGTTCGCCGAGTCCGGCAAGGTCGGGGTCGCCTGCCGCGGTGGCGGTCGAGCCGGCCAGGGCGTCGTCCCAGTTGCTGCCCCAGGTCAGTTTGGTGTCCCGCCCGGTCAGCTGCGAGCGGGGTCGGGCGACGGGGCCGTCGTTGCTGACCGGGGCGTCGATCAGGGTGGAGTAGTTGTAGGTCCACGGGTCGTAGTAGTCGTCGATGGAGGGAAGGTCGGGGTTGTAGAAGATGGTCAGCAGCTTCTTGAGCCGGCCGCCGGCTTTGAGCTTGAGCCGGCCTTTGCGGTCCAGCGCCCACCCGCCGGCCCAGTTGTCCTGGTCCTCGTAGCGTTTGGGGTAGCCGATGCCGGGTTTGGTCTCGACGTTGTTGAACCACACGTACTCGGTGCCGGGGCGGTTGGTCCAGGTCTGCTTGCAGGTGACCGAGCAGGTGTGACAGCCGATGCACTTGTCGAGGCTCATGACCATCATCACCTGGGCCATGGGGCGCATCAGAACCTCACGTCCTGGTCGCGGCGGCGGATGACCGCGACCTCGTCACGCTGCGATCCGGTCGGGCCGTAATAGTTGAACCCGTACGACAGCTGAGCGTACCCGCCGATCAGATGCGTCGGTTTCATGAGCAGCCTGGTGAGGGAGTTGTCGGTGCCGCCGTGGCGGCCGGTCATCTCGGTGACCGGCGTGTCGAGATGGCGGTCCTTGGCGTGGTACATGTACACCGTCCCTTCCGGCATCTTGTGGGTGACCACCGCCCGGGCCGACACGATCCCGTTGCGGTTGTACGCCTCGATCCTTGTCGGCTACCCCGATCTTGACCGCGTCGAGGTCGCTCATCCAGATCACCGGCCCTCCCCTAAACAGGGTGAGCATGTGCAGGTTCTCCTGATACTCGGAGTGGATCGACCACTTCGAGTGCGGCGTCAGGTACCGGACCCGCACCTCCGGGGCACCCGGGTGGTCGGCGCCTTGGTCGGGGAAGTGGCGGAACATGGCGATCGGCGGCCGGAACGTGGGAAGCCCTTCGCCGAGCTCGGCCATCCAGTCGTGGTCCAAGAAGAAGTGTTGGCGACCCGTCAGGGTGTGCCACGGCTTCTTGCGCTCCACGTTGATGGTGAACGGCGCGTAGCGCCGACCGCCGGCCTCGGTCCCCGACCATTCGGGGGAGGTGATCACCGCCCGGGGCTGAAGTTGGGTGTCGTAGAAGGTGATCCGGTCCCCGGCCCGCTCTTCGGCCAGGTCGGCCAGGCGAACCCCAGTGCGGGCCTCGAGGTCTCTGAAGCCGTCGACGGCGAGGCGTCCGTTGGTGGTGCCCGACAGGGCCAGGATGGCCTCACACGCCTGGTCGGCCCGTTCGATCGATGGCCGCCCGGCCGCCGCCCCGGCCCGGGCGACCCCATTTTGGCGTTTGAGGTAGTCGATCTCGGGCCCGGGACGGAAGGTGGTGCCCTTGGTGGTGGCCCCTAGCTCCTCCAACAGGGGCCCGATGGCGGTCAGCTTGTCGAAGACCGCCAGGTAGTCACGTTCGACCACCACCAGGTTGGGCATGGTCTTTCCGGGGACCGGCTCACAGTCCCCGGCTCTCCAGTCGGCGGCCCGGCCGCCGGGCTGGCCGATCTCGCCGGGGGTGTCATGGCCCAGAGGAGCGGCGATGACGTCGTGGCGGATCCCGAGGTGCGTGGCCGCCAACTCGGAGAAGCGGGCGGCGATGGTCTTGAAGATCTCCCAGTCGGTGCGGGTCTCCCACGGCGGGGGGATGGCCGGGTTGAACGAATGCACGAAGGGGTGCATGTCGGTGGTGGACAGGTCGTGCTTCTCGTACCAGGTCGCCGCGGGGAGCACCACGTCGGAATAGATGCAATTGCTGGTCATCCGAAAATCCAAGGTGACGAGCAGGTCGAGCTTGCCCTTGGGCGCCTCGTCGCGCCACACCACCTCCGAGGGCCGGTGCTCGGGCGGGGTCTCGGCGGCGCGGACCCCGTCCTCCGCACCGAGAAGGTGCCCGAGGAAGTATTCGTGACCCTTCCCCGAGCTGCCGAGCACGTTGGCCCGCCACACCGTGAGCACCCGGGGAAAGTTGACCGGGTTGTCGGGGTCCTCCGCCGCGAACCGCAAACTTCCGTCCTTGAGCCGGGACACGACGTGCTCGGCTACTCCGACACCGGCGTCGGTGGCCTCGTCGACCAGATCCAACGGGTTGGCGTCGAATGCCGGATGGCTGGGCAACCAGCCCATCCGAACCGCCTGAGCGTGACAGTCGACCGCCGACTGGTCGGCGAAGCGGCCCGTCCCCAGCGGCGACGCCAGCTCGGCGGCACCGAACGCCTCATACCGCCACTGGTCGGTGGCCAGATACCAAAACGGTGTGCCCGGGGTGTGGCGGGTGGGGCGCACCCAGTCCGTGGCGAACGCCACCGAGAACCAGCCGGTCAGCGGCCGAACCTTCTCCTGGCCGACATAGTGGGCCCAGCCGCCCCCATTGACCCCCTCACAGCCGCACAGCATGGTCAGGGAAAGAAACGTCCTGTAGATCTGGTCGGAATGAAACCAGTGGTTGGTCCCCGCCCCCATGGCGATCATCGACCGGCCGCGGGACACCTCGGCGTTGCGGGCGAACTCCCTCGCCACCCGGGCCGCGGCGGCCGCCGGCACACGTGTGATCGCTTCCTGCCACGCCGGCGTGTACGGCCCGCTGGCGTCGTCGTAGCCGGTTGGCCAGTCGCCGGGCAGCCCGGGCCGGGCGACGCCGTAGTTGGCCATGACCAGGTCGAACACCGTGGTCACCAGCCGCCCGGCGACTCGCACCGCCGGTACGCCGCGGCGGATGACCGAGCCGCCCTCGGTGTCGCCGACATCGAAACGGGCCAGGTCCACGGCCACCATCTCCTCCGCCCGCTCGAAGAGACTCAGGACCGGGTCGATGTCGCCGAGCTCCAGGTTCCACCGGCCGGCGCCAGCGTCGCCCCACCGGAACCCGACCGACCCGCCCGGGACCGCTGGGCCGCCGGTGGCTGCGTCGAGGACCACCGGCTTCCACGCCGCGTTCTCGGTCTCGGCGTTCGGGCCGTTCGACGTACCGTTCTCCGCGTGGGCACCGCCAAGATCGGCGGCAGTCAGAAACTTGTCGGCCACGAACCCGTCGCCGCGTTCGAGCAGGGTGACAAGGAACGGCAGGTCGGTGTAGGTCTTGGTGTACTCGTCGAAATAGGGGACGTGGCGGTCTCTGAAGAACTCGGTGAGAACGACATGACCCATGGCCATGGCCAGGGCCCCGTCAGTTCCTGGCGTGGCGGGCAGCCAGTCGTCGGCGAACTTGACGTGGTCGCCGTAATCGGGGGAGACGACCACCACCTTCTGACCCCGGTAGCGGGCCTCGACCATGAAATGGGCGTCGGGGGTGCGGGTCACCGGCAGGTTCGTGCCCCAGATGATCAAATACGACGCGTTCCACCAGTCCCCCGACTCGGGCACATCGGTCTGGTCGCCGAACACCTGCGGCGATGCGATGGGCAGGTCCGCGTACCAGTCGTAAAACGACATGATCGTCCCGCCGATCAGCGACAAGAACCGGGTTCCGGCCGCGTAGGACAGCATGGACATGGCCGGGATCGGCGAGAACCCGGCCACCCGGTCGGGCCCCCAGGTTTTGATGGTGTGCACATGGGCCGCGGCCACCAGCTCTGCCACCTCCGGCCAGGGGGCTCGGACGAACCCGCCTTTGCCCCGAATCGACTTGTAACGGGCCGTCTTGGCCGGATCGGCCACGATGGAAGCCCAGGCGTCGACCGGGTCACCGTGCTCGGCCAGAGCGGCTCGCCACAATTCGAGCAGGACACCGCGGACGTAGGGGTAGCGCAGCCGGGTCGGCGAGTACGTGTACCACGAGAACGACGCCCCCCTCGGACAGCCCCGCGGCTCGTACTCGGGGGAGTCGGGGCCGACGGAGGGATAGTCGGTCTGCTGGGTCTCCCAGGTGATGATCCCGTCCTTGACGTAGATCTTCCACGAACACGACCCGGTGCAGTTCACCCCATGGGTGGAACGGACCACCTTGTCGTGCGCCCAGCGGTCCCGGTAGAACGCATCCCACTCCTGGCCGCCCATCTTGTGGATGGTCCGCAGGTCATCCGACACCTCTGGCCGCCCGAAATACTGACGGGCCCGGAGCAACGGCTCCCACCCCTCCCAATCCGTCGGGCCGCCGGGGTGATCCGAGCCTCGCCGTCTGGTCACATCAGCTCCTTCTCGCCAACTTGCGATGCCGGTCTTTCGAACCTGGAAAACTTCGGGCTGAAGCGACAGGCGTCTGTCCGTCCCCCGCTGACGCGGCGGGACGCCTCCCTTCTGCGCTCGTGATCACCGCCCGGGAGCGGACGCTGCCGACTGCGCCGAGGGCCGGGGCACTGTCAACTATGCAAGCTACGAGCAGCCACGTCCGATTACAACTATGACCATGACCACAGCCCGACGACGTTGACTCCTGTTTGCGGCCCGCGAAGTCCTCGCCGTCATCCCCGCAGTCCGCAAACATGCGGCGTCCGCAACCATGCCGTGGAGGTTCCAGTTCATGACCACGCCGAGGTGATCTCACGATTCTGGCGCCTTGGTCTCCGGCTCGGTGGTAGGCCGGAATGACCCTCGCCGCCATCGCCATACCGGAGCAGATGGCAACCGCCCGACTGGCGAACCTTCCAGCCCTCATGGGCCTGTATGCGTTCCTGGCCGGTTCGGTGATGTTTGCCATCCTGGGCTTCAACCGGCACATGTCGATCGGGGCCGACTCGACCGTCGCCCCTATCGTCGCCACCGGGGCGGCGACCGTCGCCGCGGTGGGAGCGCCCGAGTACCGTCACCTGGTCACCTTTCTGGCCCTCATGGTCGGCGTGGTGGTGGCCATGGTTGGACTCTTGCGGCTCGGTTGGATCGCCGACTTCCTCCCTTCGCCGGTCGTCACTGGCGTCCTGGCAGGACTCGCCGTCGAGATCGCCGTCCGCCAGATCCCCGCCGTCTTCGGGACACCTGGCGGGGCCACGACAACGGTAGGTCGCCTCCAGGCGACCTTCGATGGCCGAAGCCACCTCAATACTTGGACGGTGGGCATCGCCGCCGCCGTCCTGGCCATCATCGTCTTGGCCGAACGGATCGACCATCGCATCCCCGGACCGCTCATCGGGCTGATCTTGTCCACGGCCGCCGTCGCCACATTCGGCCTCGGGCGACATGGCGTCGATCTCGTCGGGTCGATCCATGCCGGGCTTCCCTCCCTCGGAGTCCCCTCCGTTCACCTCCGCGACGTCCACCGACTCATCGCCCCGGCGCTCACGATCGCGTTCGTCTGCGTCGTGCAGACCGCGGCGACGGAGCGCTCATCGGCGGTCGACACCGGGCCCACGGGCCGGTTCGACCGAGATCTCGTCGCCGTCGGGGCCGGAAGCCTTCTCGCTGGGTTGAGCGGATCGTTCCCGGTGAACGCCAGTCCGCCCCGCACAGCGGTGCTCGCCGCGTCAGGAGGTCGATCGCAGCTCACCGGCCTCGTCGCCGCAGCCGGGCTGGTGGTGGTCCTCTTGGTTGCGGAGGTACTGCGGGATCTCCCCCAGGCCACCCTCGGCGCCATCTTGGTCTACGTGGCCACCAAGTTGTTCCGGGCCGGCGAGCTGCGGACAGTGCTTCGCTTCGACCGCTTCGAGTTCGCCCTAGCTGCGACCACCCATGGTCGTCGTCGCATTCGTCGGCATCGAGCAGGGTGTCGTTGTCGCCGCCATTCTTGCCTTGGCGCAACGCACCCGGCTCGCCGCCCGACCCCGCGACACCATCCTCGGCCGGGAACCAGGGACCGTCCATTGGATCCCCCCCGATGTCGGCCTGCCCACCGAACAGGTCCCCGGTGTCGTCGTGTACCTGCTCTACGCCCCGTTTTGGTACGGCGACGCTACCCATGTCGTAGGTCGACTACGCCAGGCCCTCGACGTTGCTCCGCAACCAGTCCACGCACTGGTCCTCGACGCCGATGGCATGTCCGACATCGACTATACCGGCGCCAGGGCGCTCGGACAGCTCGCCGCCGAACTCCGCCACCGAGGAGTGCACCTTGGCGTCGCCCGAACCTCCCACCTGGTCCACCATGACCTCAAGCACAGCGGGCTCCTCGACGACATCGGCGCCGACAACCTCTTCTCCTCTGTCCAAGACGCCGTCACCGGCCTCTCCCAGCGGCCCTGAGCGGTCTCAGCAACACCGCCAATCGAGGCGACGAGCGGAAGGCTTGGGTCCGCCCCATTCACCCGCAAAATTCGCGAACGGTCATCACGAAGCAGCAGCCCCGGCTGGCTGGCCGCGGCAATCTCTGTGGCAATGGGTTCGTGAGCACGGCGCCTGTGACCGGCACAACTCGATCCGCCCCCCTCAGCCATCGTGGTTTCGGTACGTCCGACCTGTTCTGACGCTGCGGATCTGCGCAGCAATCACCGGGCATCGACCCAAAACGGGGTCGAGGACTGGCAACAGACGGCCCGCCCCGGGAGAGTGCTTCCGCACGGACCTTGAAGCGCCTTCCAGCGGACCGGGCTGAGGGGGTGCTCGTTCGGGCCGACGACGCTGGTGGCATTGGGGCCTCCTTCACTCGTGGCGCGTTCCTCGGCTGGATCGCATGATCCGCCAAGACGGGCTCGCGGTCCCGTGAGACTCGAGCCAGAGGAGCGCTTCGGACACCGAAGCGACGGTGGGCACCACGGCGCCCAGCCCGGTTGCGGCCAGCACCTCGATCAGCAGAGGGTCGGCCACGACCATGACCAGCCGTTGGTGTCGTGTCTTCGTCAGGGCCGTGGCAGCCAAGATGTGACCGGTCCCAACCGAGTCCATCCTGGTCGTCGCGCCCAGATCGACGATCAGCGTCGCATCGGTGCACTCATCGCGCATGAGATCACCGAACTCGCCCGCCGTGGTCCAATCCAAACACCCAAAGACCCGGACCACCCGGACCGTGCCGTGGTATTCGCTGACGAGCCGGCAATCATGCCGGACCGTCGTCCTATTCTCAGCGACAACTGAATCGCTCACGGGAACCTCCTCATTGCTGGTACGCCTCCGTTGAGCTACGAGGAACAGTCGACGCGACAGGGCCGAAAGGCACTGCCTCACGTGCGAACGGCCCCCGACTGCTCCTTCCTCAGGTCGACTAATGCCGGGAGGCCCTCTTTCTCAGGTCGCCGAAAGGGGCGACCCGTCATGGGTGCGGAGTTCGAACCTCCGGCGAGCCCGACGTGTTTCCGCCGTGCGAGCGCGCCGCGTGACGGTTAGGCATTCGGCCCTCGACGACCGCGTCGCGAAAGGCTTCCCTTGGCGTCCATGGACCGTGATGGTGGGTTGCGGAGGGTTTACGCGGGGGCGCCGGAAACAGCCAGCACGATCGGCGGGTAGGACGGACCAACGCGAGCCATGCGTGCCCGAGGCCGGTGGCGTCGACTACAACTACGGGCATGGGCTTGGGTCGCTGGTCGCGCCGTCAAGTCGCTGACCTGCACCCGGGCTACGCCGCATGGGTGATGGCCACCGGCATTGTTTCCACTGCCCTGGCCCTGTTCGGGCGGACGGTGTTGGCGACGATCGTGCTGGTAGTCGCTGTCGGGGCGTTCGCGATCCTAGTGGTGGCCTACGCCTGGCGGGTGATCGCTTTTCGCCAACGCGTGCTCGACGACGCTCGAGATCCCTCCAAAGCGTTCGGCTACTTCACCCTGGTGGCCGCCGCCAACGTGATCGGGGTCCGCTTCGCCGTCGGCCACCATCCGTTGCCGGCCATCATCCTGGGGGCGTTCAGCGTCCCGTTGTGGCTGATCCTCACTTACGCCATTCCCGGCTACATGATGGTCGGCCCCCGGAAGGGGTCGATCCTCTCTGGGGTCAACGGGAGCTGGTTCATGTGGGTCGTCGCCACCCAATCGGTGGCGGCCGCCGCCGCCGCCATCGCCCAATCCACGCCCGCTCTGACCCCTCCCATGGCCCCAGTGGCGGTTTCCCTGTGGGGGATCGGTGTCGTCCTCTACGTTATGCTGCTCGGCCTGGTCACCTTCCATCTCCTCGACGCCGAGACCACCCCCCACGCCTTCAGCCCCACCTACTGGATCTACATGGGCGCAACGGCCATCACGGTCCTCGCCGGCGCCCGGATCCTGGCTTTGCCCACGCGCTTGGCTGTTCTGGTCCCCACCCGGCAGGTCGTCTCCGGGCTGGCGTTCCTGCTGTGGGCATTCGGGACCTGGTGGGTGCCCATGCTCATCGCCTTCGGGATATGGCGTCACCTGGTCCGCCGCGAGCCCCTCCGCTATGAGCCGACGCTGTGGAGCATGGTCTTCCCGCTCGGCATGTACGCCGTCGGCTCTGCCAGCTACGGGCGGGTGACCAATCTGAGCTTCATGGTCGACATCGCCCGCGTCGAACTGTGGGTCGCTGTCACCGTGTGGGCCGGCGTGCTCGCCGCCATGGCCCGCTCCCTGCTTCCCCGACGGCGGCGACCCGAATCGATGCCCCCGCCCGCCACAGGCTCGCGGCCGCTGCGCGCTCGTCCTCAAACAAAAGCCTGATCGTCGCCGCCTTACCAAACGTCAGACCGGGATAGTCGACTGAACCCCCCGGATTGGCAAGGTCACGGTAAGCCTTCGAGGACGCCTACCACCACGGCTCGGCGTGCGCCGTCCGAGAGGGAATGGGGGTACCGGCCGCTATGACCACGACGTCGCCGGTGGCCGTGACCTTGGTCTCGGGCCTCTATGGTGAC
Organism: Acidimicrobiales bacterium; assembly: GCA_051000755.1. Classification (GTDB taxonomy): domain Bacteria; phylum Actinomycetota; class Acidimicrobiia; order Acidimicrobiales; family Palsa-688; genus JALZAH01. The sequence goes on along the minus strand of JBPCNZ010000039.1, from coordinate 12,021 downwards.
CGTCGGTTGCCCTTCGATGATCTGCAGCGTCAGCTCACCTGGAGCGAGATGCTCGGAAAGCTCCTGGCCCACCTCGAGGCACACAACGAACACCTTCGTCGCCCGATGCGACACCACGTTGGCCAGCCACTGGCCGGTCAGGATCGAAGCGGACCGCCGATCGGTACGAGCCGACACCGGCGGGTGAACGGCCCATCAGTCGCGCTCGCGGCCACCCATCTCCTACGGACTGCCCAGAGCCCTCGCCGCCCCGTGTTGCGGTGGGCGCGGTGGCCCGGCGGCACGCAGACGTCTCATGAACACCGAGGTCGACCATCACCGCTTGGCCGTTGTCGGCCATCTCCCAACCGCGAAGGTTCCTGTGGATCTCCGCCACGAGAGTCGTCGTCGTGGTCCACCACCAGACATCCGGCCGTAACGTGGAGGTCGACCGCATGCACGAGCGGACGGGCCGCGAGACGGTCCGCCATGACGTTCAGGCACCACGCACGCAGTTGCTGTTGGCAAGTCCCACAATGGTCCGCACTATTCGGTTCCGTCCGTTGCTCACGAGTGACGCACCGGCTCGGCTCGAACGCTACCGGCTCGTCGCTAGCCCGGCCGGCCCGCCGCAGATGCCAACTGCGTTCGACGATCTTGGTGCATTGGCTGTAGATCGAAACCAGCTCCCAACCGGATAGTATTATCGCTCGAAGCTAGAAAAATGTGAAGTTGGGTGATGAGAGTGACGTTCATGGTGGGCCTGGCGGACGACAGGTCGGTGCTCGAAGCTTGGAGCTCGCCTACAGGCAACGGTTTAGATCGGATGCTGCCGGGGGTGCCAGGTGGTCTCGTCATCACCCCATCGGGCTTGGTGGTCCTCGCCGAACCCCATAACAACCGGGTTCGGTGGCTGTACCCCGACGGCACCTCGACCACGGTGGGGGGCGAACCGGGTTTTTGTGACGGGCCTCGGGGAATCGGTCGGTTCCGCAGCCCTCGGGGCGTGGCCGTCACCGAGGATGGGGCCGTCATCGTGGCGGACACCGGCAACCATGCCATCCGGCGCATCGACGTCGAAGGGACCGTGACCACCGTGGCCGGCGGGATCGCAGGCTTCGCGGACGGAACAGGCGCGAAGGCCCGGTTCTTTGGCCCTGCCGCGGTAGCCGTAGCGGACACTGGAACGGTGGTCGTGGCCGACACGGTGAACAACATGGTCCGTCGAATCGGCTCCGACGGAGAGGTGAGCGACCTGGCCGGGAGCATGTACGGCCAAGGTGACATTGGAGCTGGCCGACCTTCGTTCCGTCGGCCGGACTCGGTCGCCGCAGGCGGAGACGGGACGATCTATGTCGCGGACACTGGCAACCACAGGGTCTGTCGAATCGAACCATCGGGCCGAGTCACCCTTGTCGCTGGCAGACCAAACGGAAACCTCACCGACGGTAGCGGCGAGCCGGCGGGCTTTCATTGGCCGACCGGCCTGTCGGTCGCACCCGACGGGACGCTGTATCTGGCTGACAGCGGCAACGAGACTGTCCGGCGCATCAGCACGGCTGGTGTGATCACCACGATCGACGGTGACTCGCGGTGGCGACCGATCGCCACGGGCGTGTTCGGCGACGGTCGGATCCTCGTCGCCGAAAGCCGGTGGGGCCCCATCGTCCCCGCCGCCCGTCTTCGAACCTTGGGGCCATCATGAGCCAACCGGTGGACACCGACCACTCACAGGCCACAGTTGGGCGACCTGAGCGCGAGACCGATGCCGTCACGGACACGCAGATGCGGCTGTGCCGGGCTGAGGAGGTCGCCCCGGGCACCGCTCGCCGCTTCGACGTCGCCGGCCATGACCTTGCGGTCATCCGCATCGTCGACGACTTCTACGTCATCGGAGACCGCTGCAGCCATGAGAACGTTTCGCTGTCCGACGGCGACGTCTGCGCCGAGGATCGCGAGATCGAGTGTTGTAAGCATGGCAGCACGTTCTCGTTGGTCACCGGTGAGGCGCAATGCCTGCCGGCCACCAAGCCCGTGCCGGTCTACCGGGTCGCGGTTCGAGACGGCGACCTCATGGTGACCCTGCCCGGAACGTGAGACCCGCCGTGGTCGAGCCCGCCGGCAGTACAGCTGCCGAATCCATCGGCCTCCGGCAACTGGCGGAGGGGTGCGCCGGTCGCAAGACAGCGATCAAGGGCCAACGATGACGGGCGCGGGGCTGCAGCAAGAGGCCAAAGCGTTGGGAGACCCCACTCGCCACCGCCTCTTTCGCTACGTGGCTGACGCACACGGTCCCGTCGGGGTTGCTGAGCTCACCGGCTTCATGGGCCTCAACCACAACGCCGTACGACAACACCTCACCGTGCTCAAAGACGCCGAACTGGTGACCGAGGAGGTCGAGAGACGTGAGCGTCCCGGACGTCCCCGTCTGATGTATCGCCTCAACCCTGAGGCGGCCGGCACCTGGGGCACCTCGGGCCCCTACCAGTACCTGGCGGAGATCCTCGCCAATGCGCTGGCGGATGGTGTAACACCACGAGAGGCTGGGCGCCACGCCGGCCGGCGCGATACCGGCAGTCAAGCTTCGGACGACAACCCTCTTGGCGCTATCGAGGAGCAGCTGACCCGGCGGGGCTTTCGTCCCACCATGGTCACCCGACGGTCCGAGATCGGTTTCGTCCTCGGCCGCTGCCCCTTTGAAGACGTGGCCGTGAGCAACCGCGACATCGTCTGCCAACTGCACCTCGGCCTGGCCGAAGGTATGGCCGACACGGTGGATGGCCTCGAAGTCATCGGATTGGAAGCGAAGAACCCCCGGTGGGCCGGCTGCCGCCTTGCCCTGGGTCATAGCGACGAACCGGCTGGCACGCACCACTGACACGCCCTCTGCCGAACGTTTCAGTCCCCAGGGGAATCAGTCGTACTTCTCGCTGCGAATTGCGGTCCGGTCCACGCCGAGACCTGCGAGTTCGGCCGCCACAGAGTCAACCATCATGGGCGGTCCACACACGTACACCCATCGGGGGACTTGACCGTCGACGGCTTCGGCCAACATCAGCCGGTCGATGCGGCGGTGGTGGCCGGCCCGAGAGTCACGCAGGTCCCGGGTGAAGGTGTGGACGACCTCGAGCCACTGATGGGCATCGGCGAGACGCCCAAGCTCATCGTGATAGAACGCCAGGTCGAAGGAAGGCGACGAGCAGACCAGCCGCATAGGGATGACCGGCTCCTTCGCTGCCGAGTAGCGGACCATAGCCATGAGCGGAACGAGGCCACTGCCGGCGCCCACCAAAAGAACCGGGCCACCCGCGGCCTCAGCCCACGTGAAGCGTCCAGCCGGGCCGCGAACCTCGACCAGGTCACCGGGCGACAGATCCCGGGCCAAGCGGGGTGAAACCAGACCGCCAGGAACCTCTCGGATACCCAAGTCGATCACCGAAGCGTCGGGGAAAGGCGACGAGCCGACCGAATAGGACCGCTGCACCGGCCGAGGTCGCCCCTCAATAGCCAATCGGACGTTGTAGTACTGGCCGGGCAGGAACCCGGTGGACTCCGGAAGACGCAGCCGCAGGGTGACAGCGTCAGCCGTCTCCTCGATGACCTCGAGAACCTTTCCCTCCTGCCACCCTGGTCGGATGGCTGAGGGCTCCGCGGTTACGACGCTCGGCACCGGCGAAGCGACTGCTGTTCGTTCTGAGACCGACGAGATACCCACACCCGACTCTACGTCACCGGCGGGTTATATCTAGCAGATGCTAGAAAAACAAAGAGGTTTCATGATGCCCTGTCACTGGACCTCCGGGACCGCCCATAGGCCCGGTGTCGCAGGCTGCCGGTTGAACGCAGCCTGCGGAGGACATCGGCCCCGGCATAGACCGCTAAGTTAAACGCCACTGGGCCCAGACAGGACGGCCTGTTTCGGGCCATACAGATCTGGACGATCGATGACGGTGCGGAGTTATCAGAGGCTGGACTGCCGAGCAGTGGGCACCGGCAGCCGAGCGGTGTCGCTGAGGAGGGCCAATACCTCACCAATGGTCCGCTCACGGCTCACGGGCTCTCGCAGAGGCAGGTGCTCCTGGATTTTGTAACGGTTTCGGCGACCCTCCTTCTCCTTCACGACGTAACCGGCCTGCGTGAGGTCAACGACGATCCCGAACGCAGTCCGCTCAGTGACGCCGAGCGCAACCGCGAGATCGCGCAACCGGGTGTCAGGGTCGAGGGCGATGCACAGCAACGCCCTAGCGTGATTTGTGAGGAAACCCCAACCGGTCATAGTCCTATGTTAGAGGATTCTAGAAGACACTTGCAAGTATTCTGCAACGAGTATACAATTCGGGGGAAAGCAAGATCGGAAGAGGAGACGCAGCCATGACAGAATCCAGGACATTTGGTTCCGAAGGCCTCGATTCGCATACCCCGGGGACTCCCCGTGGCGAGGAGTTCGAGGGTCGCCACCCAGAGGCTGGCGCCGTCGATGACGGGATGGACGAGACCGGTAGCCCGGTCGGCCACGCCGACGACCGTTTCCAGACGGGTATCAACCCGGTACCGAGGAGATCGGCGAGCCACTGGCCGTCGCTCGCCAACCAGCGGTACCTGGCTCATGAGCAGTTTCTGGGTCATCAACAGTTTCTCGCGCAGCAAGCTCATCAAGCGTTTCTCGCGCAGCAAACTCACCAGGCCCATCAAGCCTTTCTCGCTCAGCACGTGGATCAGTAAAACGACGCAGGTCCGTGGTTGTGGCCTGACCTTGACGATCGGTCGGTCTGAGAGGCTCGGGTTCTGGTCACCCCCTCACCCTGGTCGCCTACGAGATATGAACGACCAGCCCCTCATCTTCGGTTTCAAGGAGGCGAAGTCGTCGGCGGCCACGGCGGCTACAACCAGACCATGAGTTCTTCCGCTACCGCCAATTTGTCTAGGCCACGAACAACCAGCCATAACCGTTCAAGGGTCAGTTCCCATCCCCGGAACTGGCCCGAGGGCCGATAGCGAAGGAGAGGACCCTCTGTGCGGACCGTCGTCCAACTTGCCAACAGCAACTGCCCATGGTGTCTGCGCACCATGTCGGACCGCCTGCTTGCCCGGGCCCTCGTCCGCCAAGTGCACGTCAACTCGACCGCTGGGTGTCTCGTTGTAGACCACGACCACGACCATCCGGCGGCGCTTGTCGCCGAGATCCACGACAACCTGCGGGGCTGGGAGCTGGCCGACAATGGCGAGGCGGTGATGGTCGACCTCGATGTGCACGAGGAGTCCGAGTGTCCGTGGGCCACGGTCCTACCAGCACCAGATGACAGCGCTGGAAGCGAGAAGCGTTGAGCGCCTTTGGGATGAGGGCGGGCTCGTTTCGTTCATCGGTTCGCTTCGACCCTGACCTTGCCGGCGGCCACGGCGGCTACAACCAAGGCCATGAGTTCTTCGGCTAGGCCGCCTTTCGGAGCGGTGGGCCAGCAGACGCAAGGCCAGCTCGGGTGGCCGAGGCCTTCCCCACTTGGCGGGACTGGCCGGTGATCCGCTCCATTGTCGGTTTCCACCCCGACAGCCACGGTGACTGGGTGGCGGAGTTGTCGTGCTTCCACAACCAGCACGTCCGTCACCGACCCCCGCTCCAGCCGCGACCATGGGTGCTCGACGCCGACGGACGGGCCGGCCGCGTGGGGTCCCCCATCGACTGTCCGCTCTGCGACCGTGCCGAACTCCCTGACGGCCTCAGTCTCGTCGGGCAGGCCGGCCCCTGGGACCAAGACTCGCTTCCCGCCGGTCTCCAAGGCGCTCACCGAACCCCGGGCGGTCGGTGGGGGCGACTGCACATCATCGAAGGCGAGATCGACTTCCAGTTCGAATCCGGGATCACCCCGGTGTCACCGCTGCACCTCAAAGCCGGATCCGCCCAACCCATCCCGCCCGGTGTGCCCCACCGGGTTGCGCCGACCGGTCCGGTCCGGCTGCAACTTGAGTTCTGGGGGCGGAAAACCTGACTCGACCAGTGGGGATAGTCGATCGTCGCCGGGCACGAGATCGAGGCGCTCCGGCCGCCCTCGGCCGTGGTAGGTGAGATGGGACCGGGCGTCGTTGACGGAGCGCGTCTTCGAGGGCGGCCCACGCGGGGGGCGGGGCGATGCTGGTGGTCATCGTTTCGGGGCGTAGGCGTCGAGGCCGAACAGGTTGTAGAGCGTCTTTTGGGTGGCGGTGGTCTCGGTGGTCATGCGCCGGGCTCGGGGGCGGCCGCCGGTGGAGGGGTAGAGGAGCACGGTTTCTTGGATCCCGGCGAGCGTGGCGAGCAGTTCGCGCACGCTCATCGGGTAGCCGGCGGCGGCGGCTTGGCGTCGCATGAGCCGAGCGACGGTGAGGGCGAGCACGCAGTAGAAGGCGTGTACCCGGATCGTCGGTTCGGTTCAGTTGAACATGGGGCTGAACCCGACGACGGCGGTGTCTTTCATCTGGCGGAAGTCGTTCTCGACTTCGGATTGGGAACGGTAGGCGGCGATCACCTGGGCGTGGTCCCAGTCGTCGTGGTCGGTGACGAGGATCCGTTTGCCGAACTGCTCGGCTTCGAGCGCCCGGCGAGCCTTGGTGTCGATCTTCCATGTCAGGCGCATCTCGGCGGGGGTGTCGCCGGTGAGGGTGGTGATCATCACCCGGGCCACCCAGCGGGCCGCACAGATCTGGTCGATGTCGGCGGCCACCTTGTCGCGGCTGCGGCGGGTCTTGCCGCGGGCGAGACGCTCGGCGAGCTCGCTGAGGCGCCGCCCGGCGGTGGTCAGGGTCTGGGTGAACCCGGCGGTCTGGCTGGCGTGGAGGGTCGGCGGGTGACAGACGATCAGGCGTCGCTCGGCGCCCAGCGCCGTGCCGCGGGCCTCATAGGCGGTGACACCCGGGTAGGGGTCGCCGACGGTTGAGAACTTGGCGGCCAGAACGGCGAGCAGCCAGGCGTGATCCGAGGGTGGCAGTGAGCCGACGTGATGCAGGGGGCTGGCGTCGATGAGCGCCTGGTTGTCGACCGAGCCCTGCCCGGCGTCATAGACGAGGGTCAAGTTGCCGGCGTCGGCGGCCAGGGCTCCCCAGCGTGCGACGAGCTCGTTGACTATGGCCGGGAATTGGGTGACGTCGGGGCGGTCACCGGGGAAGGTGTGGCTGAGCAGCGGGATGGCGCCGTCGACCGACACCACCAGGCCGCGGCCGACGAGGCGCAGGTCGCTGCGTTTCTGTTTGGCGTGGCCGCGCTGGGCGATCGGGGCCCGGTCGTTGGCCGAGTCGATGTAGGTGGCGTAGTTCGCCATGTCCAACACCAGCCCGGTGAGCTCGACACCGAAAAGCTCGACCAACTTGGTGGTGATGCGCCGTTCGATCTCGACGAGATGGCCGGTGGTGATGGCATCCATCGCGTCCCACAAGCGACGGTGGTCCAACGCCGCTCGGGGCAGGCGCAGCCAACGGTCCGCCGCGGTCGTCGCCCACCAGTGGGCGAAGGCCAGCTTCGAGCACGGGTCGACGACCCGGTTCGCGGTCGCCAACGCCCATGTAGGTCCCCACCGACGCCGCCGCGTCTGACCGCCGGGCGCCGACCACGTTGTCGACAATCCCCGCCACATCCAGGACTTCGAGCACCGACCACACCGCGGCCACGTCGCCGAACGCGGGATGACGGGTCCGTTCCGGCATGGACATCGCCCCGTCCATGGCCGACTCGATATCGGACGACTTGCCCAAGTAGCGCTCCGACACCATCGTGGGTTTGCCGCCCACCCGGGCCATCTCCCGCAGGTAGTAGTAGGTGTGCCCGTTGACCTTCTTGCTGATGATCGATGCCATGCTTTAGGTACTACACCCTCGCGCTAACAATCGCGAGCATCCTCGGCGGCCAAACGCGCGGGTCAGAGGCCCATTTCAAAGAAAACTCTCCGAACCCCACAAACCGCCATTAGGAGCAAGGGGGAAGGTCCCGCTAGGCAGGCCCGACCGGCGTCGCTTGGCGGGCAACGCCGACCGGCCTACGAACGCCTGAGGTCAGGGCCGGCCGGCGAGCACGAACTGCGAGTACATGGGCACGACCCGGACATCGGCACCTGTGTAGGGCGCCTCGACGATCTTGCCGCCTCCGATGTACATGGCTTCGTGCTGGCCCGGATCGGCGAAGAAGACGACGTCGCCGGGCTGGAGGGCGCTCATGGAGACATGGGTCATGGCGCTGTACTGGGCGCCGCTGTAGTGGGGGAGGGAGACACCGGCCGCAGCCCAGGCGTACATGACCAGGCCCGAGCAGTCGAAGCTGGAGGGACCGGCCGCGCCGTACACGTAGGGCTTGCCTACCTGGGCCAGCGCCGTCTGCACCGCCGCCGCCGCACCCGAGGCGGCACGCACGGGAGCCGGGGTCGGTGCGGGTGCCGGGGCCCGAGCGGGCGCCGGTGCCGTAGCGGCGACGGGCGCAACCCGGATCGGTGCCGCGGGGGCCACCGCCACCGGCTTGGGGGCGTTGGCGCCCTGGCCGCCGACCTGGAGGACCTGGCCCACGACGATGGCGTTGGCGCTGCTCAGATGGTTGGCCGCGACCAGCGACGCCGTCCAGGTGTTGAACCTGGCGGCGATGGCCCCAAGGTTGTCGCCGGCCCGCACGGTGTAGGTACCCGAACCCACCAGCGGCGGAGCAGCAGGCGTGGCCGCCACCACCGGGGCGACCTTGACCGGAGCGGCAGGGACGCTGGCTGCCGTCGGCTTGGCCGCCGCAGGAGGCGAAGCCTGGGGTTGGGCCGCGGCCGGAAGATTGCCGCCTCCAACGTGGAGGATCTGCCCGACCGTGATCACGTTGGCGTCGGCGATGCCGTTGGTGGCAACCACCGCCTCGACCGAGCGCCCGTAGCGCATGGCGATGGCGCTGAGGGTGTCGCCGGGTCGGACCGTGTACGGCGGCAGACTGACGGTGAGGACCTGCCCCGTGCTGATGTGGTCCGGATTGGCGATCCCGTTGCTCGAGGCCATCATGGAAACGGCCACACCGTACTGCTGGGCGATCGCGGTCATCGTGTCGCCGGCACGCACCGTGTAGCTACTGCCCGCCGCAGTCAGGCTGGATGAGGCGAGCTTGGCCGAAGCCGGCGGCGGGTTGGCGCCGGCCAGAGCGGGACTGGCCGCCATGGTGACGCCGGTCACGCCGGCGGTGGCGGCCACCGAGACGGTGAGCACCTGCAGCGAGCGGGACCGGCCGTACTGCTGGGCCCGCACCAGGCGATCGAGGACTCCTCGTCGGCGCAGGTCGCTGAGGTCACCACACGCCAGGCGGATGACGGCCACGACCGGCGTCAGGAGCCAACCGAGGACCGACGCCAGCACGAACCTGGCCACCGTTCCCCGCTGGGCGGTCGCCTCGAGGACCGGCTCCTCGAAGCGGTCAGCGCTGACCGCCAGATCCCGGGCGAAGGCATCCCAGCCGTCGCCGACCGGACCCGGGCTCGTACCGAAGGCGAGGGTCATCTCCCTCTCCACGGCGGCGCTGCGAATGTGAGCCACGATAGCCAGGTATCCGACCATGAGCACCACGGCCAGACCGGCCACGGCCCAGATGGCGGCCACGCCGGCGACGGTCGCAACCAGTCCCGAGAGCACGCTCACCGTGGCGAGCGTGGCAACCACTCGACGTTGGCGGACGATCACCCGGACCGGCCGGCGAACCGTCAGGGTGTGGTCCTCGCTCAACCGGTGCTCGACGATCGGGGCGGGTTTTTCAGCCCTCGCCTCGTCGGCGGGGCGCAGTGGCGACGTCAGCACGTCGCCATCTCGACAGTCGGGTACGGCGTCACGTAACGCACAGTGATATCTCCTCCCGCCCCGGCGTAAATCGACATGCCGGAGCTTTCCCACCGGAGACGGTAGCAACTGGGAGTCGGCCTCGGGTGACGGCGCCGGAAGGGGCCGGGCTCAGAACCGACCCGAACAGCCGCTCATCGCGGGTGACACCCGGCCGGACCGGGGCCGATTTGAGGGCGGATCGGGGGCTGAAGGCGGGAGGATGGACGTCGGTTCCTCCTGGTTGTACCGTCCCGGACTGGGCGGGTAACGGACCTGTCGTTTGTTCGAGCCGTGAGGGATGGCCATGGGGCACCTGTGGGGGAGGTTCCGAGGGCAACCGACTCGGATCCAGTGGTTCAGCGCGCTGATCGCGGTTGTCCTGATCGTCGGCGTGATCGGCCTGGTGGCATCCAGCCCCAAGAAGAACACGGTGGCGACCACTCCGGCCTTCCCGACCACGACGGCAGCGCCGACCACCAAGGCACCGACTCGCACGGTTGCCCCCACGACGACACTGCCCACCACCACGACGACACCACCCACGACCTCCTCGCTGCCCGAAGCGACCCTGACGGTCACCGCGACCGGCACAACCGTGGCCAACTACGTCTCCATCCTTATCAACGGCCAGGAGAGCCAGCACACCGCCGTGACCCTGCCGGCCACCTATCAGGTCGGGGTACCGGGCCGGGAGGGGGTCGTCGCCTCGGCGCAGAACTCCAGCGGCCAGAGCAAGGCGTCGATCACGTGCCGCATCAATGTGCACAACGGGCTGCCGCCGGTGACCAAGACGGCCGTCGGGCCGTACGCGATCGCCCAGTGCAACACAAATACCAAGAAGTGATCGCCACCAGGGATCCACTACTCCGTGTTGGCCGCCGCCGGTTGAGGGTAGCTCGTTGGGCGAAGCTCTCTCAGCCGCCGAGCGCAGTGCCGACGTTGCCCCACCGCTCGTTGCCGGCCCACGTCCCGTCACCCGGCTGTCGCCCCTGGCCTGCCGGTGGGGTTAGTTGATCGGGCCTTTGTCGACTGCGACCAGGCCGCCGTAAAGCGCGGTCCACTTGCCCCCGGAGGTGTTCTTGTCGTCGTGCGAGCACGAAAGGGTGAGCGTCCATGAAGAGGACGAGGTGAAGGACCCTGCGTTGACCACCCCTTTGAGGTAGCTCTCGCTCGTGAACAGCTCGGTAGCGCCGCCGTCGATGGCGATCCCATTTGCGTCCAGGTGACAGCGCAGGAAGTCCACGTCCGGTCCGATGCCATTGTTGGGGAAGAGGTCGCCCATCACCACATCGGTGCGGACCCTCCACGCGCCGGCGGGCACCTCCTCGGTCTGGATCACCTTGTTGGCTCCCGCAGCGCCCAACGCAACCTGGGGGAAATTGGCCTGGACCAGCGCCGCGGCCGGCGCGGCGACAGCGGTGAGGGTGGCGCCGGGGTCGATGTAGGAGGTGTTCGCGAACTCGCTCTGGCAGTCCAGGGTTAGCGTCGCGCCCCCGCTCGGCAGCCAGCTCGGGTGCTTCGGGGAGCTGTCAGGTCCTGGGTGTGACGGCCTTGAGGACGTCGCGGGCCTTGTCGACACCGCCTGCGATCAGGCCGGCGAACAGGTTGCCCGGGGGAGTATCGGGCGAGCGGGGATGGGGCCGGGTCGGGGCGATCTTCTTGGCCGCCCCGAGTTGCTCACCCAGGTCCGCCAGGTGCTCCTCGCTGAGGGCGGCCCTGATCTTGGGGAACAGATCCTGCTCCTCTTCCTTGACGTGGTGACGGACGTTTTCGATGAGCACGGTCACCTTGGCGTCATATCGCTCATCGGTTGGCTTCATGGCGGCGAGCTCGGAGAGCACCCACTTGACGATGTGGTGCTCCTCGAGGGACTCGCGGACCATGGCGGTGCTGTCGGTGGCGGCTCGGCGGGCCGCGGGATAGAAGATCAGTTCCTCGATGACAGCATGGACCGAAAGCGCTTCGATGACGGCGTCGACGATCTTGGCCTTGGTGGCGTAGGCCCGATCACCGGCCTTCTCGAACTCCTTGAAACGCTTTTCGACGTCTTTGTGGTCGGCGATGAGTAGAGAAAGGGCATCCATGATGCGTTGATGATCCCCTCCTGCCGCCCCCCGGAAACGAAATGGGTGCGGCGCTCCAGGAGTGAGCTACGCGGCGATTGGGAGGGCACCGTTTGCGTATCGGGACTGGTGGGTGCGTTGTAGTTCTTTGTCGAGGTGCCATTTCCAGTATGTCTCGAAGTCGTCGTTG
>JBPCNZ010000038.1:0-8075 GCA_051000755.1 Acidimicrobiales bacterium | reverse complement strand
ACCAGCATGCCGAGGAGCTTGGCGTCCTCGTCATGCGACGACGGGATGGCGGCGACAGCGGCCGCCCCTATGACGGGCAGAAGGATGGCGACGGTGAGGATGGGGAATCCGAGGGCGGTGTTCATGGGTTCAGTTGCCCACCCGGGTGGCGACGTAGCAGAGCACGGCGGCGATGCCAACCCCAAAGGCCAGGGCGTAGTTGCGGACGTAACCGGTCTGCAGACGACGGAGCTGACGGCCGGTGGCGGTGGTCAGGTGGGCGAGGCCGTTGATCCCGCCGTCGACCACTTCGGCGTCCACCCCGTACGCCAGGCCGACTGCGGCCCCGTTGAGGGGCCCCGAGACGGCGGCGGCCAGCCCATCGTCAAGGAACCACTGGCGGCGGAGGAATGCCGGCTCCAATTGGGGATGCTCGGCGGTCTTCCAGATCCCCAGCCCGACGACGATACCCCCCAGGCAGCCGATCAGCACGATGATCGACAGGATGACCTTGGTGCTCGACGCCACGTGGATGTCGGCGGCGATGGCGGTCGGGAAGACCGGGGCCAGGAACTTCGTCAGGTAGTCCATACCGAAGAACGGCAGGTTGAGCAGCCCACCGAAGAACGAGGCGATCATCAGCAGGACCAGGGGCACGGTCATCACCAGCGGCGACTCGTGGGGCCGGTTCCCATGATCGTGAGGCTCGGAGCCGGCGCCCTTCGCAGCTCCGGGTTCGGCTGCTGCGGGCTCGACGGCGTCGCCGGTCGCCGCTCGTTCCTCGGTGCCGGTGGCCGCCTCGGTGTCGGTCGCCTCATCCCAGCGGGCTCGGCCGCCGAAGACCAGGGCCACCTGGCGACTCATGTAGTAGGCCGTGAGCACGGCGGTGACCGCACCGGTCAGCCACAGGAAGAAGTTCATGTGCCAGGCGGCGTCGAGGGTGTCGTCCTTGGACCAGAACCCGGCAAAGGGGAAGATCCCCGACAGAGCCAGGAAACCCACGATGAACGCCGGAAACGTGATGGGGAGGTACTTGCGCAACGCCCCCATCCGTTTCATGTCCTGCTCGTCGGCCATGGCGTGGATCACCGATCCGGCGGCCAGGAAGAGCAGGGCCTTGAAGAAGGCGTGGCTGATCATGTGGAAGAGGCCGTCGACGTAGCCGCCGGCGCCGATGGCCAGAAACATGTAGCCCAACTGGGAGATCGTCGAATAGGCCAGGACCCGCTTGATGTCGTTCTGGGTGCAGGCCACGGTGGCGGCGTAGAACGCGGTGGCCGCCCCCACGATGGCGATGACCACCTGGGTGCTGTGGGTGTAGTGCAGGATGGGAGCGGCCCGGGCCATCAGGTACACGCCGGCGGTCACCATGGTGGCGGCGTGGATGAGGGCGGACACCGGCGTGGGGCCCTCCATGGCGTCGGGCAGCCACATGTACAGCGGAAGCTGGGCCGACTTGCCGGCGGCGCCGAGGAAGAGCATCAGCCCGAGTCCGGTCGCCGTAGCCCCGGCCAGGGCGCCACTACCGCCGCTCATGAGGGGGCCGAGCACCTTGGAGTAGTCGAACGACCCGAAGTGGTTGAACATCAGGAACAGAGCGATCATGAACCCGAAGTCCCCCACCCGGTTGGTGATGAAGGCCTTCTTGGCCGCCACCGCCGCCGAGTTGCGATCGAACCAGAACCCGACCAGGGCGTAGGAGCAGAAGCCGACTCCTTCCCAGCCGAGGAAGCTGAAGAGGAAGTTGTTGGCCAGGACCAGCACCAGCATGGAGAACAGGAACAGGTTCAACAGGAGGAAGAACTTGGGGTACTGGTCGTCGTGGCGCATGTAGCCGATCGAGTACAGGTGGATCAGGCTGCTGACACCGGTGACGAACAGGGCCATGGTGATGGCCAGAGGATCGATCTGCAGGGCGAAGTCCACGTGGAGGCCGGCCACGGGCAACCAGGTGAAGATCTCCTTGATCACGGTGCGGTGGGCGCCGGTGCGCGACAGCAGCGACAGCCAGGTCACGATGGTGGCGGCGAAGGAACCGAACGCCAGCAGGGTGGCCAGCCAACCGGCGAGGGGGTCACCGAAGCGCCGGCCCCCAACGAGGAGGATGACGGCACCGAGGAGCGGGAGCCCGAGGATCACGTAGGCGGCGTTCAACGGGTCCTAGCCCTTCATGATGTGAATGTCGTCGGCAGTGGCCTCCGGACGGCGGCGGAAGATGGCCACGATGATCCCGAGCCCGACCACCACCTCGGCGGCCGCGACCACCAGGATGAAGAACACCGAGGACTGACCGCCGATGTCGTTGAGCATCCGGGCGAAGGTCACGAAGGTCAGGCCGACGGCGTTGAGCATGAGCTCGACGCACATGAACATGACGAGCACGTTGCGGCGGATGAGCAGGCCGGCGGCCCCCACGCCGAAGAGGATGGCCGCCAGCACCAGGTACCAGGCTCCAGGGACGCTCACGTGGCCACCCCTCTGCCGGATGACGCTCCTCCCGAGGCGGTGCCGGACCTCTTGGCCCGCAGGTCGTCCTGTTCCTGCTTGGTCATCTCGCTGGCCGTGCGGCCGGCCTGGCGGGCCAGCACCACCGTGGCCACCACGGCGATGACCAGCAGCGCCGAGGTCATTTCGAATGGCAACAGGTATCGGGTGTAGATGGACTGGCCGAGTTGGGCGATGTTCTGGCCTCCGAGCGGACCGGCGGCATGAGCTGCAGCCCGGGCGGCCGGGGTGTTCTGCTGCACCAGCGGCCCCGACAGGCTGTGCGCGCCTCCGGTCCAGTGCTGGACCCGGGACAAGACCAGCAGCTCAACGAGGGTGATGACGCCGAGGATGGCGGCCAGCGGCTTCTGGCCCCGGAACGGCTCGGCGGCGATGCGTTCCCTGCGGTCAATGCCGAGGAACATGATCACGAACAGGAACAGGATGACGACGGCGCCGGCGTAGACGATGATCTGCACGGCGGCGAGGAAGTCGGCCTGCTGGTCGATGAACTCGACGGCGATGCCGAAGAGGGTCACCACCAGCATCAGGGCGCAGTGCACAGGGTTGCGCAGCAGCACCACCCCGAACGCACCGGCCAGGATGAGCACGGCGCCGATCACGAAGACGACCCAGGCCGAGGCGTGGGCCAGGTGGACCCCGGAGGACGCCGCGTTCGCGAGCGGTGCGCGGGCGGCTATCATCGCCCCCCCTCGGGATGGCGCTGGCCCTGATCGTCCTCGGTACCCGGTCGAGCGTCCCGGGTGCCTGGTCGGGCGTCCCCGGTGCCGGGGCGGTCGTCCCGGGCTTCCCGTCGAGGCCTCTCACCGCTGACGCCGATGCCCTCCAGGGCGGCACCGGCCGTCTCCCGTAGCGACAGGTCGTTGTCGGCGGTGAAGTCGGCGGCACCGGGATCGGACTGGCCGGCTTGAGCCGGGCGGACCCCGTGGCCGAGCTCGCCGGACCACAGGGGAATGCCTTCCATCGCCGCGGAGCCGCCCGGGCTGGTGGCCCGCACCCACCCTGAGGTGTTGCGCTCGTCGCCCGGCTTCCAATCCTCCCACGGCAGCTTGCGAGGGCTGCCGGCGTCGTCCACCAGCAACTCGGCCTTGGTGTAGATGGCCTGCTCCCGGCTGGTGAAGGACCACTCGAACATCTTCGACTCGGTGATGGCCTCGGTGGGGCACGCTTCCACGCACAGGTCGCAGTGGATGCAGCGCAGGAAGTTGATCTCGTAGACGAACCCGTATCGCTCGCCTGGCGACACCGGGGCGTCGGGAGGGTTGTCGGCGCCGCGCACATAGATGCACCGGGCCGGGCAGACACCGGCACACAGCTCGCAGCCGATGCACTTCTCCATGCCGTCCTCGTAACGGTTGAGGACGTGACGGCCGTGGAACCGCTCCGGCTTTAGCCGCTTGTCCTCGGGATACTGGACCGTCACCTTTGGCTTGAACGGCAGCTTGCCGGTGACGATGAACCCCTTGAAGAAGTTGAGGAAGCTCATGGATTCACCTCCCGGTAGTGCCCTTCTGGTGTGCCTTCCTCCACCTCTCGGGCCTCCCGGCCCACGTCGATGGCCCGCGACAGGAGCAGCAGGGCCAGGGCGCTCAACCCGATGGCCATGAAGCCGTAGCCGACACTGACCTCGAAGCCGGCGACGATCATCAACAGGGCCAGCGCCGCGGGGATCATCTGCTTCCAGCCCAGCTCCATGAGCTGGTCGTAGCGCAAGCGGGGCAGCGTGGCTCGGATCCAGACGAAGATGAAGAGCAGGACGAGGACCTTGACGATGAACCACACGGGCCCGATGCTGTTGCCGAAGATCCTGGGCCCGTCGGGGCCGCCCAGCCACAGGGTGGTGATGATGGCGGAGTTGGTGACCAGGTTCATGTACTCGGCCAGATAGAACAGGGCGAAACCGATGGACGAGTACTCCATGTTGAACCCGCCGGAGATCTCCTCCTCCGCCTCGACCAGGTCGAACGGGGGCCGGGCCATCTCGGCGGTGATGGCGATGGCGAACAGGGCGAAAGGGATGAGCCCGGTGTGGATGATGTTCCAGTGGTAGAGGAAACCCCCGTGCTGGGCCCCGACAATGGCGCTGGTGTGCACCGACCCGGTCACGACGACGACCGTGGCCACGGTCAGGCCGATCACCGCCTCGTAGGAGACCATCTGGGCGCTGGCCCGGACCGCACCGAGCAGGGAGTACTTGGCGCCCGACGACCAGCCGGCCAGCATGATCCCGTAGACGCCCACGCCTGAGCACATGAGCAAGAGGAGGATGCCCCATTGGGGATCGACCAGCTGCAGGCGGGTGGTGTGCCCAGCGATGGTGATGTGGCCGCCCATCGGGACGATGGAGAACGCCAGGAAGGCGGGGAGCAATGACAGGTAGGGGGCCAGCTTGTAGACCCACTTGTCGGCCCGGGCCGGCAGGAAGGCCTCCTTGAAGAACAGCTTGGTGCCGTCGGCCAGGGACTGGAGCCAACCTCCGGGGCCGGCCCGGTTCGGCCCGTGCCGGACCCCGAGCCAGGCCACCGCCTTGCGCTCGTACATGACCATGAACAGCACGGAGACCATGACGATGGCGAAGACCGCCACCGCCTTGACCACCAGGATGATCCACACGGCCAGATTGAGCCCGTTGTCGAACAGCGGGTCGCCCTGGAAGAGGTCATGCATGGTCGGTGGCCTCCTCAGCTCGGTGGGAGGGCCCGGCGCCGGGGCCCGGGTCCGGTTCGAGGCCGACCTCGGTGCAGGAGGCGGAGGCATCGATGAGGGTGTTGGCCGCCACGCCGGGGGCGTTCCACGGCAACGACACGCAACCGGGGGCCAAGCCCCACTCAGAACGGGCGGGGGCGACCACGCTGCCCTTGGTCGAGGTGATCCGGACCGTCGCGCCCTCACGGATGCCGAGGCGTTCAAGGTCGTCAGGTCGGATCCCGACGGTCGGCTCGGGCGCCAGGCCGGCCAGGCCCGTCGAGTGGGTCACGATCGTGCCCGCATCCCAAAGAGTTCTCGTCGCCACCAGACGCATGCCCGCACCGCCGGGCGGCCTGGAGGCTCCTCCTGGTCGACCGTGCTCACCCACACCGGGCATGGTCGTCGACGAGGTGAGCATCGGGGGACGACGGTCGGCCCCGGCCGCAGAGTCGGCCCCGCCGTCCGCACCGGGACGATCGACCCCGCCGTCACCACCGGGACGGTCGACCCGGCCGGCGCCGGCGCCGGCCAGCGGTGTCGGCGACGCCATGTGGTTCTCGGTCGACGCGATCCCGGGGTCGGCCATCGGGTCCAGGCGGCGGGGGGCCGCCATGTCGGCATTGGCGTCGATCGGCACGACGACGCCGTCGCGCCCCTGGCGGCTGGCCAGGGTGTCGTAACCGGCGCCCCGGTGCAGGGGGGAAAGGCGCTCGACCTCAGCCCAGATCGCCTCCAGGCTGGTGAAGCCCAGATCGGTGCCGAGCCGGTCGGCCAGCTCGGTGGCGATCATCCAGTCCGGCCAGGCCGCAGAGGGGGGGGTGATCATCTGGCCCAGCCAGGAGATCCGCCCCTCGAGGTTGGTGAAGGTACCCCGCCGCTCGGCGTAGGTGGCGGCCGGCAGGATCACGTCGGCGTGGCGGGAAGAGGCATTGAGGAACGTGTCGACGGCGACGACGAACCGGGCGCCTTCGAGACCACGGATGGCGGCATCGGCATCGGGGAAGTCGCCAACGGGGTCGGCGCCGACGAGGATCAGACCGCCCAGGCGGCCGGCTGCTGCTGAGGCGAGGATCCCTGCCGTGTCCAGGCCGGGCTTCTCCGGCAGCGATGCCCCCCAGGCCTCCTCGTAGTAGGAGCGACCGTCGTCGATGCCGACCCGACCGGGAAGGACGCCCGGGGCCAACCCCAGGTCCAGAGCTCCGTGGATGTTGGACCGTCGTAGGGCCGAGAGAAAGGCGACGCCGGGCAGAGCGGCCAGCGTCTGGGCAGCGGAGACGATCGAGGCCTCGGATTCGGCCATGGACGGCCGGCCCAGGATGACCACGATGGACGGGGCATCGGGGCGACCGTGCTCCCATGCGTCGGCCATCCGCTGGCGGGCCGCCTCGATGTCAGCGGCGGCAACGCCGGCAACCGTGTCGCCCACGGGCGAGGAGCCGGCCAGGACCTGGACCAGCTCGGCGACCTCGCCGGGGCGGTAGCACAAGGTCTGGGCGGCGTAGCGGGACAGACCGCCCCGGCGGGGGGCCAGCTCCACGATGGGCAGGGCGCCTTCGCGGGCTGCGTCGCGCAGACGCAGGTAGACGATGGGCAGCTCTTCCTTGACGTCCGGCGCCAGGGTCAGGACGAGGGGGGCGGCGACGGCCTGATCGATGGTGGCGCGACGCAGGCCGAGGAGCGTGGTGGCGGCCACTCCGTCGCCCAGCTGGGCGTCAACATGGTCGGTGCCCAGCGCCGTGCGCGCCGCCTTGGCCCAGACGTAGGCATCCTCGTTGGGCAGGCGGGCACCGCCGATCACGCCGACGCCGTCGCTGGTGTCCGGGTCCCGGGCCGCGCCGTCCCGGGCCGCGGCCAGACCGGCAGCGGCGGCGTCGAGAGCCTCGGCCCAGCTGACCTCGACCAGGTCGTTGCCCCGGCGCATGAGCGGAACGGACATCCGCTGATCGCTGTGCAGGGACGAATAGTCGAAGCGGCCCTTGTCACACAGCCAGCCCCAGTTGACCGGGTCGGAGTCCACCCCGATGTAGCGGGTCACCTCATCGGAGCTGGATTGGACCGCTACCCGGCAGCCGATCGAGCAGGACGTGCAGCTGCTCTCCACCTGCTCGAGGTCCCAGGGGCGGGCTCGGAACCTGTAGGGCGTGGCGGTGAGGGCGCCGACGGGGCAGATCTGGACGATGTTGCCGGAGAAGTACGAGGAGAACGGCGAGTCGGGAAACGTGGCGACCTCGGTCTCGTCGCCGCGAGCCGCAAAGTCGATCAGGGGATCGCCCGCCACCTCATCGGCGAAGCGCACGCAGCGCCCGCATTGGATGCAGCGTTCACGATCCAGGTAGACCAGGTCGGAGATGGGGATCGGCTTGTCCCAGTGACGCTTCTCCTCGACGAAGCGCGTCTCGCCGGGGCCGTAGGCCAGGGTCTGGTCCTGCAGGGGGCACTCGCCCCCCTTGTCGCAGACCGGGCAGTCGAGGGGATGGTTGATCAGGAGGAACTCCAGGACGCCGTCCTGGGCCTTCTTGGTCGGCTCGCTCTGGGTCCGGATCTCCATGCCGTCGCTGACGGTGTTGTAGCAGGCCGGCACCAGCGACGAACCCCGCGGTCCGACGACCTCGACCAGGCACATGCGGCACATGCCGACCGGCTTCATGCGCGGGTGGTAGCAGAACCGGGGGATGTAGACCCCGGCCTCCTCCGCCGCGGTGATGATCAGTTGGCCCTCGGGGACGGTGACGGTCCGGCCGTCGAGGGTGACGGTCACGGTCTCGTCGCTCGGCGGCGGCGCCGGCGCCGGCGTGCCCACCACGCTCTGCGTCGGGGAGGGGGGGACGTACGGGGCCGGAGCCGATTCCGACACGGGCGAAATTTTCCAACCAGCAACCGGGGGGAAACGGGAAGCATCCGTC
>JBPCNZ010000037.1:0-7972 GCA_051000755.1 Acidimicrobiales bacterium | reverse complement strand
GCCACGGCCCGGGCGGAGCCGGCGGCGCCGACCGGGGTGGCCCCGCCTCGGGGCAGCACGTAGGGGCGGCGGCCGGCGGCGGCGGCCAGGGCGGCGCCGTAGGCGTCGGCGGCCGTTTCGATCCGCTCCCGGTCGGGGTCACCGGTGAAGGTGATCGTCGCCCCCCAGGCGCCGGCCATGGCCAGGTTCGGCGGCAGGGGAGGCGAACCGCCCGGTCGATCGCCGAAGCAGACCAGGTGGCAGTCCATGGCCGCCACCCGAGTCGCCGCCGCCAGGGCGGGCAGGAAGTTGGAGTCGGGCCCACCGCAACCGACCACGCAGTCGCAGCCCTGAGCCTGGGCGTCCGCCACCAGCAGCTCCAGGGCGCGGGTCTTGGTCCCGGCCTGGGCGAAGCCGATGAGGTCGTCACGTTTGACGAACAGGTCGATCCCCAGATGGGAGCCGAGCCGAGGAGCGGCGACGAGCGGCGTGGGCAGCACCCCGAGGGGGAAGCGGGCCGAGGAGCTCAGGATGTCGGCAGGGAACAGGTTCCCGACAGCCGTCATGACCACTCCTCCTTCTCGGCCGCCCGGGCCACCGCGGCCCGGGCCACGACGGCGTCGACGGCGTCGATGGCGGTGGCCACGGAGGGGTGGTTCACGATCCGTTGGGCAATGCCAGCATCGATCATGCAGGCGTCATCGAGGGCGTCGAGGAGAGGGCGGCCGGACCGCTGGGTCTCGGCAAAGAGGCCCTGGAGTTGGGCCTGGGCCACGTGCTTGCCCACCTTGGACGCCAGCGCGGCGAGGATCTCCTCGGAGGACAGGTAGCCGCCCCGGGCGGCGATGTTGGCGGCCATTGCCTCGGTGTCCACCTCCAGGCCGCCGACGATCTCGAGCGCCAGGCCCAGGGCCGTGGACGTGACCAGACACACCTCGGGCAGCGCCGCCCATTCCGCCTTCCAGCCCCTGCCGTCGCGCTCATGCACGGCGACCATGCCCTCGAGCAGGACCCCGGCGTTGGCCCGGGCCAGCCGGGCCAACGTGTCGAGGTGCTCGGCCCGCTCCGGGTTGCGCTTGTGGGGCATGGTGATGCTGCCCACCGTCCCCGGGGTCATCGGCTCCCGGAGCTCGCCGATCTCGGGGCGGGCCAGCTCGTAGACCTCGCAGCCGACGCGAGCCAGGGTGGAGCAGACCATGGCCAGGAGGAGGGCGAAGTCGGCCAGGCGGTCACGGGCGGTGAGCCAACCGATGTGGGGGTCAGCCAGGCCCAGCCGGGCGCAGAACGAGGCCCGCAACCGGGGCCCGTCGTCGCCGAAGAACCCGAGCGTGCCCACCGCGCCCCCCAGCTGACCGACCAGCCAGCGGTCGCGTCCGGCGCCTAGGCGCTCGATGTGGCGGCGAACCTCATCCGCCCACGACGCCACCTTGAGCCCGAAGGTGACCGGCGCCCCCGGCTGGCCGTGGGTCCGGCCGGCCATCACCGTGCCCCGGTGCTCCCGGGCCAGATCGATCAGCTGTCCCTCCAGGGCGTGGAGGTCCCGCCACACGATCTGGCCGACATCGGCCAGCACCAGCACCGTCCAGGTGTCGGTGAGGTCCTGGACCGTCGTGCCGTAGTAGACGTACTCGGCGGCCTCGGGGGGCAGGGCATGGCGCAGGGCGGCGATGAAGCCGAGGGTGGAGTGCGACGTCCGGCGGGTCTCGGCCACCATCAGGTCGACATCGAGGGCGTCGGCGTCGACGGTGGCGATGGCCTGGGCCGCGGCTGCGGGGATGATGCCGAGCTGGGCCTGGGCCCCGGCCAGGGCGGCCAGGATCTGCAGCCACGCCTGGTACATGGCCCGCTCGCCGAACCGGGCTCGGACCTCGTCGGTGCCCCACAGGTGGGCAAAGGCGCTGCTGTCGGTGAGCCGCCCGTTCACGACGGAGTCCAGCCCGGGGCCATCTGGGCGCCGAGGATCCGCAACGCGTCGCCGATCTGGGCCAGGCTGGCCCCCCAGGGCACGACGGCCCGGCCCGGCTCGACGTCGATGTCGGCCTCCAGCAGGCAGCACTTGGTGAGGACGGCGCCGGCGCCGGCGACGGGCAGGCGCCGGGGGCACAGGTCGATGCTGGCCGCTGGCGCCTCGCCGTAGAACCAGGCGTGGATCTGCTCCGAGCGGGCACAGCCGACGAGGGTCCAGGTGCGGCGCGGCGGATGCTGGTCGAGGTAGACCACGTCGCGACCGGGAAGATCGATGTCTGCTCCTCGGCACGGTAGGAGAATGACGCCGTCGTCGGGGGCCACGTCGGCGAGGGCGAACCGGTCTTCGTCGAGGAGGATCGGGGGGAGGTCCTCGGCCACGTCGAGGACGCGCTGGGCCTGCTCGGCCAGCTTGGCGGGGGACGGGGGGACGACCTCGACCACCCGCACGTGCACCGGCTCGGGGTCGAGGATGAAGCTGATGTGGCCGTAGCGGCCGTGGACCACCACGCAGCGGGCTCCAGCCACAGCCGGGTCCTGGGCGGCGCGGGCCAACTGTGACGGGACCCCGGTGTCGATGTCGGGGCGGTCCACCATGCGGGTCTCGCCGGGTCCGGCCAAAAGACCGATGGCGGTGATGGGGGCGAACAACGACTCGTTGTCGTCGCGGTGCACGGCGATGAGGGCGTGATCCCCGCCGCCCTCGACCACGATCCAACGGGAGCGCCGATACGCCTCCCGACCGACGAAGTGACCGGCCAGCGACGCGGCATCCAGGGCCACGTCGACCTCGGCCACGGCGACGCCCCGGTAGGCCCCGGGGACCAGGTTCGTCATCCCGTAACCAAGGTTCTCATAGTAGATACGCCTTTACTATAGTGCAAGGCCTGTGAGGGTCACCCTGGACGAGATCGTCGAGCTGGTCCGAACCAGCCCGGCTCTGGCCCAGAAGGCCGAGATCGCCATGGTCCGAGAGGCGTTCGGCGCCGGCGATTGGCTGGCCGGACCGGGCGACGACGGGGCGGTGGTGGACACCGGGGCCGGGCGCATGGTGGTGTGCGGGGAGGCCATCTTCCCGCCGTTCGTGGCCGGCGACCCGTACGGGGCAGGTATCGCCGCGGTGCTGACGAACGTCAACGACGTGGCCGCCATGGGTGCCGAGCCGGTGGCCATCGTCGACACCATCACCGGCGACGACACCACCTGCCGGGCCGTGCTCGACGGCCTCCGCTACGCCTCGGACCTGTACCGGGTGCCCGTCGTCGGCGGCCACCTGACGGTGACCGACGGGCCTCCGGCCCTCTCCGCGTTCGCCCTCGGCACCTGCACGGTCCCGTTGAGCGCGGCGGCCGCAGCTCCCGGCCAGTGCCTGGGGCTCCTGGCATGCCTGGAGGGGGAGATGCGCGAGGACTTCCCCTTCTTCCGGTCCTTCGAGCAACGAGGCGACCGGTTGGCCGACGATGTCCGCCTCCTCGCCGGCCTGGCCGCCTCCGGGGTGTGCGTGGCGGCCAAGGATGTCAGCATGGCCGGGCTGCTCGGGTCGTTGGCCATGTTGCTCGAACCCTCCCGCTGCGGGGTGACGATCGAGGTCGGGGACATTCCCCAACCTCCCGGTGTGGAACTGGGCCCGTGGCTGGTGGCGTTCCCCTGCTTCGCGTTCCTGGTCTGTCTGGCCGATGGACGGGACGCGGAGATGCGAGCCGTCGCTGCCGAGCACGGTTTGACCTACGCCGATCTCGGAACCCTTGACGACAGCGGGCTGTTGCGGGTGGGTGACGGTGGGCGCACGGTGACGGTCAGCGACGTGGGCGCCGACGACATCACCGGGCTGCGGGCCCGCTGAGGGCGATGTCCATGGGCTGGTGGGGCAGGCCCACGTAGGTCTCGGTGGCACCGGCCCGCCGCCACCCCAGCGCCTCGAAGAACGCCACGTTGGGGAGCTGGATGTGGGCGGTCATCGTCCGGCCGCCCTGGGCGGCGGCCGTCGCCACCGCGAACCGGACGAGCGGAGCCCCCACGTCGCGGCGCCGGAAGGCCCGGCGGACGGCCAGCCGGTCCCCCTGCCAGCGCCGGCCGTCGGCGGACGTCGGGTAGCAGCGGACGGTACCGGCGGCGGCGTCGCCCAGCCAGGCCACCACCTTCACCGTGGCTGGGTGACCGTCGACATCGTCGGCGTCGTCCCCGGTGAACACCGCCTGTTCGGCCACGAACACCTCTTGGCGGATCAGGTGATGGAGGGCAATCTCCTCCGGCGACGCCACCATCCGGCAGGTGGTGAGGGCCGGCAAAGCCTCAGGCGCGGCGGGCGTGGGTCTCACCGCTGCCTCTCCTACCGATCTGGAGGCGCTGCTCGACGGCGGCCATGGGCGAGCACGCCTGGCACCGGGCGCAGCCGGCGCTCGCGGTGGTGGCGCCCAGGCCCCGTTCGGCGAGGTACGTGGTTACCCGGCCCACGATCCCCTCCACATAGCCGGACCCGGGCGGGACGCAGTCGGCCATCAGGCTGCCGGCGACGGGCCGCAGGGGGACGACGAAGGGGTACACACCCAGGTCGATGGCCCGCCGGCACCCCTCGACGGTGAGGTCAGGGTCCTCGCCCATCCCGAGGATCACGTAGGTTGTCACCTGGCCGGGGCCGAACAGATCGACGGCCCGCTCCCAGGCCGCGAAGTAGCCCTCGATGCCCGTCCTGGCCTTCGCCGGGGCGATGCGGTCCAGCACCGCCGGGTCGAACGTCTCCACGTGAATGCCGACCGTGTCGGCCCCTCCGAAGTCGTAGGCCTCGTTGATGGTGTCGAGGCTCTCGGGGGGCTCGAACTGGACCTCGACGGGCAGGCCCGACGCCTCCTTGACCGCCGCCGCGCACCGAGCCACGTACAGGGCGCCCCGATCGGGGGCCCGGGTGCTGCCGGTGGTCAAGGTCACGTCGACGACGTCGTCGAACTCCTTGGCCGCCACCGCCACCTCGGCCAGCTGGCCCGGCTGCTTCCTGGCGATGGTGTTGCCCGACGCCAACGACACACCGATCCCGCAGAACGCACACTGGTCGTCGTTACCCCAGTACGCACAGGTCTGCAGCACCGTGCTGGCCAGCGAGTCGAGATGGAGCAGGGCGATCTTCCAGTAGGGGACGCCGTCCGCCGTCTCCAGGTCATAGAAGCGGGGCCGGGATTGTGGCCGGGCGCCGGCCCGGCGCTCACCGTGCTCGTAGAGCCCGAACCCGTCGTCCTCGGCCCGCAACTCGAACGGCGAGCTGGCCGCGTTGGTGGCGTCCAGAGTCAGGGCCATGTCGTCCACCCAGAGCATCCCGACATCCGACGGGCCCGCCCCGCCCGAGCGGCCCTCGACCGGGGTCGGTGCCCGCAGACCCTCGCTCTGCAGGCGCAAGACCAACTCGGCGAGGTCAGATCCCTGTGGTTGGCGCTCCGTCATGGCCGCTCACTTCTCTGAATGTTGCATTTCCTATACGAAATGGTTTTCGGTGTCAAGGCGTTCGATGTGGCGCTGGAGCTGGGCCACGTGGGCGTCGCGATCGGCGACCGTGGCGGCGGTACGGTCGGGGCCGAGGGTGCCCTCGTCGCCCACGATGTCACCGGTGCCAGGATCGACCCTGACGGCCCGCACGGTGAAGACGGCCGCGCCCGTTTCGGGGTCCATCGCGGTCGTGGCGTCGACCGCGGTTCCCGTCGGCAGGTGCACGATCGTCACCGGCCCGACCATGGGGTGCATGCCCGCGACGACTCGTTCGATCCGGGCCCACGGGTGGCCCGATGCGCGGGCCGCGGCCAGCGCCGACACCCGTTTCTGCCGGCCAGCGGCGGCGGCCACCTCCCGGCTGCGCACCGCGCACGCGGCGCTGAGGGCCGGCTCTGCCGGCACCCAGGGCACCAGCGCCTCGGGGCACACCTCGGCGATCAGGTCCGTCCCCCGCTCGCTGGCCGCCACCAGCCCGGCCTGGTCGGCGACGGTAGCCCGGAGGTGGTCGAGCAGGATGGCGACCAGGCCGACGACCCGCTCGTAGGTCGGGGGATCGGCCACTAGAGAGCCATAGAGGGTGTACTCCGCCCGCGCCCACCGGGCGGCCGCAACGCCTTCGTCGTTTCCCGGCATGACCTTTACTATCCTAGACGGTTCGTTTACGATCCGACAGAGCCGACCTCGCGGGAAGGGGCCTCACTCGTGGAACGCACGGCCGTCATCGCTCTGGGGGGCAACGCCTTGACCAAGGAGGATGAGCTCGGATCCTATGACCAGCAGATGGCCAACGCCCGGTCCATGGCCAGCTCGATCCACCAGCTGCTCGGTGCCGGGTGGCGGGTGGTGGTGGTGCACGGCAACGGCCCCCAGGTCGGCAACCTGGCCATCCAGTCCGAGCAGGCCGCCGACTCGGTTCCCCCCCAGCCCCTCTTCTCTCTCGACGCCATGACCCAGGGCCAGCTCGGTTCCATGATCACCCTGGCTCTGCTCGACGAGTGCGAGCAGGACATCAAGGGCGTCGTCACCGTCGTCACCCATGTGATCGTCCGCCGCGACGACCCCGGCTTCCGGACACCGACCAAGCCCATCGGGCCGTTCCTGGCCGAGGCCCGGGCCAAACAGCTCCGCTCCGGGGAGGGCAAGTCGGTGGTCGAGGACGCCGGTCGGGGCTTCCGCCAGGTGGTCGCCTCCCCCCAGCCTGTCGCCATCCTCGAGGCTGACGCCGTGCGCGAGCTCGTCGACAGCGGCTATCTGGTCATCGCCTGCGGCGGCGGGGGGGTCCCGGTGAGCCGCACCTCGACGGGGTACCAGGGGGTGGAGGCGGTGATCGACAAGGACTACTCGGCCCAGCGCCTGGCCACCACCATCGGTGCCGAGGTGCTGGTGCTGGTCACCGGCGTACCGTCCGTGCTGATCGACTTCGGTACCCCCGAGCAGCGACCGGTCGAGGTGATGAGCGTGGCCGAGGCCGAGCGCTACAGCGCCGACGGCCAGTTCCCCGCCGGGAGCATGGGACCGAAGGTCGACGCCTGCCTGCGGTTCCTCCACGAGGGTGGTTCGGCGGCCCTGATCACCACCCCGGAGCTGATCCTCGACACCATCGGCGCCGCCCCCACCGGCGAGGGGCGGCCCGTCGGCACCCGCATCGTGAGGAACCGATTTCCGGCCAGGAGGCCCTGAACCGTGGACCGCGTGGTCATCCACCCCGGCACCTACCTCGACTCCGTCCTGCTGCTCGCCGCCACCCGGGCGATGACGTCGTTCGACGGCGTCGACTGGGCCACGGCCGCGATGGCCACCCCGGCCAACGTCGCCACCCTCCGCGACCAAGGGGTCGGCGACCGCGCCCTCGAGGGGGCGACGGCCAACGACCTGGTCCTCGCCGTCCTCAGCGATGATGACGAGGTCATCACCACCGCGCTGGCCGCCGGCGACGACGCCCTGTTCTCCGACCGTCCGGCCGCCACCGGGTCCCGGGACCGGGCGCCGGCCCAGTCGATCGAGGAAGCCGCCGGGCGACTGCCGGATCCGAAGGTGGCCATCGTGTCGGTTCCCGGCCCGTTCGCCGCCCTCGAAGCCCACCGGGCCCTCGGTGCCGGGATGCACGTGCTGCTGTTCAGCGACAACGTGCCCCTCGGCGAGGAGGTCGAGCTGAAGCAGCGAGCGGTCGGCCTGGGCCGCCTGGTCATGGGTCCCGGCGCCGGCACGGCCGTGCTCGGCGGGTGCGGGCTGGGTTTCGCCAACGTGGTCGAGCGGGGCCGGGTGGGTGTCGTCGCCGCCGCCGGTACCGGCGCGCAGGAGGTCATGGTCCTCATCGACCAGTGGGGCGAGGGCTGCTCCCAGGTGATCGGCGTCGGCGGTCGGGACCTGTCGGCCAAGGTCGGCGGCCTCATGGCCGGCGCTGCCGTCGAGGCTCTCGACGCCGACGACGACAGCGACGTCATCCTCCTCGTGTCCAAGCCGCCCGACGCCGACGTGGGGCGGGGAGGGCGGGGCCGGGCCAACCACCCACCCGTCGTCGTCGCCCCCGTCGGAAGGTGTGGGGTATCGT
>JBPCNZ010000036.1:0-46722 GCA_051000755.1 Acidimicrobiales bacterium | reverse complement strand
AGGTGACGTGTTCATCGCCGACACCAACAACAGCCGGGTTGTGGAGGTGCCCGCCGGCGGCGGCGCCCAGACCACGGTGGGCAGCGGCCTGAGCTCCCCGGACGGGGCGGCGGTCGACGCCGCAGGTGACGTGTTCATCGCCGACACCAACAACAGCCGGGTTGTGGAGGTGCCCGCCGGCGGCGGCGCCCAGACCACGGTGGACGCCGGCCTGAACGGCCCGAACGGCCCGTTCGACGTGGCGGTCGACGCCCGAGGTGACGTGTTCATCTCCGACATCGGCAACAACCGGGTGGTGGAGGTGCCCGCCGGCGGCGGGACCCAGACCACGGTTGGCACCGGCCTGAGCCTCCCACTGGGGGTGGCTGCCTACGCCCCCCCGCCGACCTTCATCGCCGACACCCCACCGGCGGCCGCCACCGTGGGCAGCAGCTACTCCTACACCTACACGGCGGCCACCCCGGTCGGTGAGCCGGCAGCTACCTTCGCCGTCTCCGGCGGCACGCTGCCCCCCGGCCTGACGCTCAATGCGACCACCGGGGTGATCTCGGGGACGCCGAGGACGGCCGGCACCTACACCTTCACCGCCGAGACCGAGAACGCCGCCAATGGCACCCTCGGCCCGTCGACCACCATCACCGTGGCCAGGGCCGCCCAGACGATCACCTTCACCTCCGCCCCGCCCCCCGGGGCGGTGGTGGGCGGCCCGTCGTACACGGTCACCGCCACCGGCGGGCGGTCGGGCAACCCGGTCACCTTCACCTCCGGGTCGCCGGCAGTGTGCACGGTGTCGGGCTCCACGGTCACCTTCACCGGGGCCGGGACGTGTGTGATCGACGCCGACCAAGCCGGCGACACCAACCACAGTCCCGCCGCCCAAGCCCAGCAGAGCGTGACGGTCGCCAAGGCGGCCCAGACGATCACCTTCACGTCCACCCCGCCCACTGACGCCACCGTGGGCGGAGCGTCGTACACGGTAACGGCGACCGGCGGGGCGTCGGGCAACCCGGTCACCTTCACCTCGGGCTCGCCGAACATCTGCACGGTGTCGGGCTCCACGGTGAGCTTTCTTGGCGCGGGGACGTGTGTGATCGACGCCAACCAGGCCGGTGACGCCAACCACACGGCGGCGGCCCAAGCCCAGCAGAGCGTGGCGGTGGGCAAGGCGGCCCAGGCCATCAACTTCACCTCCACCCCGCCCACTGACGCCACCGTGGGCGGCGCGTCGTACACGGTCACGGCGACCGGCGGGCCGTCGGGCAACCCGGTCACCTTCACCTCGGGCTCGCCGAACATCTGCACGGTGTCGGGCTCCACGGTGAGCTTTCTTGGCGCGGGGACGTGTGTGATCGACGCCAACCAGGCCGGCGACGCCAACCACACAGCGGCCGCCCAGATGCAGCAGATCGTGGCGGTCGCCAAGGCGGCCCAGACGATCACCTTCACCTCCACCCCGCCCACTGACGCCACCGTGGGCGGCGCGTCGTACACGGTGACCGCGACCGGCGGGCCGTCGGGCATACCGGTCACGTTCGCCTCGGGCTCGCCGAGCGTGTGCACGGTGTCGGGCTCCACGGTGACCTTCACCGGGGCGGGGACGTGTGTGATCGACGCCAACCAGGCCGGCGACGCCAACCACACCCCCGCCGCCCAAGCCCAGCAGAGCGTGGCGGTCGCCAAGGCGGCCCAGGCTATCACCTTCACCTCCGCCCCGCCCGCTGCGGCGGTGGTGGGGGGCCCGTCCTACACGGTCACCGCCACCGGGGGGGCGTCGGCCAACCCGGTCACCTTCACCTCCGGCTCACCGGCGGTGTGTTCGGTGTCGGGGTCCACGGTGAGCTTCACCGGGCCGGGGACGTGTGTGATCGACGCCAACCAGGCCGGTGCCGTCAACTACACCGCCGCCGCCCAAGCGTCTCAGACGATCACCGTGGGCAAGGGATCCCAAACGATCACCTTCACCTCCACCCCGCCCGCTGACGCGACGGTGGGCGGCCCGTCGTACACGGTGACCGCCACCGGCGGGGCGTCGGACATGCCCGTGGTGTTCACCTCGGGCTCGCCGACAGTGTGTTCGGTGTCGGGCTCTACGGTCACCTTCGCGTCCGCCGGGACCTGTGCCATCCACGCTGACCAGGCCGGTACCGTCAACTACACCGCCGCCGCCCAGGTATCCCAGACGGTGACCGTCAACGCAGCCACCCCCGTCCCGACGACGCCGCCCGCTGCGGCTGCGCCACCACCCGGCCCGAGCGGTGCCAGCACCCCGCCAGGCCAGCCCGCAGCCCTAAGCCCGCCGGCTTCGACCTCGAACGGTCCGCTGGCGTTCACCGGACTGTCTGCCCGCCCCCTGATCCTCGCCGCCGTCGCCTTGGTCCTCCTCGGCGTCGACCTGATCGTCCTGGCCGGCTGGCGCCGTCACCGCATGCCACGCCGGACACCGAATCGCTGAACGGGGGCGGGATGCAACGGCGGCAGCTTCGAGATTCGAGCTAAGGCACCTTCGTCTCGGGGGTGCCAAAATAGTGCCGCGACAACATGCCACTTACCGACGCGAGTCACAGCCCTCAGCGACCGCGGGCCCGGAGGGGCCGGGCCCGGCGCGGCCGGGGAGCTTCGGCCTCGGGCTCGGGAGCCGGGGCCGGGGTGTTGTTGCGGCCGCGGCTGACGACGCTCGGCTCGGTGCCGGCCCGGTTGTTCGATCGCCGAGCGGGTTGGGCCCTGGTCGCCCCCGAGGCGGCGGTGCTCCCTGCGCGTTTGCGGGGTTGGGCGGTCTTGGTCGCCTTGGCCGCCTTGGCGGACGCCGACCCTCGAGTGGAAGCGACCCCGGTGGACTTGGAGGCGGCTCGCTTGGCCGCTGGCCGGGCCGGCCTGGCCGCCGCCTCCGGCACTTCGGCGGCGGCCATGCCGGACGGACCGGGTGGGGCCAGCTCCGCAGGACGCGGGGCCGCCAGGCCCGGCGTCGCCCCCGTCCGTATCTCGAGAAGCAACGCCACCGTCGGGCGTTGCTGCTCCTCGAGCCGGCGCACGGCGGCGTCGAGCTGGGCGCTCTTGCGGTCGTCGAAGCCGTTGCGCTCCAAAGCGGCCCGCAGGGCCTCATCCATCGTCTGTCGCCATGCTTCCCTCGCCACCCGGGTGAGCTCGGAGGCGGTGTCGCCGAGCGTCTTCAGGAGCGGGTTGGGCCCGGATGGCCCCGATCGCGGTCGTTGCCTCGCCGCCGCCGCGGCCGTCAGCCGTTGCAGGGCGTCCCCCGACGCGATTCGCTGGACCACGTCCCCGGACGTGAGTCGTTGCAGTGCATCCCCCGACGTGAGTCGCTGGACCACGTCTGCGGACTGGATCCGCCGGATGACCTCATCACGATCCATGTGTGCATTCCCCCATCCGTCCGGCACCTCTCAGCGCACGGTTTAACCATAGGTCTAGTCCAAATTGTGCATCGTAGGTAGGTTTGTCGGGCCCCGGTGACGCGCCCGCCCGACAGACGGGTCAGTTGCCGGAAACAACGCACCGGGGTCGGGGGCGTCGTATCCTGGGGCCATGCGCCGCAAGAGCTTCGAGGAGATGAACTGCTCCGTGGCCCACGCACTCGAGGTGGTGGGGGAGTGGTGGACGATGCTCATCGTCAGGGACTGCTTTTTGGGGGTGACCCGCTTCGATGAGTTCCAGAGCCGGTTGGGGATCTCGCGCAACGTGCTCACCGAGCGGCTCGATCACCTGGTGGGCTTCGGCGTCCTCGTGCGGGTCCCCTACCAGGATCGGCCCGTGCGCCACGACTACCGCTTGACCGACAAGGGCCGGGACCTATGGCTGGTCCTCACCGCCCTGCGCCAGTGGGGTGACCGCTGGGAGGCGCCGGAGGGGGCGCCGGTGGTGCTCGACCACAAGGCCTGCGACCACGCCACGACGGTGGTCCCGGTGTGCTCGGCGTGCGGGGAGGGTCTCGACGCCCGCTCCGTCCGGGCCCGGTCTGGGCCGGGAGCGACCCGGCAGCCGGCCGCCGAGCTGGCGGGATAGCTTCGGCCCATGATCCGCAACGTCGTCATGGTCCACCTCAAGGCCGACCACGACCGGGCCGAGGTCGCCGACCTGATGGACCGCTTCGTGGCCCTCGACTGCCCGGGGACGGTCGCCTACACCATCGGGGCCGACGCCGGCCTCCGGGAGACGGGCAACTGGTCGTTCGCCATCGTGGCCGACTTCGTCGATGCCGACGCCTACCGGGCCTACGACGCCGACGAGGAGCACAACCGCCTGCGGGGCCGCCTGGTGCCGATGGTGGAGCAGATCGCCCGGGTCCAGTTCGAGCTGTAGGGGTCAGACCGGGGCGGCCACTGCCGCCTCGAGGGGCCGAGCCGGGAGCGGAGCAGATCGCGCCCGCCACAGCATGACCCCGGCCACCAGGGGGACGGCGCCGACGAAGACGTAGTTGGCGCCCTCCCAGTACCGGAAGACCCAGTGGACACCGGCCAGCTCGCCGAAGCCGATGAAGGCATGGGCGACGGCCCAGGCGCCGGCCAGCCAGCACAGCCAACTCCCGTCGTCGCGCCGGACGTAGCGAATGATCAGCCCGATCACCACCACCGTCGTCACCACCGCCCCGATGGCGATGTTGAGCCCTGGTTCCTTGATGTCGGCCCGACCGAAGAGGTGGGCGGGCGGGTAGGGGTGGATGCCGATGGCGGCCACCAGGTTGAACACCGCGGCGACGCCGATCCCGACCGCAGTCACGGCGACGGCTTCCCTCCGGGAGCGCCGCCAGGCGATCAGGCCCAGCACCACGGGAAAGGCGATGTAGATGAGCCGGGAGGTAGCCACCACGCCGGCGAAGAACCCGAGGATCACCGCCGCGGGCATCGATCGAGCCCACCGGTTGGCGATCACCACCAACACGATCAGGGCGCAGGGGACGATGAGCAGATCCTGGTTCTCGGCCAGCATGCGGGCGAAGTGGGGGGACACGTACAGCAGCACCAGGGCCACGTTGACCTCGGTGCCGTGCCCGTAGGCGATCCTGATGACCACCGCCGCCGCCGCCAGCCAGAAGGGGATCAGCAGCCATGGGGCATGGATCAGGGTGAACGGGGCGTTGAGGAGGATCCATCCGGGCCCCGGGCTGGCGGGCACCGACGCCGGCAGGGCGATGTCGTACATCTGGTGGCCGTGGAGGAGGGCATGGACTGGCAGGGTCATGGCCAGGGTGACGGCCGATGCCGACGTGCCCTTCGGCAGGTGGTGAGCCCACAGGTGGTAGGCGACGGGGCTGACGGCAGTGACGCCGGTGAGAAGGATCACCGTGACGGCCCTCGACCCGGCGACGCGCCGCCATCCCTCGAACCGCTCCAGGCTGGTGAAGAGGGCCAGGGCGCCGATGAAGGTGACGACGATGGTCAGGATCGACAACAGGGGGGGCCGGTGATTGGGGACGTACTTGTAGAGCTCGGCGCTGGTCGGGGCCTGGACCACCACGGCCACGGCTGCCGCCTGCAGGGCCGTCCGGGCCCACGGCGACAGGCTGGGGCCGGCCCGACCGGAGCGATGGACAGCGGCAGACATCCCCGTCGAGCGTAGCGGTGGGCCTCCCGCGGGTAGAGCCGCGGGGTCGATGGAAGGAGCGAAAACCGTTGGATGTTCGCGGCCCGGCAGCGGCGCGCTACATTAAGGCTCCTTGAGGGCGCAACATCAGTATGCATGGAGATCCCTCCGGTCCCCACGGGGACCACGGCCACGATCTGGTGATCCACAGGTCGAGTCTGGCCAGGAAAGGAGGGGATCGCTATGGCAACTGGCACCGTGAAGTGGTTCAACGGTGACAAAGGTTTCGGTTTCATCACCCAGGACGCCGGCGGCCCTGATGTGTTCGTACACTTCAGCGCCATCTCCGGCACGGGATACCGCAACCTCGACGAAGGTCAAAAGGTCGAGTTCGACACCAACCAGGGCCCCAAGGGGCTTCAGGCGGCCAACGTCCGAGTTCTCTGATCGGACAGGTTCGTAGGACGGGCCGGGGACCAGGCGGAGCACGCCGACCTCGGCCCGTTCGCCGCGCCCCGACACAGGAGCACCCGGACACAGGAGCGCCCCGACACAGGAGCGCCCCGACACGCGAGGAAGCGTCGGTTCAGCGGGCGATGCCGGCGGCGGCGGCCACGGCCGTGGCGGTGGCCTCGGGGTCGGGGACCGAGACCAGGACCTGCTCGTAGCGGCCGGTGTTGAGCTCGATCAGGACGGCCGGCTCCTGCTTGAACACGGCCGCGAAGTCCCACCCGGTGCCATGGCGGCGCGCCCCGAGGGCGGCATACCCGGGGATGCCGACGCCGGTGCTGCGCCACCCCCGCAACGCCAACCAGGGGCTGGCGGGGACACTGACCCGGACGATGGCGGTGAGGGGCAGATGGAGGTCCTTGTGGAAGCTGAGGGCATGCTCGACGGGGCGGAGCACCAACGACACCTCGTCGGACCCAATCACCAGGGTGGCCATGACCCTGACCGTAACCGGGCCGGTGCGCCAGGTTGACGGTGGGCCGTTCCGGGGACGTCATTCCCCGAATACCCTGGAGCAATGACCGACCGCACCGATCGACCGGTGGCCGTGGTGACGGGGGCCTCGAGTGGGATCGGGGCCGCCACGGCCCGGATGCTGGCCGACCAGGGATGGTCGGTGGTCCTCGGCGCCCGCCGGGCCGACCGCCTGCAGGAGGCCACCGCTGCCGCCGGGCCCCACGCCACGGGTCTGGCCCTCGACGTGACCGACCCGGGATCGGTCCAGGCGTTCTGCGACCGGATCCCGCAGTGCCGGCTCCTGGTCAACAACGCCGGCGGCGCTCTCGGCCTGGCTCCCGTCTCGGCCGCCGACGAGGACCAGTGGCGCACCATGTACGACACCAACGTCCTCGGCGGCATGCGCATGGTCCGGGCCCTCCTCCCCCAGCTGGTGGCCTCCGGCAACGGCCACGTCATCTCCATCGGGTCCATCGCCGCCATCGAGACCTACGCCGGCGGGGCCGGCTACAACGCGGCCAAGCACGCCAACCGGGCGGTCATGGACGTGCTGCGCCTCGAGCTGCTGGGCCAGCCCGTCCGCGTCTCGCAGATCGACCCGGGCATGGTCGAGACCGAGTTCTCCCTCGTCCGCTTCGACGGCGACGCCAGCCGGGCCGACAAGGTCTACCAAGGGCTCACCCCGCTCTCCGCCGACGACGTGGCCGAGACGGTCGTCTTCGTCGCCTCCCGCCCCAGCCACGTCGACATCGACCAGCTCGTCATCCGGCCCCGGGACCAGGCCCGGTCGTGGGCGGTCAACCGGGAGGGTTGACGGTCAGCGCACCTCGTCGTGGCCGAGGGGCCGCAGCTCGGGGTCCAGGTCGTAGGCGATGGGAACCCCGGTCGGGATCTCCAGGGAGGTGATGTCGTCGTCGGAGATGCCGTCGAGGTGCTTGATGAGGGCCCGGAGGCTGTTGCCGTGGGCGCAGACGAGAACGGTGCGACCCGCCATCAGATCGGGACCGACGGCGTCGTACCAGTAGGGCAGCATGCGGACCACGACGTCGGCCAGGCACTCGGTGGCGGGGATGATGTCGGCGGACGTCTCGGCGTACCGGGGGTCGCCCCACACCCCGTAGGGATGGTCCGGCTCCATCGGCGGGGGTGGCACGTCGTAGCTGCGGCGCCAGGCCAGGAACTGTTGGTCGCCGTGCTTCTCCTTGGTCTCCGCCTTGTTGAGCCCGGTGAGGGCGCCGTAGTGGCGCTCGTTGAGCCGCCAGTGGCGCGCCACGGGGACCCAGGAGCGACCGAGCTCGGCCAGGGCCAGATCGAGGGTGCGGACGGCCCTCGTCAGCACCGACGTATGGGCCCGGTCGACGGGGATGCCCGCCTGGCGCAGGGCGGTTCCGGCCGCCTTGGCCTCCTTCTCGCCGTCCGTGCTGAGGTCGACGTCGTACCACCCGGTGAAGCGATTCTCCAGGTTCCACTGGCTCTGACCGTGGCGCAGCAACACGAGGGTCGGCACGGGCGAAGCCTAGGTCGGCAGCCTCGAGTACCACCGCTCGGCGTGGCGCAGGCGCTTCTCCAGCTGGTCGACCGTCGCCTCGGTTACCTTGCGGATCCCGGCCAGCCGGTTGAGCTCGGCGTTCACCCGGGGATGGGGCCAGCCGCTGCGCCGCACCAGGTCCCGGGCCAGCTCGGCGTTGGCGTCGCGCAGGCGCCCCTTGTGCTCCCGGCGGGTCATGGTCGGGTCCGCCCCCGTTGTGCCGGCCCCGGCGAGAGGCGGCAGGGCGTCCAGCTCGAGGAGCAGGGCGGGATCGTCGGCTTCGTCGTCGGACCCCTCCTCGTCGTCATGGTGGGCCGTACCGTGGGTGTCCGTGCCGGTCGCGGTGGCGGAGATGACGGAGAACAGCGAAAGCTGGTCGTCGCCGGCCTCGGGGCCCACGCTGTGGCCGTCTCGCCGCGCTTGGTCGGGGGGCTGGTCGGGGTCCTCGCCGTCCATGTCGCTCCCGTCTCTCGGGCGCAGCGTGTGGCGGCGGACCTCGGCGATCTGGAAGGCCCGGGCCCGGAGGCGGGCGTCGTCGGGGATGAACAGATACGACCGTTGGGCTGGCACCCCCCGGGTCCAGCGGACGAATCGGCCCACCGCCTGGCGGAAGAACAGCTCCGTCGTGGTCGTGGTGGCATACACCCCGACCCGCAGCCGGGGGATGTCCACCCCTTCGGACACCATGCGGACCGCCACCAGCCACGGGTCGTTCCCACGGGCGAAGCGGTGGATCTGTTCCGACGCCTTGGTGTCGTCGGACGTGGCGATCGTCGGGCGCACCCCGTAGCGCCAGGCCAGAGCGTCGGCGATGCCCCGGGCGTGTTCCTGATCGGTGGCGATCACCAACCCGCCCGCCTCCGGGTGGGTGCGGCGGATGTCGGTCAGGCGCTGGTGGGCGGCGGTGAGCACGGTCGGCAACCAGTCACCCTCGAGGGACAGGGCGGTGCGGAGGCGTTGGTTGGCCCTCTGCTGATCGAGCGGGTCGGTGAAGTCTGCGCCGTGGACCGACCCGTCGGGGGCGCTCCACTCCATGGTGCCGTTGGTCCGGGGGAAGTAGATAGGCCGGACCACCCGGCCGTCGGCCAAGGCCGCGCCGTAGCCGTACTCGAAATCGGGGCGGGCCTCGTCGAGGACATAGTTGAGGAACGGGATGGCCCTGGTGTCGCTGCGGAACGGCGTGCCCGACAGGGCCAGGCGCCTCTGGGCGGGCTCGAAGGCATGGCGCACGGCCTGGCCCCAGGCTCGGTCGTCGCCGGCGTGGTGGAGCTCGTCGAAGACGACCATGGCCGGGCCGGCCAGGCGGCGCAGGACGGCCGCGCTGGACGCGACCTGCTGGTAGGTGGTGACGATGCCGTGCATGTCCCTGGGCAGCTCCCCGTCGGTGGCGGCCCACGACGGGTCCAGGTGCAGCCCGAAGGTGGCGGCCGCGGCCACCCACTCGCCCTTGAGATGGGCGGTGGGGGCGACCACGATGAGGCACCGAGGCGGCTTGGACGGGCGGGGCGGCCGGGGCGGCTGGTCCGGCTGGGGCGGCTGCTGCGGCCGGTCCGGCTGCCGCGGCCCGTCCGGCTGCCGGTGCTGGTCCACCGTCGTCATCAGGCGGACGGCGGCGGTCAGGGCGAAGGTGGTCTTGCCCGCCCCGGGGGTGGCCCGGCCAGGAAGTCGGGGCCGGGGGAGGCGTCGAAACGGTCCAGGGCGGCCTTCTGCCACGGGCGAAGTCGGATGGATCGGGTCACGGGGGGATGTCCGGGGCGCAGCGGGCGCGGCAGCCGCCCGACCTTAGTGTCCGAGAAGGGTGACCCTGATCCTGCTGAGGTGATCGCCCATGACGGCCACCGCCGTTTCGGTGTCACGGTCCTCGATGGCGTCGACGAGGGCCTCGCGGTCCTGCTGGTACTCGCCGCGGCGCTGGGGGGTGAACGAGCGACGTTTGGCGTTGCCCCACCCCGGGTTGTCGCAGGCGTCGTTCATGACGTTGAGCTCCAGCGGTTGCGGCTCGATGGCGGTTGCGGCTCGTGAGTCCCGGGCGCGGTCGTCGGCCCTCAGCCCGCAGGCGCCGCCCGCCCGGGTCTCGGCCGCTTGTGCTGCCAACGATGATGGGTCATTGATCGTCGTAGTGTCGCTGAGGGACGCTATTCGACCCTTTCCGTCACCGCGTTGTAGAGAACCCGGCTGGTCAGGCCCGCCCGAGGCCGGCCAACCCGTTGCTCACCTGCGTGAAGAATGAGCGGAGAGGGAGGGATTTGAACCCTCGGACCCAGTTTCCCAAGTCAACTCATTAGCAGTGAGTCCGATTCGGCCGCTCTCGCACCTCTCCTCGGTGGTCCAACTCTAGCCCCCAGCGGGTCGACGACGTCGAAGGGTGGCTCCACTATTGTCCTGGGTCGGATGCTGCGGTGACGTCTCTGCCCCTCACTCTGTCGCGGACCGCGCTCTGCCCGATGGCTACGGCATGGCCGACGCTGCCAACCTGGGGCGCTCCGTGTCCCCCCGTGCCCGGCAGGGTGCTGCGGTGGGGGCCGTGCCCTCGGTCTCATGAATGCCAAAGGTGACCCGTCCTTCGCCACCTTCTGGCACCACCTCTGCCGAGGCCCGATCGTCGACACCGGCTCCATGGGGACCGATCACCCGGCGACGGGCGATCGCCTCGGCGCTGGTCGTCGCGTGCGTGCTGCAGATCCCCACCATCCCCCAGCTGTACGATCACGCCGCTCGCCGGCAACCGGCTCTGCTGTCGATAGCGCTGCTGGCGGTTACCGCCATTGGGGTCCTCGCCCTCCTGGTGGTAACGCCGCGTTGGCCGATCTGGAGCCGAGTGGCCGGGTCGGCGCCGGCCACCGTGGCCCTCCTGGTCGGCATCTCGATCGTGGCCATCGTGATCCACGAGCGTCCCTCTCACATCTACCCCCATGGTTTGCCCCAGGCCCAGCAATGATCCTCCCGGCCCAGGCGTTGTTCCACGGTCGCGCCATGTACGGCGTGACGCTTCCCCCCGGTGCCGGCCCGGTCAGTCCGGGGCCGGCCTGGATCGTGCGGAACAGCCCTTTCGCCCTCCTCCACATCTATGAGCTGATGATCCCGTTCTGGATGGCCCTGACAGCCGCCGTGTTTCGCCGGTTCTACCGTTGTGGACTGGAGATCAACCTCGGTCTGGCCCTGATCTTCTGCTCCCCCCATCTCTACATCGAGATGGCCCAGGGCGAGGACACGGTGGCATTCAGCCTGGCGGTGCTCGTCGTGTTCGCCCTCGCCGATCGATACCTGACCCTGGCGGAGACGGCCACAGCGCGCCGGTCAGCGAACCGGGTCGCGGTCGTCGTCGGCCTCCTTGCCGGCGTGGCGGCCACGGCCCGGTTCATCTATCTGCCGCTGCCGATCCTCGCCGGGGTCCTCGTCTGGAGGCGAAACCGAGCCGCCGCCGTGGTCGTCGGTGTCACATTGGCCGTCGCCACCAACCTGGTCGCCTCCTTGGGGCTCGACGTCTATCCGCCGGCCCACCTCTTCGCCCGGTCTCAGTTGGAACCGACCCTGACCATCGCCATCGGGGCCATCACCACCGTGGCGGTCGTGGCCATGATGCTCTGGCGCCGGCGGACGGGCATTGTCAACTGGCTGGGATGGACCGCAGCATGCCTCGCCGTCCCCCACGCCTTCATCGGACTCGGCGAGCTGGAGGGCACGCACTTCGACTACAGCATCTGGGAGGGGGCCAACTACCTGTTCATCGGTGCGGTCCTGGTCGTCGCCGCGGTGCTGGCGGAGCGGGCCGGGAGCACCGCCCTGAGAAGCGCGGCCCGGAGCCCGGCCACGAGCACACGTCGGTGAAGCTGTCCTGGTTTCGTGGTCAGCTCAGCTGGGCGATGAACTCCGATGAGCGGGTGCGCATGGCGAACTCCACGCAGCTCGTCAGGAAGCCGCCAAGGGCGATCGTCTGGATGCCTTTGCTCCGGAGGATGAA
Source organism: Acidimicrobiales bacterium (assembly GCA_051000755.1). Classification (GTDB taxonomy): domain Bacteria; phylum Actinomycetota; class Acidimicrobiia; order Acidimicrobiales; family Palsa-688; genus JALZAH01. Next base: position 34,732 of record JBPCNZ010000036.1, on the reverse strand, counting down.
GTCCAGGCCGTCGGCCGGAGCCAGGTCGTCGGTGATCGCCGCGCCCCAGCCGCCCTACATGAACGCCTAGAAGCCGTCGCGCTCCTCGACGACAGCGCCCGGCTCCTCTACCACCCGGCCGTGACGGTCCCGGTAGGTGCGGCCCGGGGTGCGTGTCACGCGGCGCCTCTGGTAACCGCCACCGCCATTGAACCCTCCCCAGGAGTTCCAGAAGAACAGGGAGATGACGAAACCGACGATGCCCACGACGAGCAGGATCACCCCGACCGTGTGGATGTTGAAGCCGTGACTGTGGGTGGTCGTCACCGCAAAGCGAAGGATCGCCCCGACGGCAGCGATCACGATGCTTGCCCCTGTACCCATCGAGGGTCCTCCCCGTTCGCATCACCGTGCGGGCTGCTCGGTGAGCGAGTGCAGCGTACTCCTTCCTTCGGTGAGGGCGGCGGACGGGCGACGGGGGGCAGGAAGCTCGCCACGACCAGCCGGCTAGCAGGGGGCGAAGACCTTCACCCACACCCCTGCAGGTTGGATGCCACCCTGACGCGTGAGGCTGGTTGGGCCCGGCCTGGATGGCCAGATACGTCGGCGTGTAAGAGATCCGGGCCGCATCGGTGGTGGTGAAGAACGGACCCGTCCCGCCACGCCTCGACCCGGTTGGGTTCCCAGGACAGGGTGAACGTGTGCCATTGGGTGAAGTGGCCCTCGGTCCAGGCCGCGGCCAGTATTGCCAGCTTCGGGTTCACCATTGCAACCCGCGACCGACCGTCGGGAACCTTGTGCTGACCGCCTGCTACCGGACCGACACGGGAACGCCGTCCTTGCGCAGGGCGGTGATGTCGGCCTGCATGCGCCGCATCCCCACCTGGTACTCCGTGTTCCACTGCTGGCGCAGGGTGACCCGGTGGGCCTGCTCGGTCGTGGCCTTGGTGGATGCCGTGGACAGGGCCGTGATCATCTGGGTGATGCGCTGGTCGAGGGCCACCGCCTCGGTCCGACGGGCGCTGTACTCGGCCTCCCAGGTGGCCCGGTGGGTGCCGGTCCACGTCCCCAGGATCCCCCGCCCCGGAAGGCTGTGACCGGGAGCGACCGGCCCGGACACGGCGGCTGGAGAGGTCGCCCGGGTCACCCGCTGGCTGGCGGCTGTCTCCATGGCCCGGCTCACGGCTCGCAGGGCGGTGATCAGGGCCTCGGCCCTGGCATGGTCGAAGGTCACGTCGTCCCAGTTGGGCGACCACGTTGGGGTGTAGTCCGAGCTGTTGATCTCGATGCCCATGTCAGGGGGTCTCCATGTCGGTCATGGTGGTCGTGCCCACGGTGATATGGCCGTCGGGGCCGACGGAGCCGACGCCGGATTCCAGCTTGTGGCCGCCGTCCTTGGTGTTCCAGATCTTGTACATGTCGAGCTCGGCCCGCCGGGTTCCGCCCGGCCCCTGGTAGTACTTGACCTGGTATTGCCACAGGGGCTGGCTGTTCATCGAGCTGGCCCACGACACGCCGGACTCGGTGCCCAGGCCGATGGCGCCGGCCAGGCTGGCGCCCGCCTCGCCGCTCCCCGTCGGGCTCTGGCCGGTCTCGGTGGGCCCGACGCTGTAGTTGAACCCGGTGCCTGAACCGCCGTTGGCGAACTCCGGCCCGCTCATCCCCATATCCGTGTGGTCGTAGGTGCTCTTGCCGGCTGCCTGCAGATCGTGGTCGACGGCCTCGGGATTGAGGATGCTCATCATGATCGCCGCCCCCTTGACCGATGCGTCGGGCGCCTTGCCGACGGCCACGAAGCCGGTCCTGGCCCCGACCTGCTGCCAGGCGGTGCCGTCCTGGGGCATGGCGCTCGGGGCCGCGCCCATCGCGGGCTGGGCCTTGGTGCCCTGGTGCCCGGCGCTGAAGTACGCCGCTGGGGTGAGGGCGTAGTACTGGCCGTCGGGTCCCTTGATGAACCCGCCGGGTTGGGTGGGGCAGATGCCGAATCCGCCGAGGGTGGACCAGTCCTGGCCGGGCACCAGGTACGACAGGTTGCCGGGCAGCTTCCACTGGGCCTGCAGCTTGGCCAGCTCGGCGCTCAACTGGGCGTCGTTGACGATGCCCCCGTCGGCGGCGGCGAACGCCTGACCGACCTGGGCCGGGAACAGGTCGGTGGTGTGACACGTCTCCGCGTAACGTTGCACGTCGCTGGGCAGCGGGTCGCTCAACACCGACGGGGCCAGCATGGTGGGGTCGGGCTTGGAATCCGCCAGCGCCTGCCAGGCGGGCAGCAGTTGGGAGACCGCCGTCGTGCCGATGGCGTCGTCGTAGGGGAGCATGTCCTTGGTGTAGGTGGCCATGTCGGCGGGTACGGCGCTGGCCATCACGTACGGTCCGTAGATCGGCGGCGTTCCCATGTGACCCCTGCTCCCGCTCGGCTGCGCTGGGATCGTAGCCCAGGCCTACAGCTGGAGGGCCTTGACCTCCAGGAACTCCTCGAGCCCGAACGACCCGTACTCCCGGCCGATCCCGGACTGCTTGTAGCCACCGAAGGGGGCGTTGGGGTTGAAGGCCCCGCCGTTGACCTCGATCTGGCCGGTGCGGATCCGGCGGGCCACGGCGATGCCGTGTTCCTGGTCTCCGGCCCACACCCCGCCGGCCAGGCCGTAGTCGGAGTCGTTGGCGATCTCGACGGCCTCGTCCTCGGTGTCGAAGGGGAGGATGGCCAGGACCGGCCCGAAGATCTCCTCCTGGGCGATGCGCATGTCCGGGCGGACCTCGGAGAACACGGTCGGCTTCACGAAGTACCCGGTCTCGAGGCCCTCGGGCTTGCCGGTGCCGCCGGTGACCAACTTGGCCCCCTCGTCGATCCCGACGTCGATGAAGCCCTGGACTCGGTCCCACTGAGCCTGGGAGACCAGCGGGCCCAGCTTGGACTCCTTGGCGAAGGGATCGCCCGGCACCATGGCCTCAGCGGCGGCCACGGCGATCTCCTCGACCTCAGCCAGCCTCGCGCGGGGCACGACCATCCGGGTCAGGGCCGAGCATGTCTGGCCCGAGTTGAGGAACGCCTTGAACACGCCGTCTTTGACCGCCTTGGGAAGATCGGCATCCTCCAGGATGACGTTGGCGCTCTTGCCGCCGAGCTCCAGGGTGACCCTGGCCACCCGGTCCATGCACAGCTCGCCGACCCGTTTGCCGGCCCGGATCGAACCGGTGAAGGAGACCATGTCGACGTCGGGGTGCCTGGCGATGGCCTCACCCACCACCGGCCCGACGCCGCTCACCAGATTGAACACGCCCGGCGGGAGGCCCACGTCGGCGATGATGTCGGCCAGGACGAAGGCGTTCAGGGGGGCGACCTCGGACGGCTTGAGGACGATGGTGCACCCGGCGGCGAGGGCGTAGGCGACCTTGGCGGCAATCTGGTGGAGCGGGTAGTTCCACGGGGTGATTGCCCCCACCACGCCGACCGGCTCGCGCACGACGAGGGAATTCCCCACCTTCTCCTCCCACGCGAAGTCGGCGACCACTTGCGGGATCACGCTGAACGAGTTGTAGGGCAGTCCGACCTGGATGACCTTGCTCAGCCCCTTGACCATGCCCACCTCCTGGCTGACCAGGGTGGCCACCTCGTCCATTCGGGCCGACAGGCCATCGGCGATGCGGGCGCAGAACTTGGCCCGTTCATCGGGCGGGGTGGCCGACCAGCCCCCGAACGCCACCCTGGCCGCCGCCACCGCCTTGTCCACGTCTTCGGGCGTCCCCTCGGGGATGGTGCCCATGACCTCCTCGGTCGTGGAGTTGGTGACCGGGAGCGTCCCCGTGCCGGCGCTCGGCACCCACTCCCCGTTGACGTAGATGGTGTCCCTGGTAATCACAGTCATATTCCGACGCTACGCGTCACCCGTCGTCCCGGTTCGTCAGGCGACGGACGGAAGATCGATGTCGGCGACGTCGATGTCGATGCCGGCGGTGGTGATGGCCAGCTGGTGCTCCACCATGGCGTCGATCGCCAACCGCACCGCGGCGACGACCTCGGGGATCGGCCGTTCGAATCCGACGATGAGGCGGACCTCGAGGACCAGACCGGGGGAGCGGAGGGTGACTTGCACGCCGTGGACCCCTTCGACCTGCTCGGCCGCCATCCGGCCACAGGAGGCGATCACGTCCGCCGACACAGCCGTCCGGCCACCGCCATCGGCGATCTCCACCAGGGCGCCGGCCCGGAGATGGCGGATCCGGGCCAACACCTGTCCCTGGATGCGGGCCGGGGCGGCCGCGGGGATGGTGCCGGTGCGCTGGAGGACGTCGAGGCGCGGGCGGAGCTGACGGAGGGCGTCGCGACAGGACGGGCAGGTGGTGATGTGGGAGGCGGGCACGCTGCTGTCACCGTCGGTCACCGAGGCCAGGAGCAGCTCGGGTCGGGTGCCACAAGCGAGGGTCGCAGGCCAGGTCAGATCCATCACGCGGATGCCTCCTTGAACGGCCCGGTGGTGCCGGTGCCGATGGGGGTGGGTGGAGCGCTGAGTTGGCTCACCACCTGGAGCCGGGCCCGGTGGATCCGGCTCCGGGCCGCGGTGAGGGTGATGCCGAGGGCGTCGGCCACCTCCTCGTAGGCGAGGCCGCCGAACTCGCGCAGGACGAGTGCGGCGCGCAGGCCCTGGGGGAGGGCGGCCAGAGCCCGCTGGAGGTCGGCCATCTCACCTCGCAGGACGGCGACGGTGCCCGGGTCGGGATCGGTGGAGACCAGTTCGTCGGGGAGCTCCTCGCTGCGGTGGGCGGCCCGCTTGGTGTTGGACCGGTAGCAGCGGTTGACGCAGATCCGATGGATCCACGTCCGCAGCTGGCTCTCACCGCGGAAGCGGGGGAGGGACTTCCACACCTGGACGAAGGTGTCCTGGGTGACCTCTTCGGCCTCACCGGGGTTGTAGACGAGACGCAGGGCTACGCCGAAGACCCACCGGCTGTGGCGCTGGTACAGGTCGGTGAAGGCGGCCACGTCGCCCTGTTGGGCCCGGTGGACGAGGGCGGCCTCCTCGGCGGCTTCCACCGGATCATGTGACACGGGCGGGCCGGTCCGAGCGGGTGGAGCGCGCCGGCCGGGCGAAGCGCAGACGGATCTCGGTCTGGCTGTCGGATGGGTCGGCGTCGAGGGCGCCGAGGAGGCGGGTCAGGGCCTGCTCGAGCTCGTCGAGGACGGTATCGGGGTGGGCGTCCAGGGCCAGCTCGACGGACAGGGTGACCCGGGTCTGGGGGTGCAGCGCACGCAGGCGGACCTTGGCCGAGGTCACTCCGGGACGGCTGGTGATGTCGGCGACGGCGGCCCGGGTCACGGTGGTGGCCGCCACCGTCGTTCGGCCCCTGGGCCCGGAGAACAACGTGAGGGTGGACAGGCGCTCGCCGTCGGAGACCGGACGGAGCTGGGCCAAGGCCCAGCGCAGACCGACGACCAACACCACCAGGCAGACGGCCATGGCGGTCGCCGCGGCCAGGTCCGGGCTGGCGGCGGCGTCGGTCGCCCGCCGGTTGTAAAGGGTCGCCGGGGAGGTCCCGCGGATGACACCTTCCCCGAGGAGCAGCCCCACGCCGCCAGCACCGGCCAGGATGACGCCGGCGACGACGAACAGGCTTCGGTTGAAGCGATCGATCCGGCTGCTGCCCGATGCGGTGATGCGATCCAGGCGCCGACCCGCCCGGGTGCTCGGGGGGGCCGGTATCAGGCGGGTCTCGGTTCCGGTGTCGGTCACTGGACGCGCTCTCCGGAGAGATCGGCGGCCGACCGGGCGACGACCCGAACCTTGAGGTCGTGGACGACGCCGATGTTGCTCAGCGTGTCGCCGACGACGGTGCGGACCCGGTTCACGCCGGCGGCCCGGTCGGCGTCGGCGCGGACCACGATCTTGGTCCTGACCCGGTTCCGGCTCACCCTCACCTTGCTCTGGGTGATCTCGTCGAGGTCACTCACGTCGCGGGTCAAGCGGCGCCCCAATCCTTTCCGGGACACCCAGGCCCGCTGCTGGGGGCGGGAGCGCAACGCCAGGCGCACCGGCCGGCGCCGGATGATCTGCAACACGATCAGGGCGACACCCACACCTGCGACGATCCCACTGGTCAGCTCCATGCCGAGACTCCCCCACTGGCTGCCGCGCAGGCTCCGGTCCCAGCTATGGCGGGGGATGATCAGCGGCGGATGGCCGAGGATCAGCTCCATGATCTCGATTCCGGCCAGGACCGCGGCGACGGCCAGGGCCAGCCCACAGAACAGGGCGACGGCCCGGTCCAATCGTCTCATGGAAGCTCCCTGGCGGTGACCACATCGACCACCTCGATGGCGACCGTCCAGGGACCGGCGTCGCCCAGGTCGGTCTGCAGGGCGTCGGCCACCTCCCGGCTCACCGCTTCGGCCAGTTCGGGGATGCGCTCGCCGAAGCGGACGGCGATGTGCACGGTCACGCCGACCGGTTGGGTCCCCGTTCTCACCGTCACCCCGTCGACCCTTCCGCCCGACCCGTAGGTGCTCTTGGTCCCAAATGGTCCGGAATCCAGGCGGACCACGCCCGCCACCGTCGCGGCCCGGGCGGCGGCGGCCGACGCCACCCTGGACGGGCTGGGATCAGTCGTCGTCACGGCGCCCGACGATGGCACTCAGGTCGATCGCGCCCTGAGACACCAGCCAGCCGACCAGGCCCCCCACGCCGGTGAGGATGGCGGCCACGAGCGCACCGGTGATGCCCTCGGCGGCCCACACGACGCCGATGACCAATCCGACGAGGATGGAGAACCTGATGGTCGACATGGCGCCTCCTGGCACGGACGGACGGGCGGTCACAGGGGACCTACCCCTGTCGATCACCACAGATGCCATCGCTTGTCCTTTTGTCGCGGGCCTATCCTGGACGGCGATGCCCCGCGCCACCGGTGTCCACCGCAAAGCCGTCGGTCAACTGACCAACGGTGACGAGACGCTCGACTACGGCCTGGTCGAGTACCGGGAGGGTCGCAAGGTCTGGTTCCAGACGACGATCGTCACCTTTCCCTCCGAGGAGGACCAGGTGACGGTGACGGCGGAGAGCGCCATCGACTGAGCGGTTCAGACCGCCAGTAGCTCGGAATGCGGCGTCCGGGGGCCTGCAGTCTCCCCGTCGCCGCCGGCGTTGCCGGGTCGACCGGCTACGGAGACCTCGTTGGCCAGCAGGGGGAGTCGCTCGGGGCCGGCAGCGAAGTAGAGGCCCCAGCGGTCCCCGTGATAGGCGGCGTGCTCGAGGACCACGACGCCCTGCGCTGACCTTCCGGCCAGGATGGCGATGGTGGGCTGGTAGCACGACGACAGCCGGATCTCCACGCCGGAGGCGAAGGCGATGACCGTGACCGCGCCAGGGCCGCGCCGGCTGGCGGCGGCGGCCACGACCAGATCGTTGCCGACAACGCCGCTCAGGGCGTCGAGGGTGAGGTCATGGCGTTCGGCCATGCCCTTGTGCCACGCCCGGTGCAGCCGCAGGCGCAGCGTCAGGCGCCGGAGGGGGGAGAGGTCAGCAAAGGGGTCATCCGCATGCACGGTCCCATTCCTTGGGCGCTGCGAGGGGGAACAACGGTCAGCACCACGTTCCCCTCTAGTCCTATCCCAATGGAGCGCCTCTTACGCAGTGCGATTGGTCACACGGTGTCCTTTTTGGGCAGGAAGGCTCGGAGGGCGGCGATGACGGGGCCCGGTGCCTCCTCGGGAACGAAGTGACCGGCCGGCAGGCCCTGACCGCGGACGTCGTCGGCGTAGTCCCGCCACACCGCCAGGGGGTCGTAGCGGAGACCGATGAAGCCCTGGTCGCCCCACAGCACCAGAAGGGGGCAGGTGACCCGGCGGTCCCGGTCCGCCACGTCGGTCTCGAAGTCGATCGTCACCGCCGCCCGGTAGTCTTCGCAGCTGGCGGTGATGGTCTCGGGCCGGGAGAACGCCTCGAGGTAGGCGGCCATGGCCTCAGGGTGGAACTCGACGCCACCGGCGTGCCCGGCCCGGAGCTGGCAGGTCAACCACAGCTCCGGGTCGGCGCCGATGAGGCGCTCGGGGAGCGGGGGTTGCTGGGAGAGGAAGAACCAGTGGAAGTAGGCCCGGGCCATGGCCAGATCGGTGGTGGCCACCATGTGGTGGGTGGGGGCGATGTCGATCACCGCCAACGCCGAGACCCGGTCGGGGTGGTCCAGAGCCAGGCGGTGGCCGACCCGGGCGCCGCGGTCGTGGCCCACGAGGGCGAAGCGGTCGAAGCCCAGCTCGGCCATAACCCCCACCTGATCGGCGGCCATGGCCCGCTTGGCGTAGCCGGCGTGGTCCTTCCCGCCGGCCGGCTTGTCGCTGGCGCCATAGCCCCGCAGGTCGGTGAGCACGACGGTGTGGTCCTCGGCCAGAGCCGGTGCCACGGCGTGCCACATGGCGTGGGTCTGGGGATAGCCGTGGAGGGCGAGGACGGGCGATCCGCTTCCGGCCACCCAGGCCGCGATGTGGACACCGTCGACCGTCACGTCGTGGCGTTCGAAGTTCTCGAGGAGCATGACGCCGACGCTAGCCAGCGGCCTAGGATCGGCCCAGGTGAACGAGCTTCTCCGTCGGCGGGCGGCCTTGGTCGCGATCATGGTCCTGGTCCTGGCGGGCTGCTCGCCGTCAAACCCGGCCACCCCACGACGAGGTCCGACGCCGACCGTCGCCGCTCCGACGGCGACGACCGTCGCGGCTCCGCCCCCGACGGCGGCACCGACGACCGCCCCCCCGGCGCCTCCGTATCCCGTGACCGCCACCACCCTGGCCCTGGTCGACACCAGCCGTCCCACCGTCAGTCGGGGCCGGACCGTCTCGACCAGCCGCGTTCTGACCACCCAGGTGTGGGTCCCGTCGGTGCCCGGTCGCCGGCCGTTGGTGGTCTTCGGGCACGGCTTCCAGGTCGGGCCCGCTCCCTACACCGCCTTGCTGCGCGCCTGGGCCGCCGATGGCTACGTGGTGGCCGCTCCCGCCTTCCCCCTGAGCGACCAGGCTGTCGCCGGAGCCAACCTGGACGAGGCGGACATCAACAACGAGCCCGGAGACCTCCGCTTCGTGATCGACTCGTTGGCGGCGCCCACCAGTGCCCTGGCGGCGCGGATCGATCCGGCCCGCGTGGCGGTGGCCGGCCACAGCGACGGGGCGGAGGCCGCCCTGTCCGAGGCCATCACTCCGGCGCCGCCCGGCCAGCCCGCGGTGCGGGCCGTCATCGCCATGTCGGTGTCGCCGCTACCGGGGATCACCCATCTGGCCAACCCCCCCATCCTCGTGACCCAGGGCAATGCGGACCCTATCAACCCGTTGCCCGAGGGCCGACAAACCTACGGCCAGGCCCAGGCGCCAAAATATTTCCTCACCCTGCTTGGCGGCGGCCACCTCCCGCCCCTCGAGGCGGGGAGTGCCTGGTTGCCGACGGTCATCACCGTCAGCGAGGACTTTCTCAACATCTTCCTGGCCGGGACCGGCTCGGTTGGCGCCCTGGTGACCGCCGGCAACCACCCGCCCTTGACCACCCTGTCATCTGGGTAGGGTCCATCGGGGTAGGGCGACCGCTTGCGCCCCGGGGTCCGGTCGGTGACAATCGGGCCGATCAGACCATCTCACGAGACCGTCGTGCATCCTGGACCTACGGAGGCGGCTGCTCGCCTGTTGCCCGTCGCCCAGGGCAACCCGGCTCTGGATCGTCTCGTCGGGCTGGCTGCTCGCCTGCTGTCGGCCTCGTCGGCCCAGATCTCCCTGCTCACCGCCGAGCAGACCGTCGTGGCCGGGGTCGGATTGGACGACGGGGCGGTCGGCGGTGTGGTGCCTCTCGAGGAGTCGTTGTGCACCGTGACGGCCGCGTCCGCCGGGCCCCTGGTCGTCACCGACGCCACCGTGGACGAACGGGTCGCCCATCTCCCTCCCGTTACGTCCGGCGGAGTGGGTGCCTACCTGGGCGTTCCCCTGGTGACGCACGGCGGCGGGACGGTCGGGGCGCTGTGCGTGTTCGGCCCGACGGCCCGCGCCTGGTCCGACCACGACGTGGGCCTGCTCAGCGAACTGGCCTCGAGCGTGATGGCCGAGCTCGAGCTGTCGGCCCTGTCCGCCGAGTACGAGTCCAGCCGGTTGCGCTGGGATGTCGCCATCGAAGCGGCGGGCATCGGATCCTTCGACTGGGATCTTCGCACCGACCGGATGGACTGGGACGACCGCCTGCAGGCCATGTTCGGCTACGAGCCGGGCGAGTTCGTCCCCCACATGACCGAGGCGTTCAGCCGCATCCATCCCGACGACCGGCCCATCGTGGAGGCCGCCGTCGCCGAGGCGGTGGAGTCCGGCGGCGATTACCGGGCCGAGTTCCGCATCCTCCCGCCCGACCGCCCGGTGCGCTGGATCGCCGCCCGCGGCCGGACCCGGGTCGATGGCGACGGGCGTTCGGTGCAGCTCATGGGGACCGCCTATGACGTCACGGAGGTGCGGACCGCCCGTGACCGCGCCGCCTACCTGCTCGACACCATGGCGACCGGCTTCGTGTCGGTGGACCAGGCGTGGCGCGTCACCTACCTCAACGCCACCGGCGAGCGGGTCATGGGAATCTCCGCCGATGAGCTGGTCGGTCAGGATCTGTGGGCGGCGTTCCCCGGCATGGAGGCGCTGGAGTTCGGCCAGCAATGCCAGCACGCCTTTCGCAGCGGCCAGCCCGTCGAGTTCGAGGCTCGCGACCCCGGCCGCCACACCTGGTTCGAGGTCCGGGCCGTACCGAGCGACGAAGGATTGGCCCTGTACCTGCTCGACATCACCGGGCGCCACCAGGCGCAGGAGCAGGCCAGAGCGGCCCAGGACCAGGCCGAGGCGGCCGTCTCCCGCCTGGAGCTCCTGGCTGCCGTCAGCGCCGAGCTGGCCGCGACCCTGCGAGCGGATGCGGCTGTCGCCCGCCTGGCCCGGCTCGTCGTGCCGGCCCTGGGTGACGGGAGCATCGTGTCCCTCGTCGAGGAGGGTCGCCTGCGCGACGTCGGATGGTGGCACGGGGACCCTGCCCTGCGGGCCGCCCTAGAGCGCTATGCGGCGGTGCGCGCCGAGGCTCTCACCGGTGACTCGATCGTGGTCCAGGCCCTCGAGACCGGACGTCCGGTGCTGGTGAGCGAGGACGCGCGCACCGTCATCCGCGGGGTCCACACGCCGGGCGAGGCCTCGGACCTGCTGGAGGAACTTGCCCCCGAGTCTGCCGCCTTCCTCCCGTTGCGGGCCCGGGGTCGCACGGTCGGCCTGCTCAGCCTGTATCGGGGCTCGAGCCGGGATGGGCTGACCGAAACCGACATGGTCATCGCCGGCGAGGTGGCGGCCCGGGCCGGCCTGGCCCTCGACAACGCCCTGCTCTACGCCGAGCAACGGAGCCTGGCCGAGGGCTTGCAGACGAGCCTGCTCACCGATCCCCCCGAGCCCGACCACTGCCACATCGTGGTCCGCTACGTGCCCGCCGCCGAGGCCGCGTCGGTCGGCGGTGACTGGTTCGACTCGTTCCTGCAGGCCGACGGGGCCACGGTCCTGGTCATTGGCGACGTGGTCGGCCACGACACCGAGGCGGCCGCAGCCATGGGCCAGGTACGCGGCCTGCTTCGAGGCATCGCCTGGTACAGCGGGGCGGGGCCGGCCGAGGTCCTCACCGGGTTGGACGAGGCCATGGAGGGCCTGGCCGTGGAGACCACGGCCACCGCCGTCGTCGCCCGGCTGGAGCAGACGCTGGCGGAGCAGGAGTGCGATCTTCGGGTCCTGCGCTGGTCCAACGCAGGACATCCCCCGCCCCTGACCGTCAGCCCGGGCCGCCCCGTCACCGTCCTCGACAGCGCCGACCCTGACCTGCTCCTCGGTATCGACCCGCGCACCCGAAGGGTCGAGTCGGAGATCGCCTTGGAGAGCGGCGCCACCGTCCTGCTCTACACCGACGGCCTCGTCGAGCGCCGGGGCCAGAGCCTCGACGAAGGGATCGGGCTCCTGCGTGACACCCTCGCCGACCTTGCGGACCGTCCGCTCGACGAACTGTGCGACGAGTTGTTGACCCGGATGCTCCCCGAGCGGGCCGAGGACGACGTGGCCCTGGTCGCCCTCCGGCTGTTCCCCCAGGATCGGCCCCGCCCCGCCGAAGCGGGCCCGGAGCGTCTCCCGCCCGAGGTGCCCCGCCTTTCCTAGCGGGGCCGTCCGGGGCTGGTGCTCATTCGCCCACCGTGCCGTCGATGGCCTCCCGGATGAGGTCGGCGTGGCCGTTGTGGCGCGTGGTCTCCTCGATCAGGTGAGTCAGGATCCAGCGCAGGTTCCATTGCTCGCCATCATGGGTCGTCCCCACGGACAGGTCATCGAGGTCTGCCCCCGCGATGGCCTGCCGGCTGCGGTCACACGCGGCGCGATAGAGCTGGCGCAGTCCATCGGCGTCCTCGTGCTCTGCTGTGTGAAACTCCCAGTCCCGGTCCTCGTCCCACGGGGCGCTGGCCCACGGCTCGAGCTCGGGCAGACCCAGGAAACGGACCTGGATCCAGTCGTCCTCGACGAGGGCCAGGTGCTTGAGCAGTCCGGCCAGGGTCAGCGCCGAGGTCGGCAGGCGGGTGGCCAGCTGTCCCTGGCTCAGTCCTTCCACCTTGGTCTGCATCGTGGCCCGCTGGTAGTCCAGGAACTGCTCGACGGTCGAGCGCTCGCCGGCGGAAGGCTGGGGCTCGTGGCGTTGCATCACGTCACCGCCGGGTACAGGCGGCGGTAGTGCCTGACCAGGACACGCAAAGAGCGCGGCATGGCGCCATGCTAGGCGCCGGGCCAGTTCGGGTTGCGGCCGGACAGGGCGAGCAGTCGGTCCAGGGGTGGAGCGGTGGCAGGCACATCGACGGGATCTCCGAAGGGTTTGCCCTCGCCTTGATAGTCCGGGCCGAGCATGGTCGGAGCGAACTCCAGTGACTCCTCGGCCGCCCCGTCCGGCACCGACCATTGTTGCCCGGTGGCGCGGGCCAGGTCCCAGCCGTGCACCTGGTATTCCCAAAGGATCATACCGAGAGCCAGATCTCCGGGCATGGCGTGGTCCCCGAGCCGCAGGGGCCGAGCGGCGGCGCCGTCGCGTATCGCTCGATCGAGGTGGTCGGCCGCCATGCGCACCTCGGACGCGGCGGCATCGGCGTCGGCGGGGGCTTGGTATCCGTCATTGTCGGACCGCGGTGCCTGCCCCGCGGGATCAGAGAACCCGGCGGCGAAGTTGGTCAACCAGCCCACCACGTGGTCGCGGAGTTGCTCCACGTCGAACTCGGTGCAGGGTGTCGGATCGTGCCGATGCTCTGGGGTGATGGCGCCGACGACCGGCGCCAGCTCATCGAGCACGGCTCGCAGGTGGTCGGCGGTCTGCTCCGGTGATGTGGTCATGTCGACGATCTTGACGTCTCGCGTCCTGGCCGGCTTGAACATCTGCGTCAGGCCGCTCTGGGTAGGGTCGCGGGGGTGAGCCCCGCCGGTCCCCCGCCGGTTTCGCCCGAGCCGGTGGAGCGAGACAGTCGTGGGATCCTCGACCCGTGGCTGCTGCGGGAGCGGGTGAGCCTCAACCGGTATCCGGCCGGTCCCGCACTCGAGGGGCTGATAGACCGGTTCTGGGCCGTGCAATGGGACCTGCCCGCCGGTACCGCTCACCGCCAGCAGGTGCTCACCCATCCAGGGTGCAACCTCAGCGTCGGCCATTCCGAACCGGGCGCGGAGGAGATTGCAGCCGGACCGCTCGAAGCCTGCCTCAACGGAGTCGCCCGCAGGCTGAGCACCCGGGTGTTGGTCGGCCGGGGATGGGCGGTGGCGGCGATGACCACGCCTGGCGGCCTGGGGTCATTCATCACCGACTCCGCATCAGATTTCACCGACCGCGTCGTCCCCTTGGGATCGGCTATCGGTGTGGACGAAACAGACCTGATCGCTTCGATCGACGACCAGCCGGATGAGCCATCGCGCGTCGGTGTTCTGGCCCGCGTCCTGGAGGACCTGATCGTCGGAGCGGACCCGGAGCGGGTCCGGCGGGCCCGGCAGGTGGCGGTGGTCGCCAGGCTGGCGGAGACGGACCGCTCCCTGCGCCGGCTCCCCGACCTGTGCGCCAAATCCGGCATCGGCCCTCGGAAGCTGCAGCGCATGTTCGCGGAACATGCGGGCGTGTCACCGACGTGGGTGCTCCGCCGGTACCGGCTTCTCGACGCCGCCGAGGCGGTGCGCGATGGGCAGCAGGTGTCGTGGGCAGGAGTCGCCGCCGATCTCGGGTACGCCGACCAGGCGCACCTGAGTCGAGATTTTCGCGACGCGATCGGCAAGCCTCCGGCGGCCTACGCCGCGTTCCAGCCAGGTGTGGCGTTCCGCGGTGCGCAGCGGTGAGCACCGAATGGGAGATCGGCCGCCTCGATCTCGGTGCCTACCTCGAGCGTGTCGGCTATCGGGGTGACCGGGAGCCAACCGGCCCCACCCTGGCGGCGCTGCACCGGGCCCATGTGGCCGCCATCGCGTTCGAGAACCTCGACGTCATCCTTGGCCGCGGCGTGTCGGTGGACCTTGGCGACGTCCAGGCCAAGCTCGTCGGCCACGGCCGCGGCGGCTACTGCTACGAGCACAACGTCCTCTTCGCCGCCGTGCTGGAACGGCTCGGCTACCGGGTCGATCGGTTCCTGGCCCGCATCGGCGCCGACCACGACCGTCCCCGGCCCCGCACCCACATGACCTTGCACGCCCACGCTCCCGACGGAGGCCAGAGCTGGCTGGCCGACGTGGGCTTCGGCGGCGGCCTCCTCGACCCGCTCCCCTGGGGCGACACCGGTCCTCACCGCCAAGGGGGTTGGACCTACCAGCTCATCGCCCAGGCGGGAACCTGGCAGGTCCGGGAGCACCACAACGACGGCTGGGCGGCGCTGTACAGCTTCACCGAGGAACCTCAGCACCTTTCTGACGTGGTGATGTCCAACCACTTCACCTCCACCTATCCGGACTCGCCGTTCATCGCCCAGATCGTGGTCATGGGCAAGGACCCCGGGCAGCGTCGACGACTGATCGGGCGCCGCCTGAGCGTTGCTCGACCGAATGGTGCCGTCCACGAGCGGGAGCTGAGCGATCCTGAGCTAGCCGACACTCTGCGCAACGAGTTCGGCCTCCCGCTCGATGGCGACGAGATGGCCCGGCTGGTCGGCTCACTCCCGCCCGTCTCGGGGTGACGTCGGGCGACCACTGCCCTGTCTCAGGCTCTGTCGACCGCCGGCGACCCTAGTCTCCAGGCCGTGAGATCAGTTGCGGTCACGGGGTCGGCGGGCTCCCTCGCCCAAGGTGGCGGCGCGCTCGATGGCCCGGCCCGGAGGCGTGGGCCCGGGTGGGGTGCGGGCCTGGTGGCGTCCCTGGCCATCGGGGCATGGCCTGTCGTTGCCATCATTCGACTGGTCACCCAACGCAACGTCCTCACGGCCCCGTGGGGAGATCAGGCCCTACTCGAGACCGGCGCCCGACAGGCGCTCAACCTCACCCGGACGCTCGGCCCCTACAGCCGTTACGGCTGGCACCACCCGGGTCCGGCCCTCTTCTACGTCATGGCGTTACCGGTCGGCCTGTTCGGATCCGGTCCGGGGCTCAACGTGTCGATGGCCCTGATCAACGGGGCGGCCGCCATCGCGACGGTCGTTTATCTCTGGCGTCGCTTCGGTGGACTCGCCGCCCTGTGGTCCGCCGCGGCTGTCTGCGGGCTTTGCCTTTCGCTTTCGATGTCGGCCGTGCTGACACCTTGGAACCCTGACGTGCTGGTGTTGCCCCTCGTCGCCTTCGTCGTGCTGTGGGCTGACGCCATCAGGGGTCACCTCGGGGCACTGGCGTGGTCGGCTGTTGTGGCGTCGTTCCTGGTGCAGTCCCACATCAGCACCGGGCCGTTCGCCGTGATCATGTTGGCCAGCGCCGCCGCTGGAGCGGTGATTGTCCGCCGCCGTTCATCGCCGGGACGGCTTCGGTCATCCCCGGTCGTTGCCGCTGCCGGCCTGATCCTTTTCTTGGCGAGCTTGGTGCCGTCGCTCATCGAGGTGGTCCGTGACCGGCCGAACAACCTGACCCTGCTGTACCGGTTCTTTGTGCACGGGACGTTTCCCCGGGCGCCGATCGGCGCCGCCCTCCGTCAGGCGGTTGACGCCCTCACCGTGATGCCTTTCGGTGTGGCCACCGATCCGACGGGCGCCTACCTACCGCGCCGCGGGCTTCAACTGGTTCTCGCCGCCGTGGTGTTGGTGACCGTGGCCGCCATTGGCCTCCTCGTGGCCCGGCGTCGAGAACAACCTGGCGCCCAGTGGATCATTCTCGGATCGTTGTTGGGGGGGATCGTCGGCCTCGTGGCAAGTACGCGGATCGACGGTGCCCCGCTCTCCTACCTCGTCGAATGGCAGGCCTTTGTTCCTTGCACCCTGTTCATCGGATTGGGTTGCGCATGCTTCGGGGGCAAGGGGCAGGCCGCGATCACCTCCACCGATCACAAACGGGCCGCCTTCGAAAGGCTGAGACCGGTCGTCACGCTCGTCGTCGGTCTGTGCACGCTGGCCTTGGTGGCCGTGGCCGTGCGAAACGTCATCACCCACCCCGTCACCCCGGGTGTCAACGATCCAAGGGTGCTCGCCTTGAACACGGCCACGACCCGAGCGGTGCCACCCGGACGCGAAAGAGTCACGCTGAACATCGTCGACTCCGATGCTTGGCCATGGGCGGCCGCGGCCGCTCTGGCCCTCCAGCGCGAAGGCCATCCGACAGCGGTTATCCCCACGAAGACCTGGGCCCCCCTCTTCGGTCCGCTGCCTGCTAGCGCTGCGCCGGGCACCGTGATCGCCTTCTATGACGCCACCACTACTACGCCGCCTGCCGGGACGGTCCAAGCTCAGGGCGGGGCCTTGGCTGAGTTCGTCCCCAAAAGCGGCTGACAGCAGACCCAAAACGCGGCCTGACCTGCGGAGGGAGAGGGATTCGAACCCCCGGAGTCTTGCAACTCAAGGCTTTTCAAGAGCCTCGCATTCGGCCGCTCTGCCATCCCTCCCGACCGGCCGACCTTACTTCCACTTCCCGGGGGTACCGACAGATGCGCGTCCCGGGAGACGGAGGCGTGGCTGATGCCACAGCCATCGAGGCTCATCTCGTTCTCATTCGCGAAGAAGCGCGCATGTGCGCTTTTTCGCGGATCAGAACGAGGCGGGACCGGGTTGAGCGCCGGGACCCGACCGATCCCCGACTCAGGTCGCCAGGTGGGACCGGATCTCGGCGATCCAGGCGTCGGCGGCTTTCCAGGCCTGCCCGGCAGCACGGCGGATGCCGGCCCCGTCGGCGCCGGCGGCCGGATAGGAGCCGAGGAACTTCACCTGCCGGGTGGTGGCGTGCAGCTCCTTCAGGCAGTCGGCCACCACCTCGTCGCCGACATGGCCCCGGAAGTCGATGACGAAGCAGTAGTCCCCGAGGCCCTTCTTGGTGGGCCGGGAGTCCAGCTTGACCAGGTCGATGTTGCGGGCCGAGAAGTGTCCGAGGATGTCCTGGAGGCTGCCCGGCCGGTTGGTGGACTGGAAGCACACGATGCTCGTCTTGTCGTGGCCGGTGGGCGGGGGGATGGTTGCGGCGAGGGGGGCGACGAGCACGAAGCGGGTGACGTTGTCGTCGTGGTCCTCGATGCCCTCGGCGTACACGTCCAGCCCGTAGAGCGACGCGGCCAGGCGGGTGCCGATGGCGGCCCTGGTCGGGTCGCCACCTTTGGCCACCAGGCGGGCCGCCTCCGACGTGGACGAGGCCGCGGCCTCGGTGGCTCCCGGAAGGTTGGTGGCCAACCACCCCCGGCATTGGGCGATGGCGTGGGGGAACGACAACACATGCCGCACCTCCTCGGATGCGGCGCCGGGAAGGGTCAGGAGGTTCTGGGTCACCGGCAGGACCATCTCGCCGACGATGCGCAGGTCCTGGTCGAACACCAAGTGGTCGAGGGTGACCGGGACGGTTCCCTCGATGGAGTTCTCCAGGGCCACGAAGGCGTAATCGACCCGGCCCCGGCCCACGGCGGCCATGACCTCGGTCCAGGTGGCCATCGGTTGCAGCTCGGCCCTGGCCACGTCCACGCCGCTGCGCAGGGCCTCCTCGGTAAAGGTCCCCGACGGGCCCAGGAAGGTCACGGTTGCCTCCGGGCAGGCGAGGGGGATCATGGCGGGGCAGGATAGAACGCCTATGGACGTAGCCGCCCTCCGAGTGCTGGTTGACGACATCCGCTCCGGCGCCGTCAGCGCCGAGGAAGGTGTCCGCCGCCTGCGCCGGCTGCCGTTCGTCGACCTGGGCTACGCCCGGGTCGACCATCACCGCGCCGTCCGCCAGAACCTGCCCGAGTCGGTGTACGGGCCGGGCAAGACGGCCGAGCAGTGCGTGGCCATCACCGCCGAGCTCCTCGCCGAGGCCGCCGGCGGTCCCGTCGTGCTCAGCCGGGCCGACGCCGACCAGGTCCAGGCCGTCACCACGGCCCATCCGGGGGCGACCGTTGCCGGCGATCCTGCCAACGCCGGAGCCACGGTGGTGTGGCGGCCGGCGCCGGCCCGGGCCGAGACCGTTCTGGTCGTCACCGCCGGGACGGCGGACCTGCCGGTCGCCGACGAGTGCGTGGCCACCCTGGCCGCGTTCGGGTGGTCGGCCAAGGTGGTGAGTGATGTGGGCGTGGCCGGCGTGCACCGCCTGCTCGCCTACGTCGATGACCTGGCGGCTGCCGATGTCGTGGTCGTCGTCGCCGGCATGGAGGGCGCCCTGGCCAGCGTGGTCGGGGGGATCACCCCGGCCCCGGTGGTGGCCGTACCCACCAGCGTCGGCTACGGGGCGTCGCTCCAAGGGGTCACCGCTCTGCTCGGCATGCTGGCCAGCTGCGCCGCGGGCTTGGTGGTCACCGGGATCGACAACGGCTTCGGCGCCGCTCACGCCGTGGCCCGCATCCTCGGCCCCGCCCCCGAAGGTGCCGGCCCCGCCCCCGAAGGCCCGGGCCGCAGTGCGCCGGGCGCGGGGCGCACGGCCGGGGACCCGGGCGCCCGGGGGGAGAGCCCGTGACCCGCCTGGCATGGTGGCACTGCTTCGCGGGGATCGCCGGCGACATGGCGCTGGGGTCCCTGATCGACGCCGGCGCCGATCTCGCCCTCATCGAGCGAGAACTGGTCGGGCTGCCGATCGGCGGCTGGTCCCTCGAGGCCGGGCCCGTCCTCAAGGGCGGACTGGCCTGCACCCGCCTCGTCGTGCGGGCCCGGGAGACCTCGGTGGTGCGCACCCACGCCCACATCGTGGGCCTCATCACCGAGGCCCGCCTCCCGCCCCGGGCCCGACAGAGAGCGCTCGACACCTTCGCCCGCCTGGCCGAGGTGGAGGGTCGCCTGCACCGCCGGCCCCCCGCCCAGGCCCACTTCCACGAGGTGGGGGGCATCGACGCCATCATCGACATCGTCGGAACCTGCGTGGCGCTGGAGATCCTCGGCGTCGACCGGATCGCGTCGAGCGCCGTGGCCCAGGGAACAGGGGTCATCCGCACCGCCCACGGTCTCCTCCCCAACCCGTCCCCGGCGGTGGTCGGGCTCCTCGCCGATGCCGGGGCGCCGACGTACGGGACGGACCGGCCCGCCGAGCTGACCACCCCGACCGGCGCCGCCCTGCTCGCCACCCTCGCCGACCGGTGGGGCCCGATGCCGGCCATGACCGTCGAAGCCTCCGGGTTCGGTGCCGGCAGCCGCGAGCTCGACGGCATGCCCAACGCGGTGCAGGTCGTCATCGGCACCGTCGCGGACGTCGGCGCCGAGGTCGACGGGGGTCAGCCCATCCAGCTCCTGGAGACCAACGTGGACGACGTCACCGGTGAGGTCCTGGCCCACACCGTGGACCGGTTGCTCGCCGCCGGCGCCCACGACGCCTGGATCACCTCCGTCACGGGCAAGAAGGGACGGCCGGCCCACGTGGTGAGCGTGATCTGCGATCCGGCGCTGGCTTCCGAGGTCCGGACCATCCTGGCCACCGAGACCGGCACTCTGGGCGTGCGGTCGCAGGGCCTGGCTCGCTGGGTCTCGCCCCGGGGCGTCCACGAGGTCCTCGTCGATGGTCACCCCATCCGGGTCAAGCGGGGACCGAGCCGGGTCAAGGCCGAACACGACGACGTGGCCCGCGTGGCCCGCCTGATGGCGCTGCCGCTCCACGAGATCGCCCGCCGGGCGGAGAACGAGGCCCACCGCCAACCCCCCGAGGACTAACGAGGAGCGCGCAGCTCGGCGCCCACCCAGCCGTCGAGGTCGGGTTGTCGGCGCACCTCGCAGCCCGGGTAGGCGCCGGCGACGTGGCGCCACTGGCCGGGAAGGAGGCCGGCGAGCAGGATCCGCCCCGTGGGTGCGATGGCGGCGAGGACGGCCGGGGCCAGCTCCACCTGGACGGCCGCGGTCACGTTGACCAGGGCCAGATCGACCGGCCCCTCCAGCTCGCGGGCCGACCCGGTCGTCGCCCTGATCACCGAGGCGACGCCGTTGCGGGAGGCATTTCCCCAAATGATCGCCGCCGAGGCCGGGTCGATGTCGACCGCTGGACCGAAGCGGCACCGAGGACGGCGGCGGCCACGGCGAGGATCCCGCTGCCCGCGCCGACGTCGGCCACCCGCAGCCCGGTGGGCGGGTCCGCCGCCAGGAGGGAGAGCAGCAGGCGGGTGCTCGGGTGTGTTCCGCTGCCGAAACACGGGCCCGGGTCGATGCGCACCACGGTGGCGTCGGTCACGGGCACGTCGCGCCACGCCGGGGCCACCACCAGGCCGCCCACGTGCACCGGCTCGGCGTAGGCCCGCCAGGCGTCGACCCAGTCCGGGGCCACCTCGACGACCTGTCCGCCGATCTCCCCGGCGACCGTGGTGGCCGCTGCCGATGTGGGGAATGACGCCACCAGCGTGGTCCCGGGCCCCTCGGGGCGCAGCTCGACCGCGGTGGCCCCCCGGTCCCACAGCTCCTCAGCCGCCAGCTCGGCCTGCTCCGTGGCGACCTCCCAGACGACGACGAGATCGGTGGCGGACATGGCGGCTCCAGAATGGGTGGCCGGCTTGGCCCCGGTATCCGCCACAATGGCATGGTGTTGCAAGCCCAGGATCTGAGTGTCGAGGTCGGCGGGCGCTTCACCCTGCAAGACGCCAGCTTCCTTGTCCGCCCCGGCGACAAGGTGGGGCTGGTGGGCCGCAACGGGGCGGGCAAGACCAGCCTGTTGAGGGTGCTGGGCGGCGACGCCGAGCCGGCCGCAGGGCAGGTGACCGTCGGGGGCCGCCTGGGGTTCCTGTCCCAGGACGCGGCTCGGCTGAAGGAGGAGGCGGCCGGCATCAGCGGGCTGAGCTACGTGCTCTCCGGTCGGGGTCTGGACGAGGCCGCCGTCCGGCTGGAGAAGCTGCGCCTGACCATGGACGAGGACCCCTCCGAGCGCAACGTGCGCCGCTTCACCCGCTCCGAGGAGGCCTTCGCCGGAGCGGGCGGGTACGCGGCCGAGTCCGAGGTTCGCCAACTGGTGGCCGGCCTCGGGTTGAGCGACGAGCGGCTCGATCTGCCCATCGACGTGCTGTCCGGGGGCGAACGCCGCCGGGTCGAGTTGGCCCGCATCCTCTTCGCGGGCGCCGACCTGCTGCTGCTCGACGAGCCGACCAACCACCTCGACAGCGACGCCAAGACGTGGCTGCTCGGGTTCCTCCGCTCCTACCGGGGGGCGTTGCTGGTCGTGAGCCACGACCTCGATCTGCTCGACGAGGCCATCACCCGGGTCCTGCACCTCGACGAGGGCAACATGGTCGCCTACAAGGGCACCTACAGCCAGTACCGGACGGCCCGCGCCCGCGACGACGCCCGGGCCACCAAGCTCGCCGAGCGCGAGCACACCGAGATCAAGCGGCTGTCGACCATGGCCGACGCCATGCGCCACCAGACGGCGAAGCGGGCCAAGGTGGCCAAGTCCCTCGACCGCCGGGTGGACCGGATGCAGGCCAACAAGACGGCCGCGCCGGGTCGGGGGGACCGCAGGTACAAGGTGCGCTTCCCCACGCCGCCGCACGCCGGCCGGCTCATCCTCGAAGCCGGCGGCCTGGCCAAGGCGTACGGGGGTCCGCCGGTGTTCACCGACGTGTCCTTCGCCATCGAAAACGGCCAGCGCCTGTTGATCATGGGCCTCAACGGGGCCGGAAAGACCAGCCTGCTGCGGATCCTGGCCGGCCAGACCGAAGCCACCGCCGGATCGTTCCGGACCGGTGTCGGGGTCGACGTCGGCTACTACGCCCAGGAGCACGAGGGGATCCGCGGCGGGGTCGACGTCCTCACCCACATCCGGGAGTCGGCGGCCGCGCCCGACACCGAGCTGCGGGGCCTGCTGGGGATGATGGGCCTGTCCGGCGAGATCGCCCACCAGGACGCGGCGACCCTGTCGGGCGGGGAGAAGACCAAGCTGGCCCTGGCCCAACTGGTTGCGGGCCGCCACAACCTGCTGCTCCTCGACGAGCCCACCAACAACCTCGATCCCCCGTCGCGCACGGCCATCGGCCATGCCCTCTCGGCGTGGCCGGGTTCGATGATCCTCGTCAGCCACGACACCGAGTTCGTGACCGAGCTGGCCCCCGACCGGGTGCTGGTCATGCCCGACGGGACCGAGGACGCCTGGAGTGACGACCTGCTCGACCTCGTCGCCATGGCCTAGTCGGGTCTCGTCGGTCCGGCCTGCTCGAAGCTCACGGTGCGCCACACCGGCGCACCCTCGTCGTCGGAGGCGGACAGGTCGACCTCGCCGACGATGGCCCAGTCGTGGTTGCCGTCGGGGTCGTCGATGACCTGGCGGACGACGCAGCGGCCCGGTTGCTCGTCGACCTGGAACCACGCCCCGCTCCGGGCGTCGGCGCCGGTGCCGATCGCCGTGTGGTCGGACCCAGGCCGTTCGTGCTCGGCGGCGTAGGCGGCCAGGGCCTCGGTCCACGCGGCCCGATCCCACCCGCCGGCTGACTCGGCGCCCGCCAATCCGTCGGCGTCGCCCCGGGCGGCCAGCTCCACCCGGCGGAAGGCGGCGTTGCGGACCATGACCTTCCAGGCCCTGGCGTTGGCCGTCACCGGGGGCGGTGGCGGGGCGGGCCCGCCCAGGAGCGTCGGTTGGGCGGCGGCGACGGCCCGGTCCAGGTCGGCCAGCCCCTCCTCCGCGGCCTTGGCCGCGGCGGCCAGGGCCTGCCACTCGTCGATGAGGCTGGAGTCCACCTGGCGGACCAGCTCGCCCAGCCATTCGGTGACGTCGACCAGCTCGTCGGTCTTGTCGTCCTCGGGAACGGTGCGGACCAGGCCCTTGTAGGCATCCGAGAGGTACCGCAGGACCAGGCCCTCGCTGCGGGCCAGCCCGTAGTGGGCGACATACTCCCCGAATGTCATGGCCCGCTCGTAGAGGTCCCGGGCCACGGACTTGGGGCGGATGTTGAAGTCGGCAGCCCACGGGTGCTCCACCCGGTAGGTGTCGAACAGATCGTAGGTCCAGTCCCGCAACGGCTTGGGGTACTCCAGCTTGTCCAGGACCTCCATGCGCTGGTCGTACTCCATGCCCTCCGCCTTGAGGGCCCCGAGGGTCTCGGTCTTCAGCTTGTTGAGCTGGGCCGCCAGCACCGGCCGGGGATCGTCGAGGGTGGCCTCGATGACGCTGATCACGTCGAGCACCCAGGTCGGGCTGGCCGACCCTGCTTCGAGTCGGGGGACGGCCTCCAGGACCCAGGGGCTGAGGGGGCTGTTGAGGGCGAAGTCGGCCTGCAGGTCGCGGGTCACTCGGATCCGGCGGCCCTTGTCGTCGGCCTCGCCGTCGGGAAGGCGTTCCAGGGCGCCGGCTCCGAGCAGGGAGCGGTAGATGCCGATGGCCGAGCGGATGTGGCGGCGCTGGGCGGGACGGGCTTCGTCGTTGTCGACCAGCAACCGGCGCAGCGCCCCGCATCCGTCCCCGGGGCGGTCCAGGACATCGAGGATCAGGGAGTGGGTGACCTGGAAGTGGGACGTGAGCGGTTCGGGCGGGGCGGCCACGATCTTGGCGAACACCGCCTCGTCCCAGGGCACGTAACCCTTGGGCGGGCTCGACCGGACCAGCTTGCGCTTCTTCCTGGCGTCACCGGCGGCCTTCTCAGCGGCCCGCTCGTTGTCGATCACGTGCTCGGGGGCCTGGACCACCACCAGCCCGGTGCTGTCATAGCCGGGGCGCCCGGCCCGGCCGGCTATCTGGTGGAGCTCGCGGGCGCTGAGCAGGCGCGACATGGTCCCGTCGTATTTGGCCAGACCGGTGAACACCACGGTCCGCAACGGCAGGTTCACCCCCACGCCGAGGGTGTCGGTGCCGACCACCACCCGCAGCAGCCCGGCCTGGGTCAGGCGCTCGACCAGGCGGCGGTACTTGGGCAGCATCCCCCCGTGGTGGACCCCGATGCCGTGGCGGACCAGCCGGGACAGGGTCTGGCCGAACCCGGGGGCGAAGCGGAACTCCTTGATGGCATCGGCGATGGCCTCCCGCTGGGGCCTGGTCGTCACCTGGGCCGACGTCAGGGCCTGGGCCTGGGCCACGGCGTTGGCCTGGGTGAAGTGGACCACATAGAGAGGAGCCTGGTCGGCCCGCAGCAACCCCTCGATCGTCTCGTGCAGCGGTGTTCTCGCGTACTCGAAGCTGAGGGGGACGGGTCGGGTGGCAGAGCGGACCACCGCCACCGGTCTCGGGGACCGCCGGGCCAGGCCGTCTTCGATATGGGCGGTGTTGCCGAGGGTGGCCGACATGAGGACGAACTGGGCCTCGGGGATCTCCAAGAGGGGCACCTGCCACGCCCAGCCCCGCTCGGGGTCACCGTAGAAATGGAACTCGTCCATGACCACCTGGTCGACGGGGGCATCGGCCCCGCGGCGGAGGGCCATGTTGGCGACGATCTCGGCGGTGGCACAGATCACCGGGGCGGTCGGGTTGATGGAGGCGTCACCGGTGAGCATCCCCACGTTGACCGCCCCCAGGTCGGCGCACAGGGCGAAGAACTTCTCCGACACCAGTGCCTTGATCGGGGCGGTGTAATAGGACCGCCGCCCGTTGGCCATGGCGGCCACGTGGGCGCCGAGGGCGATCAGGCTCTTGCCCGATCCCGTCGGCGTGTTGACGATCACGTGCGACCCGGCGAAGACCTCGAGCAGGGCCTCCTCCTGGGCCGGGTACAAGGTCAGGCCCCGCCGCTCGGTCCAGGCCATGAATCCCTCGAGGGCCTCGTCGGCGTCCTTCGCCCCTGGGGTGGCGAGCTCTCTGGGCTCGGTGGGCTCCTCGTGCGTGGGGGCGGTGTTGGGCTCCTCGGGCTCCTCGGGCTCCTTGGCGGGCTCCTCGGGGGCGGGGGTGGGCATGGGGTCACCACTGTGCCGGACAGGGGCTCGAAGGTGGGTCCGCTGGTACGGTCACGGACATGGACGAGAGTCTGCCGACTCCTCCCTCCGCCAATGGGCACCGGCCTCCCTCCGGCAACGGGCACCGGCCGCCGCAGCCGATGTTCATACCCGTCGCCGAGCAGATCGACAACGTCCGGCGGTGGAACGGCTATCTGGATTGGGGCTTCGACGAGGAGGACTTCGTCACCGTCGACCTCACGCCGCGAGCGCACGCCGGGCCGCTCGTCGTCGACGTGGTCGTACCCTATCTCCGGGGTCTCACCCTCGGCGCCGACGTCGAGACGCTGAACGAGGTCCGCCACACCTGCCACGAACTGTGGCTGCTGGCCAAGCGCCAGCACCCCAACTCCTGGTGCTGGGACCGGTCCCTGTGGTTGAACCTGCCCAAGCCCGTGCGTCTCCTTGACGGCATCGTCCACCGGCCGGGGATCCGCCGGGTGACCG
This sequence comes from Acidimicrobiales bacterium, assembly GCA_051000755.1. Lineage (GTDB taxonomy): Bacteria > Actinomycetota > Acidimicrobiia > Acidimicrobiales > Palsa-688 > JALZAH01. Next base: position 8,893 of record JBPCNZ010000036.1, on the reverse strand, counting down.
TCGACCTGGGCGCCCACTGGCAGCCGGGCCTCCACATTCGCCCGGGCCTGGTGCGCGATCAGGACTCGGCCCACGCGGAGGTCCTGGCCGCTGCGGCCCACTTCCCCCGCTGGATCCGGGCCATGGGCAGGAACGTGCCGCACACCTGGATCTCCGGCTACCAGGTGACGGTCCCGCACTATGCCGTCGACAAGCGGCTTCCCGTCTTGACCTGGACCAACTACCGGAGCTCGATCGGCCTGACCGTCGACTGGGCGGATCGCTCCCACAGCGGGTTCGCCTCGCCGGTCTGCGTGGGCTGAGCGGGGGGCGCTGCCCGGCCCTCTCGGCACTCCGGCGGTCTCCGGCGCTGGTTGGCCAGTAGCGTGGGCTCACGTGATCGCCGACGCGCTCCGGGCCGATCTCGATCTGGCCCTCCTGCTGGCAGACCGGGCCGACGAGATCACGATGGCCGGATTTCGCCGGGCGGACCTCCGCGTCGAGACCAAGCCGGACCTGACCCCCGTGACCGAGGCCGACCAGGCCGCCGAGCAGGTCATCAGAGCCGGCGTGGCCGAAGCTCGGCCCGGCGACGCGGTGCTGGGTGAGGAGCACGGAACCACCGGCACCGGGAGCCGGCGTTGGATCGTCGATCCCATCGACGGGACCAAGAGCTATGTCCGGGGCCTGCCGGTGTGGGCCACCCTCATCGCGGTGGAGGTCGACGGTATCCAGACCGTCGGCGTCGCCTCGGCGCCGGCCCTCGGCCGCCGGTGGTGGGCGGCGCGGGGTAGGGGAGCGTTCGCCGCCGCGCCCGGCTCGCCGGGCTCGCCGGGCTCTCCCATCCGGGTCTCCGCGGTGAGTGCCCTCTCCGACGCCCAGCTGTCGGGCTCGACCCTGAGCGACTGGGAGCCCCATGGCGGCGTGGGCCGGGTCCTGGCCCTGGCCCTGCGTTGCGGGCGGGACCGAAGCTTCGGCGACTTCTGGTCCCACGTCCTGGTGGCCGAGGGGGCGTGCGACATCGGTCTCGACCCCATCGCCTCGCTGTGGGATCTGGCCGCTCTCCAGGTCATCGTCGAGGAGGCCGGGGGTCGGTTCACCGACCTCCGTGGCGCCGGCCGGGCCGACGGCGGATCGGCGGTCAGCACCAACGGCCTGCTGCACGACGAGGTGCTCGAGCTGCTCACCGGTAACGCCGGTCTTCGCTCGCCCGGCGCCTGAGGGACTTGCCTGGCGCTTCAGCCGGCGGCGGCACCGAGGAGCCGGCACCGAGGACCCGCCGCCCGGGCGCCCGCACCCGGGTACGGTCGAAACATGGGTTCCTACATCGCGCCTGGCGTCTTCGAGATCGACACCCTCCTCGGCGGTTGGGAGAGGATGACCGCCGGCTACCTCATCGAGGGCCCGGCGCCGGTCCTGGTGGAGACCGGTAGCCAGAGCTCGGTGCCCGCCCTGCTCGCCGCCCTCGAGGAGCATGGGGTGTCACCGGGGCAACTGGCCGGGGTGGCGGTGACCCACATCCACCTCGATCACGCCGGCGGCGTGGGCGACGTGGCCCGGGCCTTCCCGGAGGCGACTGTGTACGTCCACGAGCGGGGTGCCCGTCACCTGGCCGACCCCGAGCGTCTGGTCCGCTCCGCGGCCCTGGTCTACGGGGACCTGCTCGATTCCCTCTACGGCCGGCTGGACCCCACCCCTGCTGAGCGGATCCAGGTGCTGGAGGACGGCGACAACATCGAGATCGGCGACGGCCGCACCCTGACCAGCATCGACTCGCCGGGCCACGCCAAGCACCACCTGGCCCTCCATGACAGCGACAGCGGGTTCATCTTCGCCGGCGACGCGGTGGGGGTCCGGCTGCCCGACAGCGGGGTGCTGCGCCCGGCCACCCCGCCGGCCGACTTCGACCTCGACCAGGCCCTGACGTCGCTGCAGAAGTTCCGGGACCGTGACCCTCAAGGGCTGGCCCTGGCCCACTACGGCCTCCAGACGGACCCGGCCGCCTTGTTGGAGGAGGCGCAGGACACCCTCCGGCAGTGGGCGGACGTGGCCGAGAAGGCGTGGCGGGAGGAGCGCGACATTGCCGAAGCGCTCGAGCAGGCGTTCGGCGACGCCCTCGGCGACATTGCCCCAGAGCATCGTCAGAAGCTGGAGACGTTGAATGGCATCCATTCCAATGCCGCCGGCCTCAAGATGTGGTTGGAGAAGACGAAGACCGGGCCCCACGGACACTAGGCCGGCGCCGGCTCCGCTCCCCGCAGGTACTGGGTGTGGTAGAGGTCGGCGTAGATGCCGCCCTTGCCCACCAGGGCGCCGTGTGTGCCCCGCTCCACGATGTGGCCCCCGTCGACCACCAGGATCTGATCGGCGGCCTGGATGGTGGACAGCCGGTGGGCGATGACGATGGAGGTGCGCCCCTCGAGGGCCGCGGCCAGTGCCTGCTGGACGAGCAGCTCGGTCTCCGAATCGAGATGGGCGGTGGCCTCGTCGAGGATCACCACGGCCGGGTTCTTGAGCAGCACTCGGGCAATGGCGACGCGTTGTTTCTCACCACCGGAGAGGCGGTGTCCCCGTTCGCCGACGACGGTGTCGTAGCCGTCGGGGAGGGACTCGATCAGGTCATGGATGCGCGCCGCCCGGCAGGCCTCGACGATCTCCGCGTCGGTGGCCTCGGGGCGGGCGTAGCGCAGGTTGGCGCCGATGGAGTCGTGAAAGAGATGGGCGTCCTGGCTGACGACACCCATGGCGCCGGCCACGCTGGCCAGGGTCAGGTCCCGCAGGTCGACGCCATCGAGGGTGATGGCTCCCTCGGTGACGTCGTAGAGGCGGGGAAGGAGGCCGGCCAGGGTGGTCTTGCCCGCCCCCGAGTGGCCGACCAGGGCGGTCATGGTGCCCGGCTCGGCGATGAAGGACACGTCCCGCAGGACCCAGTCGTTCGGCTTGTCGTCGAAGTCGGGGGTGGATGCGCTCTCGAGGGAAGCGACCGACACCTCGGCGGCGGAGGGGTAGCGGAACCACACACCATCGGCTTCGACCCGGCCCTGGACGGGGGTTGCGGCCGGGACGGCGCCCGGGCGGTCGGCGACCGCAGGTGGGGTGTCGAGGACCTCGAATACCCGATCGAAGCTGACGGCGGCGCTGAGCACGTCGACCCGGGTGGTGGCCAGGTCGGTGAGGGGGGAGTACAGCCGGGTGACGTAGGCGGCCAGGGCCACGACGGTGCCCACCTGCAGGGAGCCGGTGACGGCCTCGCGCCCGCCCAGCCAGTAGACGGCGGCGGTGCCGACGGCTCCGACGAGGGAGAGGGCGGCGAACAGGTACCGACCGATGAGGGCCAGGCGGATGCCGGCGTCGCGGACGCCGCCGGCCCGGTCGGCGAAGGTGGCGGCTTCTTGGTCGGGGCGGCCGAACAGCTTGACCAGGAGGGCGCCCGACACGTTGAACCGCTCGGTCATGGTGGCGCTCATGTCGGCGTTGAGCACCATTCGCCGCCGGGATACCCGCGAGATGCGACCGGCCATGAGGCGGTCGAGGATGATGAACGGGGGTAGGACCAGCAAGGCCAGCGATGTGATCTGCCACGACAGGACGAACATGGGGGCCAGGGTGGCGACGAGGGTCATGACGTCTGAGACGACCGAGGCGACGGTGCCGACGGCGTTCTGGGCGTCGAGGACGTCGTTGGTCAGGCGGCTCATCAGCGAACCGGTCTGGGTTCGGGTGAAGAACGCCACCGGCATGCGCTGCACGTGATCGAACAGGGCGACCCGCAGGTTGTAGATGATCCCTTCGCCGATCACCGAGGCGAACCAGCGGTTGAGCAGGGACAGGGCGGTGGTGGCCAGGGCCAGGCCGACCATGCCGGCAGCCAACAGGTCCACCTGGCCGATCTGGCGGTGGCGGATCGCACCGTCGATGAGGCTCTTGACCAGGAGCGGGGGCAGCGCTCCGACACCGGCGGTGATGACGATGACCGCCAGATAGGCGGCCAGCCGGGGACGGTACGGGGCCAGGAAGCGCCAGACCCGCCCGAGGGTGGCCCGTTGGATCTTGGCGTTCTTCAGCTTCTCGGGGTCTGGACCCCCTCCTCGATATCCCCGCAACTGGACTCCCTGTTCCTCGATCTCGTAATGATGTAATCGCTAACGGTCGGCCGGCGCCGTTTGTTCCCACCAGCATGGACGACCACGGCGGCTGGCGGGCCGACCGGCTCCGCGGGCCTCTCGTCCGAGGTCGCCCCCCTTCGGGCGAATGCTTTTCCCGAAGAGGCACCCTCCGGGTGGGGCGGGGCATCGACCGGTTCCGTGACGACCTGTGGAAGTTGTCGATACGCGCCGCCGAGCAAGCCGAACACCACGCCGAGGCCGAACAGGCGCGGGCCCACCACGCGGTGCTGGAGGAAATCGGGGTCACGCCCACCGACGACGGCTGAGAACCGGATGCCGCCATCGGTGCACTCGCCCGGTGGGCGTTCGTCGGGGGAGGGGACGCCATTCTCCAAATGGAAAAAATCACCACCCGGGAGGATCAGACGAGCAACGAATCTACCCAAAAGGGCGGAAGTCTTTTGCCCGTTGAGCACGCGCTGAGGGTCGGTTGAGGCCGGTGAGCCATACTGGTGGCGGTCGTCTTGGCCGACGAGCTCGACCCTGGCACCATCCGTACGTTCCGGGCCATCCAACGCAACGGCTGCCCCCGGGTGGTCATGATCGTCACCCATCTCGACGACGCCGGCCTTCTGGCCGCGGTGGAGGCCGGGGTGTGTGGGATCCTGCGTCGACCCGAGGCCGTGCCCGAACGGGTGGCGGAGGCGGTGATGATCGCAGCCAAGGGCGACGACTCGGTCCCCCCTTACCCCCCGACCTTCTCGCCCGGTTTCTGGACCAGATGAGCCGCCTCCAACGCCAGGTCCTGGCTCCGCGAGGCCTGTCCCTCAGCGGGCTCAGCGACCGGGAGGTCGACATCCTGCGGCTGCTGGCCGACGGCTGGGACACGGCTGCCATCGCTGTGAAGCTGTCCTACTCGGAGCGGACGGTCAAGCAGGCCATCCACGACATCACGACCCGGCTCCAGCTTCGTAACCGGACCCACGCGGTGGCCTACGCCGTACGCCAGGGCCTGATCTGAGAGCGGGGCCGCCCGGCCTGCTTCTTCGGGCAGCGGCGGCCACCCGAAGGGCTGTCCGCTCTCCCGGCGAAGGGCAGCTCGCCAGCGGCAATCATGGCCGACAATGATCAACGAGGTTGACGAGGCGCTCAGGACGCTGGTGAAGCCCGACGTCGTCAACGGGACCGACGTCGAGATCCTCTCCGACGCCTCCACCCGGGACTGGGCATCCTTGCGCAACACGCCCAGCTCTACCTCTACCTCTACGACTGCGGCGAGGACCCAGGCGTCGGTCGGCGGGGACCTACGAGCATCGACACGATCGGGGATGGTGACCCAGCGCAAGGCCCCTGCCCCGGTACCTGAAGCTGGCCTAACCTGATCACGGCCTTGGTGACGACAGACGGAGCCGGCAACCTGACCACCCCGTTGTCGATCCTCGTCCCCGATGTCTTCGGCCCGCGCTTCGCCTTGGTGGCGTCGTTCTCGGGGGCGACAGCGCCGTTCCTGGTGGTGGCCGACGGAGTCGAGCCGGGAGGCAGCAGCGCCAGCCCCGTCTTCCGCTCCGAGAGTCCCTGAGCCCGAGGTTCAGCTCCCTTCGGAGACCACCATGGTGGCGCCACCGGTGGCGAAGTTGGCCACATCGGCGCCGGTCTCTCCGCCCTTCTCCGACGTCATGGCTGCGCTCATGGCCTCGGGGCTCTCCCACTCCAGCTCGGCGACGAGGAAATACGGCGGGTCCTCGCCGGCCAGCCCGGGCAGGCACTTGCCCCAGGTGAATCGCACCACGTCCGGGATGGCCTGGGCCAGCGGTACGTGCGTGTTCTCGTAGTGGTTGAGAAACGCGGCGGGATCTTCGGGATGACCGTAGAGCACAGTGAGTCTGACCATGCGGCTCACCGTACCCGCGTCAGGTCGTGCCTGCGCCCGTTGGTCGAGCAGGCGCGGTCGGGCGGGCGGTTGGCGTCCGGGCGGTTGGCCGCCCGGGTTGGCTGGCGGTTGGGCGCCAACCTGGATCCGCCCTCCCATGGCCCGCCGTTCAGTCGTGGAACATCGACCCCACGGCGTACGACCAGGCCCTGACCGTCTTTCTCCATCGGGTGAGCCCTTAGGTGCTGACCGTCAGGACCACCTATTCTGAAGTCCGGTCGATTCGACGAGCCGATTTGGCTGCGCTGTTGGGGAGGAGTGGCCGTGGCGCGAACCCAGCCATGAACCTCCGGGTGTTCGCCAACCGCGACCTGGGTGCAGCCGACGTGAGGGCACTGCTCGCCCGGGCCGGCTTCGACGTGAGGGTGCAGCGGCCGTCGCGACGCACCCTCCTCGATACGTTCGACGGTCGACTCCATGCTGCCCGGCTGCGCCTTGAGCTTCGCGATGATGATCTGCGGGAGCTGATCCTGTCCGAAGGCGGCTCGCCGCCCGCTCATGTCGCCGTCGAAGCGGAGCCGACGTTCGCTGCCGATCTTCCACCCGGTCCGTTCGGAGGTCGCCTCTCGTCGGTCATCGGGGTTCGCGCCCTGTTGCCCATCGTTACCGTGACGGCGCAGCGGTCGGTGGCGGTGCGCCGCGACGCACAGGGGAAGAACGAGGTCGCGGTCGTTGTCGACGATCAGATCGGGGTCGACGGAGCGAGGCTTGACTGCCCGACCTGGGTCGTCTCGCTCGACGAGCTCGAGGGGTATGCCAAGGCGGCACAACGGGCCACAAGACTGCTTGTATCGTTCGGCCTTTCAGAATGCGGTGCCGACATCCTTGGCATGGCGGCGGTCGCCAAAGGAGTTGACCTCCACGGTTACGACGGATCGCCGACCGTACCCCTCGAGCGCGGCGAGTCGGCCGGAGCCGGCTTCCGCCGGGTGCTGGCCAACCTGGCCAACGACATCGACGCCAACTGGGTCGGCTCGGTGGGGGACATCGACCCTGAGTTCCTCCACGACCTGCGCGTCGCGGTTCGCCGGACCCGGTCGGTCCTGGCCGAGGGTAAGGGGGTGTTCCCCGCCGCTGAACGAGTCCCATTCCAATCGGAGTTCGCCTGGCTCGGCCGGGCGACAGGGGGCGCCCGGGACCTGGATGTCCACGTGATCGGTTGGGACGCCGCTGTTCGTCCGCTCGGACCGAGCGCCAGACTCCTTCTCGAACCTGTCCGGGACCACATCAGCGGCCTCCGGCGCATCGAACACGCAAACCTGGCGGCCGTCTTACGGTCGGATCGCTATCGGGACCTCATCGACGGGTGGCGGACGTGGCTCGCCGCGGGCGACGCGTCGAGCGAGTCCGACCGCCCTCTAGGGGGCGTGGTGGCGGACCGCTTCGCCACCAACCAGCGGCGCCTGGTTGGGAAGGGTCGGAAGATCGGTCCGGGCTCACCTCCCGAGGACCTGCACGCCCTCCGCAAGGAGACCAAGAAGCTGCGCTACCTGCTGGAATGCTTCGGCGGCGTCTTCGCCTCCAAGCCCAGAAGAGCCTTCCTGGGGCGGCTCAAGTCGCTCCAGGACAATCTGGGAGAGCACCAGGACACCGAGGTGCACGCCGCTCAGTTGCTGGCTGTCTGCGAGGACCTGCCCCTGAGCGACCAGACAGCCGCGGCGACGCTGCTCGCCGTGGGTCGGCTCACGGAGCATCTCGATCGACGCCGCCAGGCGGCGCGGGACGCCTTTGCCCGTCGTTTCGCCGACTACGACTCCAAGCAAACGAGGCGGAACTGTGACGACCTCCTGCGATCGGTGTCCGGCTCATGAAGGTGCTGGCGACGTACAGCATCAAGGGTGGGGTGGGGAAGACCACGTCGGCCGTCAACCTGGCCCACGAAGCGTCTCGGGCCGGGGCTCGGGTGCTGGTGTGGGATCTTGACCCTCAGGGCGCGGCTACCTACCTCTTCAGGGTCAAGCCCAAGGTGAAGGGCGGGGCAGCACGCATGGTGGGGGCCAAGGGTGAGCTCGCCGCCCACATACGGGCAACGGACGTAGCCGCCGTCCATCTGGTGCCGGCCGACCTCTCGCTGCGCCACCTCGACCTCCATCTCGACGACACCAAGCGACCGACCGAGCGCCTGGCGTCCCTGCTGGCGACCGTGGCTCGGCACTATGACGTCGCTCTCCTCGATTGCCCACCAAGCATCTCCCTTGCCAGTGAGAGCGTGTTCGGAGCGGCGGACGCCTTGCTGGTGCCGGTCATACCGGCCACGCTCTCCTCAAGGGCGCTCAACCAGATCAGTCGCTTCCTCGACGGCCTCCCGTCGCCACCCGACGTCCTGCCGTATTTCTCAATGGTCGACCGGCGCAAACGACTGCACCGAGAACTGACAGTCTCCCTTGCTGCGGAGTGGCCAGGCTTCTTGACCACGATCATTGCCAACGCCAGCGCCATCGAGCGCATGGGCCCCAAGCGCAGCTCCGTCGCGACCGTGGCCCCAAAGGGTCCCGCCGCTCGTGCATTCCACGACTTGTGGTCCGAGGTCGCAGTCCGTCTCTGGGCCTGAGCAAACTGCGGGGATGGATGTGATTTTGTCGACACCTTCGGTTGGCGACACCGAGGAGTTCATTGAGGCGGTGCGAGCCAGCCGGTCGTTGCACCGGCCGTGGATCGACCCGCCGGACTCTCCTGAACGGTTCGCGTCGTACATCGACCACGCCGCCCGTGAGGACCAGGCCGCCTATCTGCTCCGCCACTCCGGTTGCGGGAGGATGTCCCGTTGATTGTGGATTTCGGGTGACGGTCCCACTGCTTGTCAGGCGTGCTCATCGTACGCCTTGGGTGTGACAGGTGGTTGATCGGACGGGTTCATGGGTGAGGGGGTTGCTCAGGC
>JBPCNZ010000035.1:0-7058 GCA_051000755.1 Acidimicrobiales bacterium | reverse complement strand
CTCAAGGACACGTTTGCGGAATTTTTCGCAGTCTGTAACAACTCCTCGCCGGCGGCGGCCCCGCCAACATCATCAGCGCCGGCGGGCGGGACTACGCGTTCGATGACGTGTCGGGCTTTGAAGTGGTATGGGCAACAATGATGACCGGCCGTTCGGGGACCTCAGCGGCTCGGGCGGCGAGCCGCCGCCGGGACCCGACGAGTTGCGGGCCATCGTGGCCCGTTCCGGTCGGCACCACCGCCGGGCGGCCGCCATGGGGATGGCTGCCACCCTGATCGTTGGTGCAGCCGCCGGCTACCTGATCAGCGGGCGATCAACAGGGGCGAGCACGACGGTGGCGGTGACAGGCAGCCCGGCAACAACTTCGGGGGTGGTGAGGGGCCCGGTAACCGGAGGCGCTGCCAGCATTGGGCCGTTCGGGTCCTCTGGCTACACCCGGCTGTTCACCCGGACAGCCGGAGCGGTGACCATCCGCGGCTTTCTCACCAACTCCGCCCGACCGGCCGTGGTCCGGGCTGCGGGATGCCAGCTAGGACCGCCTCCGTTCCGGGCCGAGCTGTCGACGGCGAAGATGGTCGGTGACGCCCAGGGGTTCGGCACCGCCGACCGTACAAACCCGATCAGCGCCGTGACCACTGCGGTGGAAGGGATCCCTGAAGGCGACCCGACCGCGACGGTGGTGGCCGCAACGGGCGCGGGGGTGGCCAAGGTCCGGGTGGAGTTCACCGGCGGCGCGACCGACGAGATGGCCCCGGCACAGGGGTGGGTCGCCTTGGCGGCCGGGGTCTCCGGGCCCCCGACCTCGGGCACCGCCCCGGTGGGTACCCTCACCGCACTGAACGCCTCGGGACGGGTGCTGAGCACCGAGAGCGCCACCATGGAGAGCGGAGGAGTGCAGTTCACCGGCACCTGCCGCTTGCCGTGCCCCGCCCTGACGACGACGCCTCCGGGGGCCTCCTCCCCGGCTCCCTCTTCCACGACGGCGAGCACCGCCGGCGTCGGAGCCGCCGGTCCTCCGACGACTGCCACAGCGTCGGCGGCGCCCAACGGTGCGCCATCGACGCCGAAGAACAAGCTGTTGGAGCCGCCCCCGATCATCGCCTGCGCCGAGCCTCCCGCCACCGTTCCGCCCCCCGGGGCGCCCCTCCCGATGCCCATGACGACACCGCCTTTCGTCGTCCCAAGCCCGGCCGTCCCAGGCCCGGCTGTCCCGGCCCCGACGGCCCCCGGCAATTAACGGCCCAAGGCGGCGATCGGCACTGACAGCATGGGATGTGGCCGACGATCCGGCAGAGTCTGCCCCAGCTGATGGGCACGGAGACCGGGGTGGTGAAGGGAGACTCGTCACCCGGGACTTCGTTGCCTGCTACCAGGGCCACTACCGGAGGGTGACGAGGGCCCTGCGCCTAGCTGGCGCCGACCCGGCCTCCGCCGAGGATCTGGCCCAGGAGGCCTTCGCCCGGGCCTTGCCGCATTGGCGACGGGTTCGCCGGGGAGCGAACCCGGCCGGATACGTCTATCGCAGTGCGTTCCGGTTGCTGCGGCGAGCCGAGCGGCGTCGCTCCCACCCCGAGCATTTTCCCGGGCCCCTCCCGGCTCCCAGCACTGAACACGACGCCACCACCACGGTGTCCGTCCAGGTGGTCCTGGCCCGGATGCCACCCCGCCGCCGCCAGTGCGCCGTGTTGTGCCTGGTCCTCGGCTTCCCGACCGCCGATGCCGCGGAGATCCTGGGCATCGCTTCCGGGACGGTCCGCAAGCACCTGGAAGAGGCCCGCCAGGACCTGCGGGCCGGCTGCGATCCGACCTGAGGGAACGACGGCCGCCGCTGCGCTCAGATGGGCCGGTCCGCAAAGAATCGGGTGAACCCAAGACCCAGGGATGCACCTAGCAGGTCACATGGTGGGGAATTGGGCGGACACCCGCAGGGGCGCCTCCCCGAGCAGCTCCCCGGCGGCGGTCAGGCTGAGCCGGTACAGGCCCTCGCGGCGAAACTCGAGATCGAGGGGGAAGACGAGGTTGACGCCGTGGGGCAGCTCCCGGGTGTAGTCAGGTCCGGTCTGAGCGACGATGGTGAGCTCCACCCTGGCCACCTGTTCGCCGTCGGCGTGCTCGACCCGGCTCACGAGCACGATGGGCTGGCCCAGTTCCGCCTCCTCGACCTGCAGGCGGGCCACGCCGAAGAGGTGGTTGCGGATGGGCAGCTGCGGTCCCTGGATGCTCTCGACGAAGCCGCTGAGCATCGAGATCATGCCGTTGGTCTCCTGAGCGCCGAGCGCCACAGTCAGCATCACCAATCGGGCCACGAGGTCCGACGGTAGTGGCCGACCACCGCCGCCAGCCGCCCCACGAAGCCGGGGTGGGGCCGGGTCGTGATCTCGGCGGTCGCCTCAGCCGCGGATGTCGAAGCCACCGCCGGCGCCGGTGGGCGCCTCGTCGCTCAGGGTGACCCGGCCCACGTGAGCGCCTCGAGGGCCGCGGCGGCACCAGTCGATGACAGCTTCGACCGCGGCCGGGTGCCCCTCGAAGACCGCCTCCACCGAACCGTCGGCCAGGTTGCGCACCCAACCGGACAGGCCCGCGTCGGCGGCCCGGCGGGCACAGGTGTACCGGTAGCCGACGCCTTGGACCCGACCTTCGATGACGACCCGGCAACGGACCGCCGAGCCCGAGCCGGCCACCGAGCCCGACCCGGCCACCGAGCCCGAGCCGGCCACCTCAGTCATCCTCGGGCTCAGCATCGAGCAGATCCTGGAGCTGGAGGATGGCTTCTCGCAGCTCGTCGGCAAAGGCGACCATCTCATCGCACACCGGACGCGGTGTGCTCAGGAACAGGTGGAAGCGGTCGGGAAGCAATGCGTAGGCGACACCGATGCAGTGGGCGCTGGTCGACCCGAAACCCCAGTACTGCACGTTGCTGGACGGAACGGAGCTGGTGCTCAGGTAGTCGTCACGCATCGTGAGCCAGCCCGGGGTCTCGTACAGGGCCAAGGACTCGGTCACGGCCAGGGCCTCACCGTGCCGCTTCTGGCTCAGCTGCAGCTCCCACAGGTGTTGCTCGGGTGCCCGTCCCGCGCTGCACTCCTTCGCTCGTTCCACATGCTTGTCGGCCGCGGCCCGAAGCGCCGTCTTGCGGGTGGCGTCGTCGGCGTGGGGGTCATCCAGGGCCGCCACCAGCCCCATCACCTCGGGAGTGACCACGCGCATGGCCTCCGTGCGCCCGTGCTGATACTGGCGGGTGGCGATCGACTCGTAGGTGGCTCCCACGAAACCCCGCGCTCGCTTGTGGGCCACCTGATAGGCCATCTGCACGAAGGCGTCCGGCGACATGCGCAGCTGCTTGATCTGGTCTGCCCCGAATTCGTCGAACGACAGGATCATGGTGGCGGTGTCGGCCGCGTATGCGGCGAACGACGCGGCGGCGGCCGCCACATCGGACTCCAGGTCGGCGTCGAGGACGAACTCGATGGCCTCGAAGGCCGGCTCGCCGTCGCCTGCCGGCCCGCGCACGCGGGCGGGCCCACCCTCGGTTCGGCGGGCGGACATCTCTGAGTCGAGGATGGCGTCCATGAAGCTGACGACCGTGGTGCCGTCCAGCTTGCCGTGCTCCCCGTTCAGGCCCGCCGTACCGTCCTCGAAGACGATCAGCGAGATTGCCTTGTCGAACCACCGATTGGCGCTGTCGCCGGCCAACAGATGGTCGCACGCCTCATGGGCGTCCCTGGGGGCGAAGTCCTCGAGGCAGACGCAGAAGAGACCCGCCTCGATGGCGTCGAGCATCGCCGCGTTGCCGGGGTGGCAGTCGAGAAGGCCTTGGCGACTGGCCGCCCACTCGGCCCGCGCCTTGGTGGTCAGGTGCCCGACGGATGCGCCGGGCGGGGCTGGTGTCGCACCTGCGCCCATGATCTTGCCCAACCCCGTGGCCAGCTCGTCGGGGGTAAAGGGTCGCCCCTCTGGATCGATCACATCCATCCGGAAGAGGTGGCCGCGGCAGAAGACCACGATGTGGCGTGCCCGGGACGGGCTCGGGTCGTCGTCCCCGTACGGCACCCGGGCCGTGTCCTGTACCGGTCCGGGAATCCGGGTGGCGGAGAACAGGTAGTGGTTCTGCTCCATAGACAGCGGTCGCCCTCGCTGGACGACCGGTGGGATGCGCTCGGCGTCGAGTTGCCGCTTGTAGTCGACCGCTCCGGCGATCAGCCCTGCGGCCCGTTCCGCCTGGCCCGGCACCCCGTCCTTGAACAGAAAGAAGTAGTTGGCGTTGAGGGCGATGCGGTCACGGCGCCCCAGATACCGATCCGGCCAGAACGAGTCGAGCCAGCTTCCCACCCCGTCGCTGGCGTCGTAGTCCTCGAGTGCTTCTTGCAGCTTGCGAGCGGGACCATCAGGTTGCAGGAACGCCGCCACTGCGGCTTCGGTCGACGCCAGCTCCGCGGCGTTCACCAGGGGCGCGCACCACGCCAGGAACCTTTCGCAACTCTCCTCCAAGGTGGGCAGCGGGACCCGCGGCAGACGTTCTTCGTTGGCAAAGGTGCGCTCGGAGAAGGTCACCCGTTCAGTCAGGGCTCGAGTGGCGGGTCGCCCGGCTGTGTCGGCGGCCGGGGCGGGGGCGCCGGATGGCTGTCCACGTCGAAGACAGGACCCTCCGACCCGCGACGGACGACCGTGGCGGACACCGTGGCCGCCCGCCGGGCCAGCCGGCCGACCAGGACCCGACCCGCCAGCCGCCGGATGGGGGGAATCAGGAGAAGCGCTCCGACCACGTCGGTCACGAACCCGGGGATGCACAGCAACAACCCGCCGGCCAGCAGCACGATCCCGTCGAGGCCCTCCCGGCCCGGCAGCTCCCCGGCGGCCAGGCGTTGCTGGGTGCGGCGCCACACACCGAAGCCGGCCCGGCGGACCAACCACGGCCCCGACGCGCTGATCAGCAGCAACGCCAGGATCGCCGGCGCCACCCCGATGGCCTTGGCCACCTCGACCAGGACGTACAGCTCGACGGCGATCCCCACCACGGCCGCGACCAGAATCGGCATAGCGTCGACCGTACTCCCACCCGGCCGGTTCCAATGGCGCGACCCGTGACACGGGGCCCGTCAAACGAGCGGGGCGGCGCCGGTGTAGGCCAAGTCCTGATCAGCGCCTGTGGGTGGGCTCTCGATCGGGTTCGCTCTCATGGGCAGCAGGGCCGGATTGATCCGTCGGCGGACGGCGGCGCCGACGCCGGAGCAGGGCTAGGGCCAGCAAGACGGCGAGAAGCAGGGCCACCCCGACGAGGACCAACAGCAGGAGTCCTGGGCCTCCGGAGCTGGCCGTTGTTCTTACAGAAGGCGCCGACGTTCTCGCCCCTGCGGGGAACGTGACTCGCGTTGTCGCATCCCTCTGGGTTGTGCCCGAGCGGAGCACGATGTGGGCATTCCAAGGGCCTGCGGGGATCGCCTTGTCGAGAATGACCAGGACCGGCTCGACCTGCCCCGGCCCGAGGGTCGTTCCCAGCTTGGCTGGGAAAGGCCCTGCGGAGAGTCCGCCGGGACCATCGGCGAGACCCAGTTCTCCGCTGAGATCGACGGCCCGTCCGCCCGTGTTGCGTACGGTGGCCACCAGGAGGGGGCTCCCATCGGCCGCCCTCCTCGCGTCCAGAGCGGTGATGGCGAAGTCGGTGGCAGGATCACCGCCGGGCCCCACCGACAGATAGATCCGCACCCCCACCCGGTTGACGGCAGTCACGCCGCCCCCGCGGGGCACGGCCGGGGCCACCTGGGCCCAGACCACTCCGTAGCGCTCGCCGCTGCTGGCGTTGGCCGGGACCGTTATGGTGACGGTTGCCAGGGCTTTGGCCCCCCCGACCGGGCTTACCGCCGGGGGGTTGACGGTCGTCCAGCCGGAGAGGTCATTGGCCGCCCGCCCGGCGCCGAACAAGAAGCTCCCGTTGGCGACGGTGGCTGCGGCGGCGTAGAGCTGGACCACCTGGGTTGTGGCGGTGTTGTTGTCGACCACCTCGACGCGCCGGGTGATGGTGGTGCCCGGGACCAGGTGGTCGATGATGTACTGGCGGGCGCGCGGGTCGTCAGCGCGGCTGGTGGGGACGTCGACGAGCCGGATCCCGACGGTGGGGCCAGGCAGAACCGGGCCCGCTGTCTGGGCCGCGTGGGCCACCGGGGGGACGACTCCACACAGCGCCAGGACACCGGCAATCACCACGAGGAGCCTTCGCATGTCTCTCTGCTCGCTTTCTACGCCACCGAGTGGGTGATCGTGCCGCCGTAGGTACCAGCGACGACGGCGGCCGGGATGTGAACAACGATGGTCGGGTCCCACGATGTGGTGATGCTGAGGATGAGGCCCGACGCCGAGAAGGCAATCCGAGGGGTTGACAGGACCTGTGCCTGGCTTGCGCTCATCTGCCCCGGCACCGACGTCTGGAGCCCCGTGAAGGTCGTGACCGGACCCGACCAGTAGGAGATGGCCGAATTGGAGACCGTCTCCGCGGGCGTGCCCCCGCCGGTCGTGAAGCGTGTGCTCGAGGCCGTAGCGGTGAACGAAGGGAGAAAGAATCCCAGTGACCCGGCCGCCGTGACCGTGACGGTGCCCAACTGGGCGGTGCGGGTGCCGGCCCCTGTGGGCGCCACACCCAGGCCCACCGTCGCCTGGACCGTGATGGCCAGGGTCGACCATTGGCCGCAAGCAGAGCCCTCCCGGGACCGGATGACGCCGCCGGGATCCCGGCCGCCGCAGCGCTGGGCAACCCAACGACGGTGATGACACCGCTCAAGACCATCGCCATCATGGGCCATCCCCGTGCTATGACCACTCTACGAGTTTTCATGAGCACTCTCAGTCTCAGGGTACACCCCTCATCATGTTGCCCAAGGCGGGCTGCCAGGCCCAGGGCCGGGCAACCCGCTCAGAGCAAACCGGCTCGGCTCGGATTGCTAGTGCCCTGACCACCTACCGGCGCGCGTTTGAGATGACATGAAATAACAGTCGTGTGATTTTCCGGCCCGTCTGGCCCGCTGGCGACCACACCCGGGCGTCGTGGGGATACCGCAGGCGCCCGG
>JBPCNZ010000034.1:0-17205 GCA_051000755.1 Acidimicrobiales bacterium | reverse complement strand
GCAGACGCTCGTGCGCCTGCTGGGCAGTCCTGGGCGGTGTCTTTTTTTGTTGGGGGGGGGTGGCCCCTCCACCCCCCCGACCGGGCCCGCGGCTGGCCCCGCGGTCCCGGCCCCGTTCCTGGAGCCGGCGGCGCCCGGCGCCGGCCATTCCGCGCCCGGATCCGACCACCTGGTGTGGCGCACGACCATGGTGCAGGGCCGGCGCACCACCTACGGCGTGGCCGGATCCGGCCTGCCGGTCTTGTTCCTGCACGGATGGGCCCTCGGCCAGCACTCCTACAGGCGGGCCCTCAAGCGTCTCGTCCACCTCGGTTGCCAGGTCTACGCACCGGCCATGCCCGGTTTCGGCGGCACCGCCGACCTGCCGCGGGGGTCGGTGGACCTCATCGGGTACGCGGCATGGGTGCGGGCGTTCCTCGACGCCGTCGGCGTGGGGGAGCCGGTGTTCGTCATCGGCCACAGCTTCGGTGGCGGGGTCGCCGTGCAACTGGCCCACGACTACCGCGACCGGGTCAGCTACCTGGTCCTGATCAACTCGGTCGGGGGCGCCACCTGGCTGCAGGCCGGGAGCCGGATCCGCTCCATGGCCGAGCGACCGCTGTGGGACTGGATCCTCGCCTTCCCCGGCGACCTGTTCCCGCTGCGGGGGGTGGCCGGACTGAGCCGGGTCATGCTCGAGGATGCCCTCCCCAACGTAGTGCGCAACCCGGTGGGCCTGTGGCGGGCCGGGCAGGTGGCCAGGAGGGCGGACCTGACGGCGGAGCTGCGGGCCCTCAAGGCCAGCGGCATGCCCATGGTCGCTCTGCGCAGCGACCAGGACAACATCATCCCCAAGGCCAGCTTCGACGCCCTGTGCGCGGCCATCGGTTCCACCGGCGAGGTCGTCCACGGCCGCCACTCGTGGCTGCTGGCCGATCCGGACACCTTCGGTGAGGTCATGGCCAACTCGGTGGCCGTGGCCCGTGAGGCCCGCCGCCTCCAGAGCCCGGCGCCCGGAGCGGACCAGGTCGGCGGGGCCTGAGCCGCCGCACGGGCCTACGCCGGCGGGAGGCGGGGCCCGCCGATGCGCAGGTCCCCCCGCCGGCGGGTGACCCCCGTGGCGTCGAGGTGGGCGAGCAACGCCAAGGCGAAGCGCCGTGACGACCCCAGCCCGTCACGCACCTCGGCCACGGTGACACCGCCGGGCTGGAGGGCCAGCAGGCCGGCCACCAGGCGGGCGGCGGCGTCGACGGCGGAGGTGGCGAAGAGCACACCGCCGGCGTCGATGATCCGGCCGTGGCGGACGGCCGCTCGCACCTCCGGGCGTGACGCGCCGAGGGAGTAGGGGTCGGGAGGGGCCCAGGGGTCGGCGACCAGGGCCGCCATCCACGGTTCGTCGCCGGAGGCCGCGGGGGTGGAGGAGACGGTGGCGAATCCCGCCTCCACCCGGATGTCCGGCACCCGCTCGAGCAGGGCCCGCCCCCGGGTGTCGAGGCCGGCCACGTCGAGCCCGACGGGCCCGGCCGCGGCAACGGACGCAGCCAGGTCCTCGGTGGCGGCCGCCAGCACGGACGGATCGACGACCCAGCGGCCGGCGACGTCGGGGGCCCGGACGGTGCCGGTGAGGCGGCTGAGGAGGTCGGCCTCGACCCAGCCCCGTTCCCGGATCACCCGCTCGGCCGAGCGGTCGGGTCGGGCGCGGGCGGCGGGCAGGACGGGCTCCACGTCGAGGATCTCGCCGCCGCCGACGGTCTCGGACCGCCCGTGCTCGCGCAGCACGTAGCGGTCGCCGGGGACGAGGGGCAGGGCGACGGGCAGGTGGACCCGGATCAGGCCGTGGCCGCCGGGTTCGATGGCATCGGGTCCGAGGATGCGCACGCGGGCGGCGTGTTCGCCGGTGCCGATGTGGACGGCCCAGGCGCCCCGCCGCGACACCGGGTGGTCGAGGTCGTCGAGCACGGTCAGGGAGGCGTCGAAGCGCCGGCACGGATGCCATTGCCCGTCGGCCACCACGGCATCGCCCCGAGCGAGGGAGTGATGGTCGGCACCGGTCACGTTGAGGGCGACGCGGTGCCCCGGGCCGACGGCCGGGTGGGGACGGTCGTGAACGTGGATGCCCCGGATCCGCAGCGGACGCCCCTGGCGGCCGTCGCCGCCGCCGAGGGGACCGGTGGCCATCACCGCATCGCCGACGGTCAACGAGCCGCCGGCCAGGGTCCCGGTGACGACGGTGCCGGCCCCCCGGATGGCGAAGCACCGGTCGATCCACAACCGGGGCCGGCCCCGGTCGGCCGCGGTCGGGGTGACGGCCAGGAGATCGTCGAGGGTGGCGACCAAACCGGAGAGGCCGGCGCCGGTCAGGGAGTCGACGGCGACGATGGGGGCGGCGTGGAGCAACGTGGGGCCCACCCGCGAGGCCACGTCGGCCGCCACCGAGGCGACCCGCGCCGCCCCGGCCGGACCCGTCTTGGTGATGACCACCAGGCCGGCGCCGATGCCGAGGAGGTCGAGGATGCGCAGGTGCTCCTCGGATTGCGGCTTCCAGCCCTCGGTGGCGGCCACGATGAGTAGGCAGGCGTCGACGGCGCCGACCCCGGCGAGCATGTTGCGCACGAAGCGGACATGGCCGGGGACGTCGACGAAGCTCACGGGCCGCCCGGACGGAAGCACGGCGTGGGCGAAGCCCAGGTCGATGGTCAGGCCCCGGGCCTTCTCCTCGGCCCAGCGGTCGGGATCGGTGTCGGTGAGCGCGGAGACCAGGGTCGACTTGCCGTGGTCGACGTGGCCGGCGGTGGCGACGACGTGCATGCCTCCGCTCAACCGGGAGTGGAGGCGGCGAGGACATTCCCCAACATGTCGTCATCGGCCGGGTCGACGCTGCGCAGATCGGCCGTGGTCGCACCGTCGTGCACCCGGGCCAGCACCGGCGGGTCCCAGGACCACAGGGCCCGGGCCCGGTCGCCGGGGAGGCGGACGCCGACCGACGGGATGCCCCGGCCGGGCAGAGAGCCCCCGCCCGCCACCGCCTCGGTGTCGACCACGGTGCCCCCGCAGGCGGCCGCCACCTTGCCGGCCCGTTCGGCCAGGTCGGTGACGGGCACGGTGGCCATGGTCCACAGGGGGAGCGAGCCCGCGGTGCCGGAGAGGTAGGCGAGAGCGACGCGCTGGGCCTCGGCCAGGACCAGGCTGCCGGGGCGCAGGGCCCGGGCCAGTGAGTAGCGCCCGCAGCGGGCCACCAGGTCGGCGGACCCGGCGATGATCCCGGCCTGGGGGCCACCGAGGAGCTTGTCGCCGGAGAAGGTGACCAGGCCGGCGCCGGCGGCCAGGGTCTGACGGGCGGCCGGTTCGTCAGCCAGCCACGCCGGCGGTCCGCCCGGTAGCCAACCGCACCGGGTGTCGAGGAGGCCGGAGCCGATGTCGACCACGACCGGGACCCCGAGGCCGGCCAGGGCATCCACCCCGACGGTCTCGGTGAAGCCGGTGATGCGGTAGTTGGACGGGTGGACAACGAGGATCAGGGCGGTGTCGGGGCCGATGGCGGCGGTGTAGTCGGCCAGCCGGGTCCGGTTGGTGGTGCCCACCTCGACGAGGGTGGCGCCCGACGCGGCGAGGACCTCGGGGATGCGGAACCCGCCGCCGATCTCGACCAGCTGGCCGCGGCTGACGATGACCTGACGACCGGCGGCCAGGGCGGCGAGGGCCAGCAGCACGGCCGCAGCCCCGTTGTTGACCACCAGGGCGGCCTCGGCGCCGGCCGCCCGGGCCAGCAGGCGCCCGGCGTGGGCCGAGCGCGAACCCCGCCGCCCGGTGGCCAGGTCGATCTCGACGTTGTTGTAGCGCGTCGGGGCATGGGGGATGTGGGGAATGGCTCCGGTGGGTGCCCGGCCCAGGTTGGTGTGGAGCAGGACGCCGGTGGCGTTGATCACGTCCCGCAGCAGGCTGGCGGCGCTGGCCTCGGCCCGTGATCGGGCCGAATTGGGGTCGCCGGCATCGATGGCGGCCCGGGCCGCGTCGACCAGCAGAGGGTGGGGGAGGCCCACGTCGGCGAGGGATCGGGCCAGCACGTCGACCGAAGGGGGACGCCTCGCCACGGCCTCAGCCTACGGCGGGTTGTCGATTTCGGTTCGCCCCGCGCCAGACTGGACGCGGCAATGATCTGGCACGACGTCTGCGCGGTGAGCGACATCCCGCTCGACCGGGGGTGGCCGGTCACCGTGGAGGGTCAACCGGTGGCGGTGTTCCGCTCCCGCCGGCGGCTGTTCGCGGTATCCAATGTGTGCCTGCATGTCGGGTCGCCCCTCGACGACGGTTTCGTCGCCCACGGGTGCGTGACCTGCCCGTGGCACGGCTGGCGCTACGAGTTGGCCAGCGGTGAGCATGTCACCGCCTTCGGGCGCCGGCCCGGGCTGGCCACGTTCCCCGTCCGGGAGGTGGACGGCCGGGTGCTGCTCGGTACCGAGGCGTGACGCGCGAAGCTAGGGCCGTTATGGCCCTGATCCGGCGGATCCTCCGGTACCTGTTCTCCTCGGTGTTCCTCGGCATCGTCACCGTGGTGGGCGTACCGGTGATCGTGGTGGCCACCGTGCTGGCCGGGCTCATCTTCCTGCCCCTGCCGGCCACCATCCCGGTCCCCAAGGCCACCCCGGTGCTCGAACCGACGACCATCTATGACCGCAACGGTGGGGTCATCGCCACCCTCCAGCAGTACGACCAGAACGTCCCGGTGGCGGACGGCTCCATCGCCACCGTCCTCAAGGAGGCGGTCGTCTCCGACGAGGACCGCAACTTCTACAAGCACGGTGGCGTCGACATCCGCGGCACCGTCCGGGCCGCCATCGCCGACATCCGCAACAAGAGAACGGTGCAGGGCGGCTCCACCATCACCCAGCAGTACGTGAAGCTGGCGTTCACCGGCGGCAACCGCAACCTGGTCCGCAAGGTGCGCGAGGCGGTGCTGGCCAGCCAGCTCGACCGCCAGGCCAGCAAGGACGAGATCCTGTACCGGTACCTGACCACGCTCTACTACGGCGACGGCAATTACGGGATCGGGGCGGCCGCCAAGAACTACTTCCACACCGACGTCGGCAACCTCACGGCATCGGAGTCGGCCACCCTGGCCGGCCTCATTCCCGCCCCGTCGGCCCGGGCCCCCCGGGAGAACCTGGCCCAGGCCGAGAACTATCGGGTCCTGGTGCTGGGCAAGATGCTGGCCCAGGGCTACCTGACCCCGGCCTCCTACCAGGAGGCCCTGGGCGCCCACCTGGCCCTGGCCACGGCCAACCCGCCTGCGGGGGCGACGATCGTCTACCCCCAGGCTACGTCGGCCAGCAAGTACCCCGACTTTGTGGACTACGTGACCCGCTGGCTCCTGGCCCACTACCCGCCAGCCCAGGTCTACGGCGGGGGCCTGCGGGTCCAGACCACCCTCAACCCGGCGATCCAGGAGGCGGCCTACGCCTCGGTCGACTCCACCCTCAAGGGCACCTCGGACCCCCTGGAGATGGGACTGGCCGCGGTGGAGCCCCAGACCGGCTTCGTGGAGGCCCTGGTCGGCGGCCGGGGCTTCGGCGGCACCGGCAAGTACGCCAACGACAACTTCGCCCTGGGCGGCTGCGAGTACCCCAAGGGTGTTCCCCTCTCGGCCATCGAGGTGCCGGCCACCTGCTATAGCGGCAACACCATCACCGGGGGGGCCGGTGGTCGCCAACCGGGCTCGGCGTGGAAGCCGTTTGTGCTGGCCACCGCCTTCGAGCAGGGTATCCAGCCCACCAGGACCTTCGACGCCCCGGGCGTCCTGCCCATCCCCAACTGCAAGGTGTCCCCTTCCAACAGCTGCACCATCTCCAACGACGAGCCGGGCTTCTCTGGCGGCCAGCAGACCTTGGCTACCGCCATGGCCCAGTCGACCAACACCGTCTACGCCCAGCTGGCCCCGGTGGTGGGCTGCGCCAACGTGGCCAAGACGGCCAAGGCCATGGGGATCTCCTCGGCCTACTACTCGCCGCGGGTCCAGACCTACTGCCAGACCTACGCCCTGGGTGTCGTCGGTGTGTCGCCGCTCGACATGGCGTCGGCCTACGGCGTCCTCGACAATCACGGCCGGCGGGCCGAACCCACCCCCATCCTCGAGATCCTCGACAACTCGGGCAAGGCGCTCGTCAACAACATCGCCCGTGCCCCCGGCACCACCGCCGTCCTGCCGGCCAACGTGGCCGACAATGTGACCAACGTCCTCCAGGGGGTGATCGCCAGCGGGACGGGCACCGCAGCCCAGCTGGGCCGGCCCGCGGCGGGCAAGACCGGGACGACGAGCAACTACACCAACGCCTGGTTCGCGGGCTACACCCCGAGCCTCTCCACCGCGGTGTGGATGGGCAAGGCCGACAGCGAGTCGAAGAGCATCGGCAACGTCAAGGGCATCCAGCCCGTCTACGGAGGGACGTGGCCGGCCATGACGTGGCAGTCGTTCATGACCTCGGCGTTGGCGTCGGTCCCCGTCACCCCGTTCAGCCAGCCCGCGCCCATCCAGCCTCCCGCCGTCGCCCTCTCCCCGACGCCGGCCACCGTCCCGCCTCTCCAGCCCGGCGATCCCAGCACCCCCAGGGACACGCCGACCGGGGGTCCCTACGCCAGCGGGCCCTCCGGCCCGCGCCTGCCATACGCGCCTGCCCCCTCGTACTCGGCGCCGGCGACCACCACGACCGTCCCGACGGGCGGCATCGTCCCCGCGCCCACCACGGCACCGTCGGGGACGGGCCCGCCCGGGACGTGAGCTCTAGGAGCCCTGGCTGGCGCCGATGGAGCCCTGGGGGCAGCTGATCACCTTGGAGCAGGCGGCCTGGGGGTAGGGAGCGAACCACACTGCGTCGGACGGGAACCCCTCGGGGGCGTAGGCCCGGGAGGCGATGGCCACCACCTGGCCGGCGGCGTTGACCAGAGGACCGCCCTGGAAGGCCTGGCCGATCGGTGCGTTCTCCGACACACCCGCGGCGGAGACGTCGGTCAGGGCGCCCTGGGACACCCCGGCGCCGGCCGTGCCCTGACCGGACATGGCGAAGATCTTGTCGCCGATGGCGGGGGTGGGGCTGGCCGGGGCCACCTTGATCACTGGCAGGCGGCCCCGGGGCAGGACGATCAGGGCCAGGTCGTACTGGGTGTCGACGGTGCGGACCGTGACCTTGGTGTCGTTGCTGTTCTGGCGGACGTAGACCGCCGGTGCCGGGTTCTGCTGGCTGGCCGAGACGGTGGTGGCCGAGGTCAGGAGCAGTGACTGCTGGGCGTTCGAGGAGACCACGAAGGCCGTCCCCACCGACGGTTGGCCGTTGGCGTCCTGGGTGTGGACGAAGAACAGCGAAGGCGAGAGGTTCTTGACCAGCAGGCCCAGAGTCTTGGGGTCGGCCTGGAGTTGTTGGAGGGGCGCCAACTGGCTCTGGATCTGCCCCTTGGCCGCGTTGGCCGATGCCTGCAGGTCCCCCTCGGCGTTGGCGAACTGCTTCTTGTAGCCGTTGATCAAGGCGTTGACCCGGCCGTTGGTCTGGTCCAGGTGGTACTGGTAGTACGAGTAGAGGACGACCCCGCTGAACCCCGCCCCGAGGGCGAAGGCCAGGATGAGGGCGGCGAGGCCGATGAGGGTGCGAGGCAGGATCCGGTAGCGCAGACCCGGGCGGGGAGCCGGCGGCCGGGCCCCGCCGCGGCCCGCACCGTTGACCCCGCGGGTGCCGCTCGGAGGGGTCCTGGCGGCCGGCTCGAAGAGCCCGCCATCGCCCGAGGTCCTGGTCGTCGGGGACACACGCCTACCCTCGCCCGACGTTGCCATACCCGTACCGTAGCCAAATCGGGTCCCCTCGACCCTCGCAGGCGCGGCGGCCGGCCCCGGTAGCGTCAGGTCCATGGTTGTGCCCCGACCCGTCCTCCGACGCCGCCCGTGACCGGCCCGGCCCCGGCCGGCGGCGACGCCGGGCCCCTGATGGACCCCGGGGTGGCCCGCGACGTGGCGCCCGGTGTCCGCCGGCTCGTGGCCCCGAACCCGGGGATCATGACCGGTCCGGGGACCAACACCTACCTGGTGGGGGAGGACCGGGTGGCGGTCATCGATCCCGGGCCTGACGACGACGCCCACCTCGACGCCATCCTGGAGGTGGCCGGCGACCGGGTCGGTTGGGTGGTGGTGACCCACACCCATGTCGACCATTCACCGCTGTCGGGCCGCCTGGCGGCCGCCACCGGTGCCGAGGTGCTGGGCTTCGGGCCTGCCCCCGCCGGGAGCGACCGCCACCACCTCGACGCCCACGATATGGCGTTCGCCCCCG
Source organism: Acidimicrobiales bacterium (assembly GCA_051000755.1). Lineage (GTDB taxonomy): Bacteria > Actinomycetota > Acidimicrobiia > Acidimicrobiales > Palsa-688 > JALZAH01. Next base: position 8,917 of record JBPCNZ010000034.1, on the reverse strand, counting down.
ACCGCCGCCTGGGCGACGGCGACCGCCTCACCACCTCCGAGGTCACCCTCACGGCCGTCCACACGCCCGGCCACGCCTCCAACCACCTGTGCTTCGAGCTGGCCGGGACCGGTCTCCTGTTCTCCGGCGACCACGTCATGGCCGGTTCCACGGTCGTGATCGCCCCGCCCGATGGCGACATGGCCGCCTACCTGAACGCCCTCGAGCGGGTCCGGGATCTCCGGCCCCGCCGCATCGCCCCCGGCCACGGAGCCATGATCGACGACCCCGGTGCCGTGCTCGACGGCTATCTCGCCCACCGCCGGTCCCGGGAGGCTCAGGTCGTCGACGGCCTCCGCCGGGCCGGGTCGGCCGGGGCCACCCCGGCCGACCTGGTCGGGATGCTCTACACCGATGTGCCCGAGGCCCTGCACCCGGTGGCCCGCTACTCGGTCTGGGCCCACCTCAGGAAGCTGGGACACGAGGGCCGGGCCGCCGGTGTCGATCCCGACGAGCTCGACGCTCCGTGGTGGGATCCTGCGGTCCCCGCCGAGGCCCGAGGCGGCGGTGCCGGCGCCGGTTGATCCGCCGGTTCAGGCGCCGGCGGTTCAGGCGCCTGCGGTTCAGGCTCCGGCTGAGCGGGCGTCTTTGGCGTCGAGCCCGGCGGCGACCACATCGAAGATCCGGGCCGAGCAGTCGGACATCTCCACGACCGGGGCGACGGCGATGACGGCGCCGACCAGCTCGGCCCACGCCCCAGTGGCGGGCCCGTCACTGATGGAGGCGGGCTGGCCCTGGTCCCCGCCGCGGGAGACCGACGGTTCGAGCGGGATCCGGGCCAGCAGGGGAGCGCCGATCTCCCGGGCCAGGCGGTCGCCGCCACCGGCGCCGAACAGCTCGTAGCGCTCGCCGTGGTCACAGACGAAGCCGCTCATGTTCTCCACCACCCCGGCCACCCTCAGATACCCCTTGCGGGCCATGTCCGCGGCCCGCACCGCCACCTTCTGGGCGGCGAGAGCAGGCGTGGTGACGATGAGCATCTCGGCCCGGGGAAGCATCCGGGCCAGGCCCATCTGCACGTCGCCGGTGCCCGGCGGCATGTCCACCAGGAGGTAGTCCAGGTCCCCCCAGGCGGCATCCTCGACGAAGTGCTGGACGGCCCGGTTCAGCATCAGGCCCCGCCACATCACCGCTTCGTCCTCGGCCGAGAGAAAGCCCATCGACAGGACCTCGATGGATCCCTCACCGACGGTCATCGTCATGGGCTCGATCTGGGCCTTGGCGTCGGGCCCGGACCCCTTCTGGGCGTTGAGGCGGCCCTCCATCCCCAACATCCGGGGCACGGAGAAACCGGCGATGTCGGCGTCGAGGACGCCCACCCGGAAACCCCGTTGGGCCAGCCCCGCGGCCAAGTTCACGGTGATCGACGACTTGCCCACGCCACCCTTGCCCGACGAGATGGCCAGCACCCGGGTCCGGCTGGGGATGCGGGTGGTGGCGGCCCGGTCCCTCGCCTTCCACCGGGCCCGGGCCATCAGGGCGGAGCGCTGCTCGGCATCCATGGCCGTGGTGTTGACCGACACCTCACGGATCCCCGGCAGGCGGCTGATCCTCTCGGTGACGTCCCGGGTCAGCTGGCCGCGGAGAGGGCAGGCGGCGGTGGTCAGGGCCAGATCGACGACCACGGTCCCGTCGGCGGCGATCCGGGCGCCCTGGTACATGCCGAGATCGACCACGTCATCGCCCAACTCCGGGTCGATGACCCCGCGCATGGCCTCACGGATGACCGATTCGGCGATGGGTCCCTCGTTGCCGTCCTCCACGACCGAAGTGTACCGGCGGACGGGAAGGCGCCAGGTCCGGTAGCATTGCCAGCGATCGATCACAAGCGGTCGGCCGCCCATGCGGGGGCCTCCCTGAGCGAAGGAGGAGTCGGTGAGCACCACCCATACCGAAGCCACCCAGACCGAAGCGATTTCCCTTACCGACGCCGCCGTGGCGAAGGTCGGCGAGCTCATTGCTCAGGAAGGTAATCCTGACCTGGCGCTGCGAGTCGCGGTGCGTCCCGGCGGCTGTTCGGGCTTCAGCTACGAGATGTTCTTCGACAGCGACAAGGCCGACGACGACATCATCTCCACCTTCGGGACGGTCCAGGTCGTCATCGACCCCGCCAGCGCCGATCTGCTCAAGGGCGCCAGCCTGGACTTCAAGGACGGCCTCCAGGGCGCCGGGTTCTCCATCAACAACCCGAGCGCCTCCCGCACCTGCGGCTGCGGTCAGTCCTTCAGCTGAGCCGCCTCCGCTGAGCAGTACCAGCGCCGGGGTGGTCACCCATCTCCGAGTTGACGGTCGAGCAGTGAGCATCCCCGGCGACGGGGGCTCACTGCTCGATGCGTTACGGGACCATGTCGGCGTCACGTCGGTCAAGGACGGTTGCAGCCCGCAGGGCCAGTGTGGGTGTTGCACGGTGCTGGTCGACGGTTCCCCCCGCGTCGCCTGCGTGACCCCGCTGCGGCGGGTGGCGGGACGGTCCGTGACCAGCGTGGACGGGCTCGACGACGAGGTGGTGCAGCCCCTGGTCGAGTCGCTGACCGCAGCCGGGGCCAGCCAGTGCGGCTTCTGCACGCCGGGCATCCTCGTCCGCCTGGCCGCCCTCGGCGCCGACCCGGCGCCGGACCGGGTGGAGTCGGCCCTCCTGGCCCACCTGTGCCGCTGCACGGGTTGGCGCACCATCGTCGACGCGGCCTGCTCCCGACGCCCTGGGTCGCGTCGTTCTGGCTCGGGGGGCCGGGACCTCGAGGCCGCAAGCCGGCGGGCCTCCCTGGAGGGTGGCGTCCCCCAGGACGTCGGTCCCCACGTCACGCTCGGACGAGCGCCGTTCGCCGCCGACACCGCACCCGCCGGGTGCCTGGTCGCCGTCCCCGACGGGCAGGGGAGCTGGCAGATCGGCGAGACGGTCGGGGCGGCCCGCGCCGCCGTGGGCGGGGTGCAGGGCCGGCGCAGTGGCCACCAGGTCACCTATCCGCTGGAGGTGCCCCCCGGGCCCTGGGCCCTGACGCTGCGCACCACGTGGGTCGAACCCGCCTACCTGGAGCCCGACGCGTCGTGGTGCGTCCCGGGCGGCGTCCCGGTGTCGCCCGCGGCCAACGGCGGGGCGTTCGGCGCCAAGACCTCCTCCATCGCGGCCGCCACCGCCCGGCGCCTGGCCGACGACCACGGCCGCCCCGTCCTCGTCGTCCTGTCCCGGGAGGACGTCGTCCGCCTCGGACCCAAGCGCCCTCCGATGGCGGCCGGGATCCGGGCGGACGGCACCGGGATCCTGCGGGTGGCGGCCACCCCCGGCATCACCGAGGCGGTGGCGTCGGTCGCCCCCGGCCTCGTCGTCGAGGAGCTCGACGTCACCGGTCCGGCCACCTCGGTCGACATCCGGGCGGCGGGGTGGGCCGAGGCGGCGGTGCTTTGCGCCGCCGTGGGATCCCTGGCCGAGGAGACGAACCCCGGCGTCGGCCGGGCCACGGTCACCCTGCCGTGGGGGGCAGGCGCCGAGGCCACCGTCGAGGTGGACGCCGGCGGCGCCCCCGCCACGGTCGCGCTCCGGGTCCGCTGTGGCGCCGTCCTCGACGAGGTGGTGCTGCGCTCCTACGCCGTCGGCGCCGCCCACATGGGTCTCGGCTGGGTCTGCTCGGAAGCCATCGCCCTCAACGCGGACGGCGTCCCCGAGGACCTGACCATCCGCAGCTTCGGGGTCCTGCGGGCCAAGGACACCCCACCGGTGCACGTCGAGATCGACCCGGCCGGCGCCGACGGGCTCCCGGTGCGGGCCTCCGATGCTGTCTTCGCGGCCGTGGCGGCGGCAACCTGGATCGCCCAAGGGCTGCCCCGACAGTGGCCCACAAGACGAGGGAGTTACCGATGAGCACACCCGTAGGGCCCTACACGCCACTGGTCCGCACCGGCGACTGGCTGATCTGCTCCGGGCAGCTCGGCCTCCGCGACGGGGCCCTGGTCGACGGGGGCGTGGGCCCGCAGCTGAGCCAGGCCATCGCCAACCTCGAAGCCCTCCTCGCCGGGGCCGGCGCCTCCCTCGCATCGGTGGTCAAGACGACGGTGTTCCTCACCGACATGGCCGACTACGCGACGGTCAACGAGCGGTACATGGCCGGATTCGGGGACCACCGACCGGCTCGCTCGGCGGTGGCAGTGGCCGCTCTGCCCCTGGGGGGGCTGATCGAGATCGAGGCGTGGGCCCGGGTCGGCGACTGAGCGGGAAGACGGGAGGACATTCCCCAAGTGCCTTCGATTCGCCGGGGCCGAGAAGAATGCACCGCGCCCCGAGCTCAGAGGCTCCAGCGACCCTGCCCGAAGCGGTAGCCGACGGATCGGACCGTGGCGATCAGGTTGGCGTGCTCCTCGCCGAGCTTGGCCCGCAGCCGCCGGATGTGGACGTCGACGGTCCGGGCCCCGCCGTAGTACTCGTAGCCCCACACCCGGCTGAGCAGCGTCTCCCGGGTGAACACCCGCCCGGGGTGGGTGGCCAGGAACTTGAGGAGCTCGTACTCCATGTAGGTCAGGTCGAGAGGGCGGGAGGCGACCACGGCCTGGTACGTCTCCAGGTTCAACACGAGGGGGCCGTACTCCACCAGCTCGGGACGGGTCCCCCGGCCGGTCCGCCAGAACAGGTGGGCCAGGCGGGCGGCCAGCTCGGCGGTCACCAGCGGCGTGAGGCAGAAGTCGTCGAAGAGATCCTCACGGAGCTCGAGGTCCGTCAGCTGGGCCCCGTTCATCACCAACAGGAGAGGCTCGAGGGAGAGGTCACCCTTGCGCAGGCTGCGGCACATGGCGAAGGCGCCGTCGGGGTCCTCGTCGGCGCAGACGATCGCACCGGACCACCCGTCGGCCGGCTCGGCCCCCGGTGCCTTCTCGGGGGTGCCGACGGCCGTCCACGGATAGCCGCCCGCATCCAGGGCCTGGATGAGCGCAGTAGGGCCGGGATCGGGGAAGATCAGGAGCGATTCCATGAGCCGGGATGGGCTCGCTCAGAGCGAGCGGAGATACCGGCGCAACTCGAACGGGGTCACCTCGGCCTTGTAGTCCGCCCATTCGGCGCGCTTGTTGCGGATGAACCACTCGAAGACGTGCTCACCCAACGTGGAGGCCATCAGCTCTGAGCTCTCCATGGCGTCCACCGACTCGGAGAGGGAACCGGGCAGGGCGTCGATGCCCTCGGCCACCCGCTCCTGCTCCGACAGACGGTAGAGGTTGGCGGAGGCCTCCGGAGGCAGGTCGTAGCCCTTCTCGATCCCTGTCAGGCCCGCGGCCAGGAGCACGGCGAAGGCCAGATAGGGGTTGCAGGCGCAGTCGGGGGCGCGGTACTCGATCCGGGTCGAGTCGCGCTTGCCGGCCTTGGTGGGCGGGACCCGGACCAGCGCGGAGCGGTTGTTGCGGGCCCAGGAGATGTACACGGGGGCCTCGTAGCCCACGATCAGGCGCTTGTAGGAGTTGACCCACTGGTTGGTGATCGCCGTGGTCTCCCGGGCGTGGTGCAGGACCCCGGCGATGAAGCCCCGGGCCACCGACGACAGGTTGTAGTCGTCGTTGTCGTCGTGGAAGGCGTTGGTGTCGCCGTCGAAGAGCGACATGTGGGTGTGCATGCCCGAGCCCTGGACCCCGGCCAGCGGCTTGGGCATGAAGCTGGCCAGCACCCCGCGCAGGGCGGCGATCTCCTTGACCACCATCCGGGTGGTCATGACCGTGTCGGCCATGGTCAAAACGTCGGTGTAGCGCAGGTCGATCTCGTGCTGGCTGGGCGAGTCCTCGTGCTGGCTGTACTCGACGGGAATGCCCATGTCCTCCAGGGTGAGCACCGACTGGCGGCGCAGGTCGGTGGACAGGTCGTTGGTGGTCAGGTCGAAGTAGGAGCCCCGGTCCAGAGGAACCGGCGGCACGCCGTCGGAGACGCTCTCCTGCGGTTGGGCGAAGTAGAAGTACTCCAGCTCGGGGGCGGCGTAGAAGGAGAAGCCGAGGCTGCGGGCCCGTTCGAGGGTCCGGCGGAGAACCTGGCGGGGGTCACCCTCGAACGGGGTCCCGTCGAGGTTCAACACGTCGCACACCACCCGGGCGACCGGCGACGCCTCCGTCTGGTACGGCAGGAGCTGGAAGGTCTTGGGGTCGGGCATGGCGAGCACGTCGCTCTCCTGCACCCGGCTGAAGCCGTCGATGGCCGAACCGTCGAAGGTCATCCCCTCCCCGAGGGCGTTCTCCAGCTCGGCGGGGGTGATGTTGAACGACTTGGGAACGCCGAGCACGTCGGTGAACCAGAGTTGGACGAAGCGGACCCCTCGTTCCTCCACCGTGCGCAGCACATAATCGGTCTGACGTTCCATAGTGGAACGCAACGATAGGCCGTTGCCGGCGGCGAAACGCCAATGTCACACAGCGTTCACGTAACTTGGTGCCGCTCCTGACGGTCACCTGCCACCCTGGCAGCCATGCCCATCAGAGCCGAGTACATCTGGATCGACGGTACTGAGCCCGCACCGCTGCTGCGCTCCAAGACCAAGATCCTCGAGTCCGTTCCTGTGTCGCTGCCCATCTGGGGATTCGATGGTTCGAGCACCAACCAGGCGCCAGGAAAGGCCTCCGACTGCGTCCTCCAGCCCGTGTTCTCCTGCCCCGACCCCATCCGGGGAGGCGACGACCTCCTGGTCATGTGCGAGGTCCTCTACACGGACATGAAGCCGCACATCACCAACACCCGCCATGCCCTGGCCACGGCTTACGACCTCTTTAAGGACCAGGAGCCGATCTTCGGGATCGAGCAGGAGTACACCATGTTCAAGGGCAGCCGCCCCCTCGGCTTCCCCGAGAAGGGCGGCTATCCCGGCCCCCAGGGCCCGTACTACTGCGGCGTCGGCGCCGACGAGATCTACGGTCGTCCTCTCGTCGAGGCCCACCTGGATGCCTGCCTGAAGGCTGGCCTCGGCGTGTCGGGCATCAACGCCGAGGTCATGCCCGGCCAGTGGGAGTTCCAGGTCGGGCCCCTCGACCCGCTGGCCGTTTCCGACCAGCTGTGGCTGTGCCGCTGGTTGCTGCACCGCCTCGGCGAGGACTTCCACATCTCCATCACGTTCGATCCCAAGCCCGTGCGCGGCGATTGGAACGGCGCCGGCGCCCACACCAACTTCTCCACCCACGCCATGCGCACCAGCTACCCGCCGGTCGTGACCGCCGCCGAAGCGCTCGGCAAGCGGGTCGAGGAGCACGTGACCAACTACGGCCACGGCATCGAGGACCGCCTCACCGGCCTCCACGAGACGGCCCTGTGGAACGAGTTCAGCTACGGGGTCTCCGACCGTGGCGCCTCGGTGCGGATCCCCTGGCAAGTCGAGTCGGACAAGAAGGGCTACATCGAGGACCGCAGGCCCAACGCCAACGCCGACCCCTACACCGTGACCCGTCTCATCGTGGAGACGTGCTGCGAGGCGCTGGCGTGACGGGCGTTCTGGCAGACTCGTGCAACCGACGTCCGGGTCGGTAGTTAGGGAGGCACGTTGACGGTGAAGCGCACACCAGAAGAGGTGGTGGCCCTCGTCGAGAGCGAGGGCGTCCAGATCATCGATTTTCGATTCTCGGACCTGCCAGGACTGATGCAGCACTACTCGATGCCGGCTCACGAGCTGACGCTGGACAGCTTCGAGGAGGGGTCGGGCTTCGACGGCTCGTCGATCCGCGGCTTCCAGGAGATCCAGGAGTCGGACATGCTCCTGGTCCCCGATCCCGACACGGCCGTCATCGACCCGTTCCGGGAGCACAAGACCCTCAACATCAATTGTTTCGTGCGCGACCCCGTCACCGGGGAGTCCTACAGCCGCGACCCCCGCTACGTGGCCAAGAAGGCCGAGGACTACCTGGTGTCCACCGGCATTGCCGACACCGCCTACTTCGGGCCCGAGGCCGAGTTCTTCCTCTTCAACGACATCCGGTTCGACCAGACAGCCAACCAGGCGTTCTACGCCATCGACTCGATCGAGGGCATCTGGAACTCCGGCAAGCCCGGCCCCAACGGTGAGCCCAACCTGGGCTACAAGCCTCGCCACAAGCAGGGCTATTTCCCCGTTCCCCCCATGGACCACTTCCAGGACATCCGCACCGAGATGATCCTGGTCATGGAGCAACTCGGCATCGAGATCGAGATCCAGCACCACGAGGTGGGCACCGCCGGGCAGTCCGAGATCGACATGCGATTCGACACGTTGGCGGCCATGGCCGACAAGTTGATGCTCTACAAGTACGTGGTGAAGTCGGTCGCCAAGGCCCGGGGACTGTCGGCCACGTTCATGCCCAAGCCTCTCTTCGGCGACAACGGCTCGGGGATGCATGTGCACTCGTCGCTGTGGAAGGGCGGCGAGCCGCTGTTCTACTCCGAGGTGGGTTACGCCGGCGTGTCGGACCTGGGCCGGTGGTACATCGGTGGGCTGCTCAAGCACGCCCCCGCGGTCCTGGCCTTCGCCGCACCCACCACCAACAGCTACAAGCGCCTGGTCCCCGGCTACGAGGCCCCGGTCAACCTGGTCTACAGCCAGCGCAACCGTTCGGCGGCGTGCCGCATCCCGCTGTACTCCAAGAGCCCCAAGGCCAAGCGGGTCGAGTTCCGTTGCCCCGACCCGTCCTGCAACCCGTACCTGGCGTTCTCGGCCATGTTGATGGCCGGCCTCGACGGGGTGCAGAACAAGATCGAGCCGCCCGACCCGGTGGACAAGGACCTCTACGACCTCCCGCCCGCCGAGCTGGCCAAGGTGCCGACGGTGCCGGCGTCACTCGAGGAGTCCCTCGCCGCCCTGGAAGCCGACAACGAGTTCCTCAAGGCCGGCGGGGTCTTCACCGACGACCTCATCGACACGTGGATCGCCTACAAGCGGGAGTACGAGATCGACCCGGT